>NZ_JBQMWH010000003.1:0-443510 GCF_053470345.1 Thalassotalea agariperforans | reverse complement strand
TGAAATTATGTCGTTTAGTCATCTAAACCAATAATTTTTAACGCCGAGTAAAGCGATTTTAGCCTCAGCCCACAGGGCAATGGCTATTTTCTGCGCTAGCTGCATTAGAATTTCACTCATTTGGAATAACCAAACAACGTTCATTCTGCTTTGCTATCACTTAAAATAGCCTATTGCTGAAAATATAAACAAAGATCAACAGACCCTAGGTAAGAACTCCTTCTCTCTCATTACCACATTATGACGTTTATTTTTTAAACAATGCTTGACGTAAGCAATTATATCTTACATAAATAAGATATCGGTAAAAAATAATACCGAATAAAAAATGAAATTAGCTGAAATTCTGCTAATTTTAAATTGGGGATAGCGAGAGGAAGTTATTATGATTTTAAATCACATTTGGGGCTTATACGCTCATCCAAGAGAAGAATGGCAAACCATTGAAAAACGCCATGAAAGCTTTTTCTACAGTATGGTGCATATTCTTACCGTAGGGTTAATTCCGTCAATCAGTGCCTACTATGCTTCTGCGCATATTGGTTGGTCTATTGGCGCTGGTGATCCCATAAAGTTAACGCAAAGCAGCGCAGCGATCATGTCAATCGGCATGTATTTCGCCCTAATTCTCGGCGTTTTAGCGCTAGCATATCTTATTCATTGGATGGCAAAAACCTTTGATTCGACACCAGATTATACGCAATCTTTAGAATTAGCCGCTTATACCGCCACACCTTTATTAATGGTTGGTATTGCTGCACTATATCCAGTTTTATGGTTTTTCGTTTTAGCCGGCCTTGCTGCTATTTGTTATAGCGTTTATTTACTTTATTCCGGCGTGCCTATAATGATGAACATACCTGAAGAAAAAGGCTTTATTTATGCAAGTTCCGTAGTTACTTGTGGTTTAGTTTTATTAGTAACTATTATGGCCGCTACCGCTATTCTTTGGACTATGGGTTTTGGTCCAGAATATATGTCGTAAATAATCAGTGATCAAACAAAAATGCCGTTGAAATATTCAACGGCATTTTTTTTATCTAATCTTATCAAGCTATCAATTATTCTAACCTAGAAAATAAACTGCATACACACAAAGGCAGCGATACCGGCTAGAATATCATCTAACATAATACCAAAACCCCCATGTAGTTTTTTATCAGCGACCGAAATCGGCCAAGGCTTCAAAATATCAAAAAAGCGAAATAACAAAAAACCAACAAGTAAGGTTAACCAAGTAAGCTCGGTTAAATATAAAGTGATAAACAAACCAACAAATTCATCCCAAACAATCGCTGGATGATCATCAACACCAACGGCTTCAGCTGTTTTTCCACAAAGATAAACACCAATAACCGACATCAGGATAATCAAAATACCTAAATAAAGATCAGGTAAATAACTACATAATAAATAACAAGGTAAGGCAGCTAATGTGCCAAAAGTTCCAGGTGCTTTAGGCGCTAAGCCGCTACCAAAGCCTAACGCTAAAAATTGTACCGGACTTTTTAAATTAAATGATTTTTGCAAGAGAGCACCTTGAACACTTAAAAGTGCTCAAATCCTTTTGTATTAATTTTAACGGGAGTTTCGTTAATTGTGGTGGTCAATTTATTGGTGTGATTGATTTGACCAATACAGGTAATTTTATTACTGGTTTGGCCAACGGCGGTTTCCATTGCCACTTTATTGGTTTCAGAAACCGTAAAAATCAGCTCATAATCATCACCGGCATTAATAGCAAACTCTATCGCCATATCACCTAAACTCTCTTTAAGTTCATCGGATAGTGGAATATGGTCAAGAATAATATTGGCCCCCACATTTGACTCTCGACATATGTGGTTTAAGTCTGCCAGTAAGCCATCAGAAACATCTATAGCCGAAGAAGCATAGTCTCTTAACGCCTGCCCTAGTAGAATTCTAGGCTTAGGGTATTCAAGTTTACGCTGAACCTTTTCTACATACTCTGGCTTTAAGCTGATTTTATTCTGCAAATGCATTAAGGCTAAACCGGGATCACCAATATCAGCAGATACATAAATCCAGTCACCTGGCTTAGCACCACTGCGTGTAATATATTTATTATCTGGTACAAAGCCCTGTGCTGTTACAGTAATGCTTAATGGTCCTTGCGTAGTATCGCCACCAATAAGTTGAACATTAGTATATTCACAGAGTTCAAAAACACCGTCACAAAAGTCTTTTATCCAAGCCTCATCCACACTTGGCATAGTTAAGGCTAATGACACCCATGCAGGCTCAGCACCCATCGCAGCTAAGTCAGACAAGCTGACTGCGATTGATTTATGGCCGATAGCTTTTGCCGAAGTATCTTCTGGAAAATGCACACCTGAAACTAAGGTGTCAGTGGTAACAGCGATATTCTGAGAGCCATTAACTTTTAATATAGCGCAATCATCCCCGATCCCTAACAACACATCCTTGCGTTTAGTAATTTGCTCACTAAAGTATCGCTTTATTACATCAAATTCTTTCATTATATTCGCTATTAATCATTAAGAACGTATTAATTTTACGGCTTTATCGAGTACACCATTGACAAATTTATGGCTATCATCAGCCGCAAATTCTTTGGCTAATTCAATAGCTTCATTAATAACAACTTTATATGGTACTTCTTCGTTATTACTTAATTCAAAAACCGCTAAACGTAAAATAGCCTTTTCAACATGATCAATCTCTTCAATAGGACGTTCAACATGTGGTGAAATGGCTAAATCTAATTCACTGACTGAGGCTGTAACCCCCTGCAATAACGTTTGAAAATAAGGAATATCAAAACGACGTTTAGCATTTTCAGTTAAAAAATGCAGCTCAATATCAGAAACAGAGTTCTGACTAATTTGCCATGAATAGATAGCCTGAACCGCTAATTCACGCGCCTTTCTTCTTGCAGATGGTTTCAACTTCAATCTCCGAAAATTACAATTGGTCTAATACGTTAACCATTTCTAAAGCACTTAATGCCGCTTCTGCGCCTTTATTACCTGCTTTAGTACCCGCTCTTTCAATCGCTTGTTCGATAGAATCGGTTGTGATCACACCAAATGCTACTGGTGTTGTAAATTCCATTGAAACTTGCGCTAGGCCTTTGTTACATTCACCGGCAACAAAATCAAAATGAGGTGTACCACCTCTGATCACAGCACCGATAGCAATAATGGCATCGTATTCACCTTTAGCCGCTATTTTTTTAGCCGCTACAGGTAATTCATAAGCACCAGGAACACGAACAACCGTAATGTCGTCATCAGCAACGTTACCGTGACGTTTTAATGCATCAATTGCACCTTCTAATAAGCTTTCAACAATAAAGCTATTAAAACGAGATACAACGATAACGAATTTTTTGCCTGAAGCAACGAAAGAACCTTCAATGACTTTCATATGATATTTACCTGTCGAATAATGTCTAATAAAAAAACGCGGCAATTCTACCAAATAGGCACGAATTTCGATACACGTTTATCCATTTTTTCACATACTAACGAAATTAATGACGATTATTGGAGGGATAACGAAGTTAAGTACGGATTAAAGCTTAATTTAACAGAACAATTTAGGTAAGATCAGGCCACAGTTATTAACCAATGAGTATTATGGCTATTATTTTTTCATCCAATAACCTTCCTGAACTACAACAATATTCAGTGAAAGAACGCCAACAAATATTAGCAATCGCCAGTAATAAGCTTGTTACACCGCAAAAACTTATTCTCAATTTAATTAAATTATTTATTTTGATACCACCATTTATCATGATCGCTAGATTAGACACTTGGTTACTGTTTATCCCCCTAATTTTTGTTTTAGTTGGCTATTTTGTTTTAATGCGCCCGATTTCGTTATATTTTTTACGCGCACACTTACCTAATGCCATTAAACAATTTACTTCAAATCAAAATACATAAGCTGAATATATAGGCATAAAAAAAGCGGTATTGTCGTTAAGCAACAATACCGCTTATCTTCATAACGATTACTCGTTTATTGTAACTCTTCTAAATAAGCATCTAGATCATCTTCTGCTGCTTGATCAACGACGATCGGTGGTTTGCCATCGTAAACTTTGTAATTCATATTTTGAAAATAGGCATTTTTAACAAAGATATAATCATCAATCGCTTCATTGACTAAACTTTCATTTTCACTTAACTCAGCACGTGTTTCCAAGGCAAGTACGGTTAATCTTACAACATTCGGCCAAAAATCAATGGCGGCTAAAGGCCAATAGTAACTGTCGACATAATCACCAACTTCTTCCCTCACCGAGCTTGGCCCCATCGCAGGCACAACTAAATAAGGCCCGTCGCTAACGCCATAAACACCGAGTACCTCACCAAACTCTTCTTCTTTGCGCTCCCAGCCAAAGTCACTAGCTGGATCAAAAAAACCTAACAAACCAATTGTTGAATTTAATGTGAACCGTCCGGCACTTTTAGCGGCATCACTAAATTTAGCCTGTAATAAGTGGTTAATAATTGTTGCCGGTTCATTTAAATTAAGCGCCATGTTATAAACGCCGGAACGTAAATCTGCTGAGACATATTCAACATAAGCCTGTGAGGCAGGCTTAGCAACGTATTTATCAGCATAATCCCATGTAAAGCGCCACGATGCCCGATTGATAGGTTCAAGTGGATCTTTCTGTGCTGATGGTGCAGAGGTTGATGAACAACCACTAACTAAAGCCGTAGTAATAATAAAAAATACTGACACAACAGTATTGAGGGGACGTTTATTTATAAACACCGACAAATTCCTTGTAACTAGAAGGGAGCGTGATAAATGATCCGTGAAAGGATGATTAAAAAGACAATTCTAATGAGGTAGGCATTAATTTACAATGAATTAACCGCTTAATTTTATTCTTTTAGATGAATCGAAAATAATAGCTCAGCTTCTGCTCGCGGAATATCGCATTCAGCAATGATTTCTTCAATGTCGGCACCTAACTCAACCATTTTTAATGCTCTGCGATATAACTTATCTTCTGGTTGCTCGTGCTTGAGCTTTTCTAACTCCGTTTCTAATTCAGCCAGCTTTTCTTGTATATGTTTAGTGCGAACCGTTAATTGCTTAGTAACTTGTTCATTTTCAAGAATCGGTGCTTGTAACGTTTCTTGAATGCTGGCTAATAACTCGTGTTGCTGCACATCGTTCATTTGTTGGTTATCAAGTACTAAGGTTAAATTAGCAGATTGTTCTTCTAATACATTTATTTTTTTTGATAAACGTATGATATATAACACGGTAATTGCGAAAACCAGTAAAACAACAATTAATAAAGCAACAACAATACTAGGCATATTTTATTCGACACAAAAAAGCCTGCTTGCACAGGCTTAAATAACGTTAAGAATTAAAATTGTTTTAATTCATCCCACTCATCATCAGTGAGTAATTTATTTAAATCAACCAAAATTAGTAACTCACCATCGCGGTTTGAAACACCTTGAATGAATTTAGCGCTTTCGTCATTTCCAACATTTGGTGCGAGATCAATATCTGATTTTTTCAGATAGACCACTTCTGCAACACTATCCACCAAAATACCAATAACTTGCTTTTCTGATTCAATGATCACAACGCGGGTATTATCAGTAATTTCAGCAGAAACTAAACCAAAGCGAGAGCGAGTATCAATAACAGTAACAACATTACCACGTAAATTAATAATCCCTAAGACATAAGCCGGTGCGCCAGGAACTGGTGCTATTTCCGAATACCGTAAAACTTCCTGTACTTGCATTACGTTTATACCGTAGGTTTCGCTATCAAGCTTAAACGTTACCCATTGAAGCACTTCATCATTATCTACAGTATCATTAACATTGCGTCTTTCATCAGACATACGACTTATCCTCAAAAAATTTCGTATTTATATTCTTATTAATATACAGCTAAATTATTCACATTACCGCTGATGAATATTTTCACCGTCATTCAGTAACTGTATAAGCGACTCTACATCAAGTAAAGCACACATCCGTTCTTTAACCAAGCCCGCTAACCAAGGTCTTTTACTTGGCGAATCAAGCCATTTAACTTCATCTTCATGTAAAGTAACAGTATCAACTAAATGCTCTGCTGTTAAGCCCCATTGGCTATCACTTAACATGATAATATATTGATAGTTTAGCGAATTTTTTAATGTTTCGTCACATTTTTCAGGCATAACCCACAAAGCGGTGTCTACAACATTGATTTTTTCATCACGGTTTATCATTACCCCTTTAAACCAGTCGGGCTTACCCATTAAGTGGGTCGTGTCACCAATATTGTGAATACCACCAAGTTCAACTAATGGTACTGCAACCGTTAAGCCGGCAACATCAAAAAACATCGCTTGAAAACTAGAACGAGAAAAAGCTTTTTCCGGTTGAAGTTGAATACCACCTTGGCTTTTTTTCGTGGCTAATGGCGTATCAATGGCAACTTTTGTTGTAACTTCCGGTTTTACTTCTGTTGTTTTAACTTTAGCGGGTATTTTTAATTTTTGTTCAGATTTAGCCGTAGTAACAGCAACTTTGGGTTCATTAACCGTACTTAATAACTTTTCTAATTTTTGCTCATGTACTGGCGTATCAAATGTTTTTTCATTGACAGGCTCATCATCTGTCATCAATTCAGACAGATAATTTTTCATTACTTTATTACTTGCGGCTAACGTTTTTGCCATTTAGCCCTCCACAGCCTGTTTTTCGATCAAATGTGTCAGTAAGCTTTTATAAGCATACACCCCCCTTGCTGAAGGTGCATAATCTGACGGCACTTTTTGCGCACTACTCGCGTTTCTAAAGTTAGTATCAATTGGTATAACGCCTGTCCAAACAGTATCGCCATAAATTTCTTTCATTTTATGGTAAGCAAGTAAAGAGGCTTTGGTTCGTTTATCAAACATGGTTGGCACTATGGTGTAAGCAAAAGGCTTTTCTTGCTCGCTTTGCATCATTTCCATGGTTTTCATCATACGATCTAAGCCTTTAAGTGCTAAAAACTCAGTTTGTACCGGTACAATGATCCGATCCGATGCCGCTAAAGCATTAACCATCAAAACCCCTAAAACCGGCGGACAGTCCATCAGCACAAAATCATAATCATCAGATAATTTTGCGATAGCTTTTTTAAGGACTAACCCCATACCACCTTTAGCACCAAGCGATCGGTCTAACGTGGCTAACCCCATTGTAGCAGGTAAAATATCAATATTGGCATATTTAGTTGGACACAAACTTTGTAAAATTTGTTCTTTGGTTGAAACCTGAACAAATAAGTCATAAACACTTAGTTCTAAATCTTCTGATTCAATGCCAAAATAATAACTTAATGAGGCATGGGGATCGGTATCCACTAATAAAACACGATAGCCTTGTTCAGCTAACAAGCCACCTAATGAAATGGTCGATGTAGTTTTACCTACACCGCCTTTTTGATTTGCTACTGTCCAAACTACCAAAGGGCTGTCCTATTACTGTGAGTTTTCTAACTCATCATCACGAGTGGTAATACGTATACCACCATTTTCAAGCTGTATAATTCTAATTTTATTAGGTTCGCCCGAAGAATCAACAACTTGTTTAATAGCTTCAACATCTTTCACGCTGATGGTCGGCGTATTTATCAGATTAGAATGAGCAAGGCCATATTTCGAGATCGCAATAACCACTCGACGATTCTGTGCCCGCCCTGCTGCCGTACTATTATCAGCATTAGGATAAAATTGTCCGTATCCTTCAATTGCCATGCGGGCAGGATCCAAATTTTGCTCTTCCAAAACTCTTAATATAGCCGTTGCTCGATAAACTGAAAGCTCCCAATTAGATGAAAATATTTCATTATTTATCGGTTGATTATCAGTATAGCCTCTTACACGAATAAAGTTACTGACCTCACCAATAACATCGTAAATTACGGCTAAAATAGACCGTGCTGAATTTGTAGGTGACGCAGAACCACTAGGAAATAACAAACCACTGTTTAATTCAATTTCTAGCCAATCGCCATCAATTTGAAGTTGGGCATAACCTGACTCAACTAACTCGTATAATGCAGTATGTAATTTTTCTTCTAATGATTCCAAATTAGTGCCAACATTACTCTGTTCAATATTCGACAACTGTTTTTTACCATCAACAAGCTCTGGACCATCAACTTCAAGAATACCATCACCATATAATCGTTTATTCGTTTTAGTTGAATTAACCGGTAAAATATCGTCGCCTTCACCTTTATTTTTAGTTTTTGTTTCTGACGATTGAAACACTCGGCCAAGCGATTCAGTTACCGTTTCAAACGGCTTGTCATTCACTATCGCCATAGCATACAAAACAACAAATAAAGCGAATAACAAAGTCATATAATCAGCATAGGAAACTAACCAACGATGAACATTATCCTGCTCAATTGTATGACGATGTTTTCTTAATCGAGACATTGCATTAGCCTAAAAGAAGACAATTTATTTTCGATAGCATGTGGGTTTTCAGAATTAGCTACAGCAACAAGCCCTGCGGAAATCATTTCTCGATAAACGGTTTCGTAATGAACAAGACCTTTTAACTTATTCGCTATCGGTAAATAAACCAAATTCGCAAACCCAACACCATAAATAGTTGCAACAAAAGCCGTGGCGATGCCTTCTCCTAACATATCAGGATTACTTAAGTTTGACATAGCGTGAATTAAACCTAAAACCGCACCTAAAATACCAATAGTTGGGCTATAGCCACCCATTGCTTCAAAAATATTGGCAGATCGCAAGTTATGCTCTTGTTGTAAATCAATATCAAGCTCTAAGGCTTCTTTAAATTGCTCAACTTCGACACCATCAACAATAAAATTTAAACCTTTGCGAACAAATTCATCTTCAGTATCAAGGGCAAAACTTTCTAACGATAAATAACCCGCTTCTCGTGATCTTTCTGACCACATTAAAATATCGTCAATGCCTTTATTAATATCGTATTTGGGTGGAAAAACAATCCATTTTAAAAGTAAAACAGCATGAATAAATTGGCTGCTCGATGATTGCAACATCACCGCGCCTAAGGTTCCACCAAAAACAATGATAAATGCTGGTAATTCTAATAAACCACTTATTGCTCCACCATCAAGTGAAAAACCAAGATAAATAGCAAGAATTGCAATAAGAAGCCCAGCAATACTGAGCTTATCCATTAGTCACTTCCTTTATGATATTGTCAGATATTTCAGCTAAAGGTAATGATAAATCGGTTAAACCGGCAACGGTTACCGCTTGCGGCATACCGTACACCACACAAGATTCTTCATCTTGCGCCCAAATAGTAGCGCCTTTACTTTTCAACATACGAGAGCCCTCTCTTCCATCTGAGCCCATACCAGTCAAAATCAAAGCTAATACGTCACCTTGAAATACTTTTGCAGCTGAGCCAAAGCTAATATCAACACTGGGTTTATAAGTAATTCTAGGAGAATTATCTTCCAGCACCTTTATTTTTGCAGCAGATTCTGTGCCATCAATAATCATTTGTTGGCCACCAGGCGCTAAATAAGCACAACCTGGTTTTAAGATATCACCACTAGCAGCTTCTTTAACCTTAATCTGGCATAAACTGTCTAAACGGGCGGCAAATGCTGGCGTAAACGCGGCCGGCATATGCTGAATTAATAAAATAGGCAAAGGAAAATTCGCCGGAATTTTTGTTAACACTGTTTGTAATGCAACAGGGCCTCCGGTTGAAGTACCAATGGCCAATAACTTATAGCTTTTGTTTTGATTAACTCTTTTCGTCGCAGGTGTAGGAAAAGCCTCCGGAGTTCTTGAGCGTAAACTAGATTGACTTGCAGTAAAACTACTTACAGGACGAGTTGTGGGAATTCGGCTTCTGAGTCGCCCTTTTTTTCTTGCTAACTCAAGCACTCGCTCTCTTAACAGAGAACCAGCATCTTCACTATTCGCCGCTATTTCATTAAATTTTTTCGGTAAAAAGTCTAATGCGCCAGCTTCAAGCGCTTCTAATGTTGCTTTTGCGCCCTTATGTGTTAATGAAGAAAACATTAAAATGGAGGTCGGCGCTTTTGCCATTATTTGTTTAACCGCTTCAATGCCATTTAATAATGGCATTTCAATATCCATGGTGATCACATCAGGTTTTAAAGCAATAGCCTTGGCAACGGCATCCTTACCATCCACAGCAACATCAATTACATTGATGTCTGCTTCTTTACTTAATATATCGGATAAGCGGCGTCTGAAAAAACTTGAGTCATCAACTACAAGTACTTTATAAGCCATTATGCTCTCTTTAAAATTACGATCTTAATTTTTTATTAACTGACGATTTTTTGGCGTAATATTTCAGCATATTAGGCACATCTAAAATCAAAGCAATACCACCATCACTAGTAATTGTTGCTCCAGCCATACCCGGTGTGCCATGAAGTAAACGATCTAATGGTTTAATCACAACCTCCTCTTGACCAACTAAACTATCAACAACAAAAGCAATTTGCTGTGAACCTAGTTGTACAATAACGACATGACCTTTATCTCTTGGCTTCTCTTTATAATCACGAACCAACCATTCATCTAAGAAGAATAATGGTATAGCTTTATCGCGTACGACAATGGTTAATTGACCATCAACCGTATTGGTATTGGTTAAATCTAGATGAAAAATTTCATTCACACCAGCTAACGGTAAAGCAAAACTTTGTTTGCCAACAACTACCATCAAGGTAGGTAAAATAGCTAACGTTAACGGTACTTTGATTTCTAATATGGTACCTCGGCCCATTTCTGAGTCGATATTAACAGTACCATTAAGCTGGGTAATTTTTGTTTTAACAACATCCATTCCCACACCACGACCTGATACTTCAGAAATTTCAGTCTTAGTAGAAAAACCCGGCGCAAAAATTAAGCTATACGCTTCTTTATCTGACATTCTAGCAGCAGCTTCTTCATCAAGAACGCCACGTTCAATCGCAATTTCTTTCAATTTATCAGGGTTCATCCCCGCACCATCATCTTTGATGGTCAACAATATATGATCACCTTCTTGTGATGCCGAAAGTGTAACTGTACCTTCACGCGGTTTATGATTTTGTTCACGAACACTAGGTTCTTCAATACCATGATCCACCGAGTTTCGTACTAAATGCACAAGCGGATCAGCTAAAGCTTCTACTAAATTTTTATCAAGATCGGTATCTTCACCAACCAGTACTAAACGAATTTCTTTGTTTAAACTGCGCGCTAAATCTCTTACAACACGAGGAAATCGGCCAAAAACTTTTTTAATCGGTTGCATGCGGGTTTTCATTACCGCACCTTGCAAGTCCGTGGTTACCGCATCTAAATTTGACACAGCTTTAGTTAGATCTTCATCTTCTTTTGTCAGACCTAAACTTGTTAAACGATTTCTAACAAGAACAAGCTCACCAACCATATTCATGATTTGATCTAATCGTTTGGTATCAACTCGAACCGTGGTTTCACCTTGTTGACTAGCCGGTGCAGCTGCTTTTTTATCTTTCGCTGCGGCAGCTGGTGCTGGCGCTTTTTTAGCTGCTGGTTGAGGTTTAGCCACTGGAGCAGGAGCTGGTTTAGCTGCAGGTGTTGGCTTAGGAACTTCAGGTGTAGCTGGCACACTAGGTGTATTGGAAGCTACAGGTGATTTACCTTTACCATGAATTTCATCTAATAATGCTTCAAATTCTTCATCATTAATTTCGTCTGAATTACTCACTGACGATGGCGATGAACTTTGGCTAACATTAGAAGAAAATGCGCCTTGACCATGAAGTTCATCTAATAAAGATTCAAATTCATCGTCAGAAATATCGTTTGATTCAGGAGTATTAACTACTGGCGCTGCAGCTTTAGGAGAGCCCGGGCCATGTAATTCATCTAATAGGGCTTCGAACTCATCATCGGTCATTTCATCTGAACTTGCCGAATTAGAAGTAGGCTCTTCTGGTGACGCCGTGATAGCAGGTTCAGCAACAACTTCAGGTTCTGGTTCAGCAGCTGCATCTTGAGATTCTGGCACACTTAAACGGTGTAATTCATTTAATAGCGCAGGATCAGCCGGTTCAGTTTCTTCTCTATTTTGTACTAGAGCAAACATTTCATTGATAGTATCAAGCGCTTGTAAAATCACATCCATTAATTCAGCGGTAACTGAACGCTGGTTAGTTCTTAAAATATCAAAGATATTCTCTGCGCCATGACAAACGTCAACTAAGTTATTTAAAGCTAAAAATCCAGCGCCGCCTTTAACTGTGTGAAAACCTCTAAAAATAGCATTGAGTAACTCAGCATTATCAGGATCGTTTTCTAATTCCACGAGTTGTTCGGATAAAGTTTCTAGTATTTCACCAGCTTCGATTAAAAAATCCTGAAGAATTTCTTCATCTGCTTCATAAGACATACGCTGTCATTCCTCTTAAAACCCTAAGCTTGAAAGTAAATCGTCGACATCATCTTGGTCGGCAACAACATCATCACGTTCTTCTTTATTTACTATCGGACCTTCTACCAAGTTATCACCCACTTTTGGTGCTGATTTGGTTTTTGAAGATCCATCAGGCGTATCACCTTGACTGATACCAAACGCCGTTAGCATATTAATCAAGCTATCTTCAACTTCTCTAACTAAATCAATAACTTTACGAATAACCTGACCAGTTAAATCTTGAAAGTCTTGCGCCATTAAGACATCCGTCATTAATGAATGCATATGCTTTGTTTCAGCATTAGTAGTAACAATAAATGCATCTAAATCATGGCACAAACCTTTAAAACCAGGGAGATCGATTTCATTTCGCATCAATGACTGCCACTGAGGCATAACCTTAGTAACTTGCTCTTGAATTTTATCGACAACGGGGAAAATAGACTCTACCGCATCCATGGTTTTATTAGCCGCATCTTCTGTTCGGCTAATAACATAATTAAGCCGTTCTTTCGCATCAGGAATATCAGCTGTCGCCAAATCATTA
Organism: Thalassotalea agariperforans; assembly: GCF_053470345.1. Classification (NCBI taxonomy): domain Bacteria; kingdom Pseudomonadati; phylum Pseudomonadota; class Gammaproteobacteria; order Alteromonadales; family Colwelliaceae; genus Thalassotalea; species Thalassotalea agariperforans. The sequence goes on along the minus strand of NZ_JBQMWH010000003.1, from coordinate 430,496 downwards.
AGACGTGAATCTAGCTGAAAATTCATCAACGAGTCATGTAATTGGCGAGTTAACTTACCTATTTCAGCAAACAATACTGTATTGATAGGATTTTGAATTTTAGCAACTAATTCATCAGCCTTGTCTTGCTGACCGTTTTCTAAATATTCAACTAGCAACTTCGCCTGCTCTAAAGAGACATGGCTACTCATTCATCGACTCCTATGCATTGAGCCGTTTAACTTAGTCAAAACTAAGCTAAACGTTCAAAGATTTTGTCAAGCTTCGTTTTTAACGTTGCAGCGGTAAAAGGCTTAACAATATAGCCATTAACCCCAGCTTGAGCAGCCATAACAATTTGCTCTTTTTTAGCTTCTGCTGTCACCATTAAAACAGGAATATGCGATAAACTTGCATCTGCTCTTATTGCTTTTAATAAGTCGATACCTTGCATTCCAGGCATGTTCCAATCAGTTACAACAAAATCAAAGTCACCACCCTGCAGCATAGGTAACGCAGTACTACCGTCATCAGCTTCTTGAATGTTAGTGAAACCTAAATCACGTAATAAATTCTTTACTATACGTCTCATAGTTGAAAAATCATCAACAACAAGCACTTTCATGTTTTTATCCAAGACACCCTCCGGCGATTTAATTTAAAACTAATATATTTATTTTACTCAATTTTGCCAAGATTGCATACGTGCTTTTACACGATGCATCGCTTGGCTATGAATTTGGCTAACTCTTGATTCACTGACATCAAGTACTTGACCAATTTCCCGTAAGTTTAATTCTTCATCGTAATATAACGACAGTACTAAAGCTTCTCGCTCAGGTAAAGAAGAAATACAATCAGTTAAGGCTTTTTTGAAAATACTATGTTCAATGTTTTGATATGGATCATCATGCTGAGCATCATCATCAAAATGGATAGCATCTTCATTTACACCTAGATCATCTATTCCTATTATTTTACCTGTACTTACTTCGTTAAGAATATGATGGTATTCATTTAACGAAATATCAAGTTTTTCAGCAACTTCACTATCAGAAACATCACGGCCTAATTCTGCTTCTAAGGTTTTTATTGCTTCTGTAACCATACGGCTATTCTTATGAACCGAACGCGGAGTCCAGTCGCCACGCCTTATTTCATCAAGCATTGAGCCACGAATACGAATACCAGCAAAGGTCTCAAAACTGGCACCTTTGCTCATATCAAAATTATTGGAAGCTTCTAATAAACCGATCATACCGGCTTGAATTAAATCATCAACTTGAACACTGGCAGGTAGACGAGCGAGTAAATGGTAAGCAATACGTTTAACTAAAACGGTATGCTGCTCAAGCAACGCCGTTTTGTCTTGCTGTATATTGTATGCATTAGCTTTTACCACATGAGCTCCGCTAAACGTTATTTTTCAAGTAACTGTTCTATAAAGAATTCTAAATGACCAGAGGGTTGATGCGGGATTGGCCATTCCATGACATTTTTGGCTAAGGCTTTAAAGGCTTTAGCTGCTGGTGAATCGGGAAATGCTTCTACGATCACTTGTTGTTTACGAACGGATTTTCGAATATTTTCATCAAAAGGTACAACGCCGACTAACTCTAAAGCGACATCTAAAAACCTATCAGTAACTTTCGTCAATTTAGCAAAAAGTTGCTGCCCTTCTCTTGGGCTTCTAACCATATTAGCAACAACTTTAAATTTAAACACACCATGATCACGGCTAAGTAGCTTCATTAATGCGTAACAGTCAGTAATTGAGGTTGGTTCATCACACACCACTAACATCACATCTTGGGCGGCACGTGCAAAACTTAATACCATGTCTGAAATACCGGCGGCAGTATCAACGACAAGAACATCAAATTGAGTTTGCATATCACTAAAAGCACGAATTAAACCGGCATGCTCTGACGGCGTTAAATCCACCATAGATTGCGTGCCTGAGGTCGCAGGAATGATCTTTATACCAGCTGGGCCATCAATAATAATATCGTCTAACTCAGATTCACCAGAGATAACATGCGAAAGATTACGTTGCACGCGTAAACCTAACATAACATCCACGTTAGCTAAGCCTAAATCGGCATCTAGTACTAAAACGCGTTTTCCCATTTGTCCTAAAGCGATAGCTGTGTTGAGTGAAACGTTAGTTTTGCCGACACCACCCTTGCCGCCTGAAACGGCGATGACTTTAATTTTTTGTAAGCCTTGCATTTTTCTTAAGCCACTTGCTTGATCGATCATTAATTTACTTCTTTATTCTTATTATTACAATTTATGCACACGCTGTTGACGACATTGGCATAGAATTCAATGTTGAAGCATGAGTTGTTGCATATTTTGTTGCCATTTTATCTGCAAGCCTAACTAACTTTTCAGCATTTGCAACCTTAATATCTTCTGGTACACGCTGACCGTCAGTTAAATAACCAATTGGTAAGCCATTTTGGATAGATGTGGATATTATTTCACCAACACTTAGGCTTTCATCTAGTTTAGTAAAAATACAGCCGGCAAGTGGAATTTTTTTAAAGCGCTCAACATTTTCTTGCATAACACGTTGCTGGGTATTAGCCGATAACACCAAATAGTTACGAATACGTACTCTAGCATTTGAAATCAGTGCTGATAAATATTGTGATAAACGCATATCACGTTGCCCCATACCAGCAGTATCAATTAATACTAGCTTTTTACCCGAAAAATGTTGAATTAAATCATCTAATTCTAAATGATCTTTAGCAAGTTTTGCTTGGCAGCCAATTATTCGTGCATAAGTCGTTAATTGTTCAAAGCCTGCAATACGATAAGTATCAGTAGAAATTAAGGCGACACTATCCGCACCATGAGTTTGAGCAAAACGTGCGGCTAATTTAGCAATAGTCGTTGTTTTACCTACCCCTGTTGGGCCTACTAAGGAAACGACACCACCGTGGCGAATAATATCATTATTGGTGGTATTTAACTGCTCAATTAAAATATCATTAACTTGTTGCCAAGCATCTTTATCACTAGCATTAGCCGAAATATAGCCCGCAAATTGATCTGCTAGTTGCTCAGCAATCCCCATGTTTTGTAAGCGTGATACTAATACCGCACGATTTGGATTTTTTTGTGCCATATCTTGCCACAACAAACCCGCAACTTGATGTTCAAGTAATTGACGAATAGACGCCATTTCATCACGCATTCTAAGAATTTCAGCTGATTCTGTTGTTGCTGTTTGAGCTTGATGATTAATATTAACTTCAGGGCTAGTTTCATTGCTTACACTGGTCGCTTGTTCAATTTGATTGGTTTCTAAGCGTTGAGTGAAGTTTTTAAATTGTTCTTCTATTGGTAACTCAGCTTGGCTATTGTGGGCCGCCTGAACTTGCTGCTTAGCCGCTTGCGCTAAATCGGCTTGTGATTGCACTTTACGATTTAATAATGCCGATAAACTATCTGCAGGCGCCTCAGCACCACTGTTGATTTTATCTTGCAAATGGCTAGTAATGGTATTAGCGCCACTTGCAGGTTGCTGTTCTTGGCGGTTCGCTTGTTGATGACTTCGTAAAGTTACTCGATCATGACCAACATCTCTATCAGCTACTGTGTCTGTTAACGTACTTGGTGAGTTATCAATTGCTTGATGATTATCAACCGCTGCCATTAATTCAACACCTTCCGGTATTTTTTTATTCGACATGATCACTGCATCAGCACCCAGTTCAAACTTTATTTGCTCTAATGCACTACGCATATCTTTTGCAACAAAACGTTTAATTTTCACTGATAACCCCTTATTTATTCAGTATTCATTTATCCGTTACTTTGAATGATAAATGAGCTTTAATTTTTACTGACCAATTGCGCTAACAATTTTTATTTGTTTGTCATCAGGCACTTCTTGATAAGAAATAACCCGTAAACCAGGAATGGTATATTTAACAAACTTAGCAAGAACTGTTCTTAACATACCCGAAGTTAATAATATGGGTGAGTCGCCAGCCATTTCTTGCTGCTGAGCCCCATCAGTTAAAGACTTCTGTAATCGTTCTGCTAATCCTGGTTCGATGCCTGCGCCATCATCACCCGCCATTTGCATTGACTGATGCAACATTTGTTCCAGCTCAGGAGCCAAAGTTATGACAGGTATTTCATTGGCAGAACCAACTAGGTCTTGAACAATAAACTTACGTAAAGTGATCCGGACCGCAGCCGTTAATACATCAGGGTCTTGGCTACGAGGACCATATTCAACAAGGGTTTGAACAATACTACGCATATCACGTACGGCAACACCTTCATTCATCAAGTTTTGCAATACTTTTACGATTGAGCCAAGTGATAAAATATCAGGCACTAAACCTTCTACTAACTTAGGATAACTCTTACCTAAAATATCTAAGAGATTTTGTACTTCTTCATGCCCTAATAATTGCGCGGCATTATTGGTTAAAATTTGACTTAAATGAGTTGCTAAGACAGTGGCCGCATCAACAACGGTATAACCTAAAGATTGTGCTTGATCGCGTTGGTTTTGATTGATCCAAACAGCGTCTAAACCAAAAGCAGGATCTTTGGTTGGTGTACCATCAAGCTTGCCAAATACTTGACCTGGGTTAATAGCCAATTCTTGATCATGACGAATTTCAGCTTCACCAATGGTAACCCCCATTAATGAAATTTGATAATGATTCGGCTCTAAATCTAAATTATCGCGAATATGAACAGCGGGTACTAAAAAGCCAAACTCTTGCGATAACTTTTTACGCACCCCTTTAATACGATTTAATAATTCACCGCCCTGGGATTTATCTACTAACGGAATTAAACGATAACCAATTTCTAATCCGATAATATCAACATGATTAACATCGTCCCAATTAAGATCTTTCACCTCTTCTTCTTGTTGTTTGTTTTCAACTTTTTCAATATTTGCTTGCTCAGCTAATTCTTTAACTTTGGCTTTTTTATATTTCTCACCAAAATACGCCAAACTTCCGGTTAAAGCGGCAAAAATTAAAAAGGCTAAATGTGGCATACCTGGGATTATGCCCATAACAAACATTACACCAGAGGCAATATATAACGACTTTTCTTGTCCTAATTGCTCACTTAACTGATCACCCATATCTTTAGAGGTATTCTGGCGAGTAACAACAATCGCAGTACCAACAGATAATAATAAACCAGGTATTTGAGCAACAAGACCATCACCGATAGTTAATAAGGTATAAATTTCAACCGCATCATCAAACGATAAATCATGCTGCACCATACCAATGATCAAACCACCAATAATATTGATAAATAAAATCAAAATACCGGCAATTGCATCACCTTTAACAAATTTACTGGCACCATCCATCGAACCATAAAAATCAGCTTCACTGGTGACTTCAATACGACGTTCACGCGCTTGCTCTGGTGTAATAAAACCGGCATTTAAATCTGCGTCAATGGCCATTTGTTTGCCCGGCATGGCATCTAAAGTAAAGCGTGCTGTTACTTCTGAAATACGGCCAGCACCTTTGGTTACCACCACAAAGTTAATGATGATCAAAATCAAAAACACCACTAAACCGACAGCATAATTACCACCGATCACCACTGAGCCAAAAGCTTCAATAACTTTACCCGCAGCTGCAGGGCCTTCATGCCCCTCCAATAATACGACACGAGTACTAGCAACGTTTAAGGCTAACCTTAAAATTGTGGCAATAAGAATAACGGCAGGGAAAGAACCAAAATCAAGTGGTTTAAGCGTATAAACCGTGATTAATAACACGACTAAAGCAAGCGCGATATTAAAAGAAAAGAGAATATCGAGAAGGAAAGCTGGCATAGGCAGAATAACCATACCTAAAGCAGCCATCACTAACAATGGCGTACCTATACCAGATAAGTACTTATTTTTATTAGCATTAAAATTTTTAAATTGGGCAACTAACTGCATTATTGATCACTTTTATCGCGATAATTTATTGACACTTTGCCATTAAAAAGCAATTAACAGACCAATAATAAAAGAACGTGAAATGATCTTAAATCGCTAACATTCGTATATGTTTATTATTAAATGATTTAATACGATTACAACTTGTTTATCCTAAACTTAAGCTAACAACACCATAATGAGGAACTAGCCATGAATATTTTTATCACAGGTGCCACAGGCTTAATTGGTCGTCATTTAATTCAAACGTTTGTATTAACGCCATCAATTCAACTGTTCGCTTTAACCCGCAATCAACAAAAAGCTCAAGCTATTTTGCCTAAGCAAGTAACCGTATTTTCATCATTAAACGCTTGTGATTTTAATAACATAGATGTGGTGATTAATTTAGCTGGCGAACCCATTGCAGATAAGCGCTGGACAACAAAACAAAAACATAAAATTTGCCAAAGTCGGTGGCAATTAACTCAACAGCTAGCCGATAAAATTAATAGCGCAGAAACACCACCACAATGTTTTATTTCAGGTAGCGCTATTGGGTTTTATGGTCGCCAAACAGAAACTAAAATTACCGAAAGCTTTGAACTTAGCTATCAAGAATTTACCCATGATGTTTGTCAAACTTGGGAAAATATTGCCTTAAGCACCCAAGCCGTTACACGGGTTTGTATTTTAAGAACTGGTATTGTTCTCGACAAACACCAAGGTGCTTTAACCAAAATGCTGCTACCATTTAAGCTTGGCTTAGGCGGCCCAATCGGTAATGGCGAACAATATATGTCATGGATCCACAAACAAGACATGGTCAACATTATTACAACCTTAATACACAACCAAGCGCTGAGCGGGATCATTAATGCAACCGCGCCATCCCCCGTTACCAACCAAGAGTTTTCAAAAACATTAGCAACAATATTAAACCGCCCTTGTGTTTGTCGCGTGCCAAAAACAGTTTTACAGCTTTTGTTAGGAGAAATGGCTGATCTTGTGCTTTATGGTCAAAACGTAGTACCTGAAAAATTACTCAACTCAGGCTTTAAATTTCAATACCCAACACTGACCAGCGCATTAGAAAATATCTTTAAAAATAACAAAACTTCAACAAGTTAAAATACCCGCTCAGCTAATTGCAATTTTAGCTTAAAGTTAACGCTTCAGGCTTCAGGCTTCAGGCTTCAGGCTTAACACATTGCCGTAATGGTTTAGCCTTATCAAAAAATATTGTTAAATGCGCCACCGCAATGCCAAATTTTTTAAGCTCGGTTTGATTAAAAACACGATACTCATCTAGCTGATATAACCAGTCATCAAGTGTTAATACGTACTCGCTATCATCAACCATGATTTTTAATTGATATTGCCACTGAAAACTAAAGCCAACACCCTGTCCACTTGCTTGCCCAACCACATCTTCAGCCGTACCAATATATCGCCCATTACTCAGTTTGGTTAATTGCCAATTGCGGTAACTTATCTCACCGTCATCAAAATAAAAAGTCTCCGCTAAAACACCCTCGTTGTTTTGCCAAGTGCCAATAATCTCAACACAAAATCGGCGAGTAACTTTGTCACTATAATTTTTCAAAATCCCCCATGCAGTAATGGAACCATTAAAATAGGTTTTTAAATCGAAGTTTGGTGAGCTGTGTTCATATTGTTTCTGATCGGTTGAACAAGCAACAAGCACAAAGCTAAGTAATATGAGGTTTCCGAAAATAAGGTAACGCATTAAAACATTCATCTTATTGAATTCCTAACAGCTGTTGTCGTAATTTTGGCTGGCTGGTTTGAGGTGACAACCAAATATCAAGAAACAAATCGCCAAATTCACTATCGCTAATTTCGCCGAGAAAGCGATTATTGTAATAAAACACACTTTTTTTATCGTGAACAAGCAACGCCAATTTATCGCTTGCGGTAATATTTGGCCAAAGTGTTAACAATTTGGGGATATACTGCTGATAGCGCATTTTATCTACTGATAAATGCTGCCATTGTTCAATGGTTCTTTCGACTAAGTCTTTATTAGTGATATCTTTTAGGTAAGTTATTTCAAAAATATACGGCTTGTTGTTTTGATTAAAGCGCTCATTTTTTATAAATAAACGGCTATGGTAAATATCAAAAAACAAAATTGAAAACCTAGCATGACCAAGCTGGTAATAGCCCTCAAAACTGATAACTTCATCGGTATTATTTTTTACTTCGGCTGAAAAAGCGCTTTGATAAGTAAGCATAAAAATTAACGCCAGTGAACTTAACCCTAATTTAAACATATTATTCCACCTTATTTATTGGCTGATGAACGGAGTTTGATGTTGCAGTGATGAGATAAGGAAAAACAAGCGCCACAAAAACTACCCAAGTGAATGATAAAACACACAAGGTTATTAACACTGAAAATGAAAACTGTACCGCATCAAGCTGATATCCAGCGAAATAACTTAAAGGAAACGCGATTAACCCAGTAAAAATACGTAACCAAAAATACTGTTTTAAAAATGCCAAGCTATGATTAACCGTGGCCGCAAAAGCAAACCAGAGAGCCATTAACCATAGAGGAATATTGAGAAAAGGTAACCTGAATTGCGACTCTGATTTAAAAAACTCAAAATTTAACACATTAAAACTGGTCAGCAAGCTATCAATAAAAATGCCTGCTAGTGCAATAACAAACACCAAATAGAGTTCTGTTTTTGGTTGTTCAATAAAGTAAAAATGTAAAGCTAGCAGTAACACTACATAAGGCAAAGAATTATCGCCATAGCTAATACATCCAAACCAAATAATATTAAAAGCAATTGCGTTGATTAATTTCATCTAACGACCATTTCACATGTACTTAATGCTTGTACGTTTAAAACAGTAATTTAGTTCAACCATTTGCCACAAAAAAGCCAGATAATCATTGATGATTATCTGGCTTTAAATGAATAATACGGGGTTAAAAAGTAATTAACCTAATTTAATATAAGAATGATCAGGTGCGATATTCGGCATTAATTCGAACATAATCGTAGCTAAAATCACATGTCCATACCGTAGTACTGGCATTACCACGGTTAAGTTTTACCGTGATCTCAATTTCAGCTTCGTTCATGATCGCTTGTCCCATCTCTTCTTGATAGCTTGCCGCACGACCACCTTTTTCAGCCACTAAAACATTACCAAAATAAAGTGATAAATTATTTGTATCTAGATCTTGAAGAGACTCACATTCTCGCGAAGCATAACCGATTGCCGCTAAAACTCGCCCTAAATTAGGATCAGAAGCAAACATGGCAGTTTTCACTAACGGACTTTTAGCAATTGAAAAGCCAATTGTTTTAGCTTCATCAACAGTTAAGGCATCATCAACATTTACGGTAATAAATTTAGTTGCCCCTTCCCCATCTCTCACAATGGCTTTAGCTAAATATTGTGCCGCTTCAACCAACGCTTGGTAAACATCAGCAAAGCCTTCGTCATTTCGAGAGGTAATAGCAGCACTATCACCTTGGCCTGTCGCTATGATAATAAACGAATCGTTTGTTGATGTATCACCATCTACTGAAATACAGTTAAATGACACATCGGCAATTTCTTTAGTCACTTCATCTAACAAGGTTTGAGATATATCGGCATCGGTTGCTAAATAACCTAACATGGTTGCCATATTAGGGTGGATCATCCCTGCCCCTTTTGAAATACCGGTAATATTAACAGTACCTTGCGCAGCTTCTATCGTTTTAGAAAAAGCCTTAGGGGCAACATCGGTTGTCATAATAGTTGTTGCCGCGTCAGCCCAATGATCCGCCGATAAATTACTCACGGCCAAGGGTAACCCTGCTAATAATTTATCCATTGGTAAATGCTCTAAAATTACCCCAGTAGAAAAAGGTAAAATAGCACTTTGTGGAATAGCCATGATTTCTGCTAATTGCTGGCACGTTTTTTCAGCATCTGCCATACCAATATCGCCAGTTCCGGCATTTGCATTACCCGTATTTATCACTAGCGCTTGGATCGGTGTTTTTGCCGCTAAATGCGCTTTACACAAGGTAACGGGGGCTGCACAAAAGCGGTTTTGCGTAAAAACGCCAGAAACAGCACTACCTTTAGCGATTTCGATAACTAATAAATCTTTACGATTTGCTTTTTTTATATGAGCTTGTGCCCAACCAAGGCGAATACCTTTAATTGGTGTTAATATTTGCGAGCTAATTTCGGGTAAGTTGACAGGCATAATAAAATTCTACAGAAATAAGTTGAGGCGAATTCTACTAGCAGTAATAACGTTATGCAAAATCATTAAGATAATATCTTATATCAATCACTGCTCTGGATATAAATGATGATCAATAACATTAGGGGTGATCTGACCTTGCTCTAAAGCATCAACCATATGATAAATCACCGGACTAATATTATTAAACATATCGCGAATAAAATAACGATGGCCAATAATCAATTCAAAACGATTGTTAAAATCTTGGCAGTTTACTTGATACACATTTTCTGGAAGCTTAGTGATATCAGCAGCTCCTAACTTCCCTAAACGCTGCTGTGATTCGCCTTTAGTTGAATTTGCCAGTCTACTTGCCGACATAGCCAAATCATCAACTGCATAATAAATCACAACATTATCCGCAACAGAAACTATATCAGAGGCATCACACTCAGGCTCTAATGCCGTATTGATAACATCAGGCGCCACTAAAAATATATTGTTAGCTAAGTTCTTTAAAGTTAACCCCATAGTTTGGCGATATCTTGTTAAGCTTTTATAAAATACCCGAGTTCCCATAGAGTGAATAAGAAAATGAACTTTTTGTTTCGCCTCTGCGCTCAGTTGTGCATTTTGCCAATGGACAAGGTCCTCAATAAATAACGCAAAAGCAATCTCACTTGCATCAGCAGCACGTTGATCATCAAAATAATCGTCTGCTAAGGCTAAAATACTATCGTCATCACATGGCCAAATAAGGGGAACAACTTTAACCTCTAGATCACTAGATAATTCGTCAAAGCCGCTTTGCATTTTAATAGTATCAGGGAAAATTTCTTTTTCATTAGTACAATTAAAACCATGTAAATAAAAGATAACATGACCATTGGATAAATAGTCAGTTAACTGGTTAAAAAATGCAGTTTTACCTATATGCTGATATGCATTGTTGGCATTACGCAGACAATACAACATTTGCCCATGTGCCTGTGTATTTTGAATGTCAAAAGCAATATTACTTTGAGGTTCAAAATTATCGGTATTAATCGGTGCTCTATTAGTAGCAAATAACATTTACACTCCATAATAAAATTCAGGCAAAAAAATACCGCGGTTAAGCGGTATTTTTAATAAAGCCATCAGCAGTTACTGAATAACAATTCTAATCGCATTATAAGTAGAAGTAGCTCCACTCGGTGTTGTTACTTGAACTAATAAAACACCTGTTGCTGGCTCTTCTTGACCTTTAACAGAAACTCCGAACCCTAAACCACCATTTTTATTATGATTAGGCCAAGTAAAACTTGAAGCACCTTGTACCGAACCTACCGTTGCAATAAATGAAACTGTGGTACCTTGTGGCATTGGTTGATTATGCAAATCTGAAATAATCACACTGGCTGAACCTACACTTTCTCCGGCAATATAAATAGTATCATCTGTTGCATCAAAATTTGGATTTGGTACATCAGGGGTAGTTGCATCATTATCATCATCAATCATTGATGATACTGCATCTGAAGTTGAGTTAGTGACAAAATATGCATCGCTACCAGACATCACTAATACTAGCGAATCCCTAATATCAGTAAATTGGTCACTAGAGCAAAAAGTATTAGGTACAGCGGTTGATAAAGAGCATAACACACCATTATATTTACCATCTTTATCATCAAAGATTCCATTATTATTGAAATCAGAAGGTTCCTCTAATTCTCCCCCTAATTCCCCACCATTTTCAGCTGGGTTAAATAAGCCATCTTCGTTGTGATCAACAAAAGCTTCTTTTAAATCAAATGGCTTTCCTGATACATCATTGCCGGAGTAAACAATATCTGCTCCTGAATTATCAAAACTACCATCTGCAGCACATGGTTTTGATATTCCACCTAAAAAGGCAGTTGATTCACATAAGTCAAATCGGCCATTGCCATTTAAATCAGCAAAAGACTCCTCACCGACAGCTGTTGCTAAAATAGTTGCTCTACCACCATATTTTTGCCCCATAGTATTAATCGTTTCAGGCACATGGTTAAGGTTATTAATATCCCCTAAAACATGACCTTCTGGTCTAGGAAGCTGTGAACGCCAAATAACTGAACAACTACCAGAACTATCAGTTGTACAAGACGAGTTGTTTTCATCAATAGAACCACCTTCAGTGGTAAAATAAACCACCGTTGGTGGTGGCGGGTTATTAGATGCATCTGCTAAACGAGCAGTAATTTCGACTTCTTGACCATCAATATTCCAGGCTTCAGGATTTAAGATACTAGCTGAAATACTGAAACTATCTTGATCAGGTATACCTGTTGATGCTTTGAGGTTGGAAGATTGCGTTGAAATAACGGGTGAGCTGTCAGTTATACTTGCTGTTATTCTTACTGAACCAGCTACCGTTCCTGAATTAACAACAGTACGAACATAACCCTCAGCGTCAGTAGTTGCTGAAGTTGGTGTTAAGGTAAATTCAGAATTTAATGAGTTTAATTTAAAATCTACAGATTCACTGTTTACCGGATTGCCATTAGTATCTAGCACTCTAAATAAAACTTCCGAACTTGCCGGGCGGCCACTACTCGCTACTCCTTGAATGGCAATCAATTCAGGTGTTGCCGAAACAAACTCAATACTTCCTACATCCGCAGGTAAAACATTGATAGTACCTGATGCAGATAAATTAATTCCGCCTGCACTTGCACTAATATTGATAACATCATCACCAACACAACCTTGAGCTAAATATGTGCTCGTCGCTTTACCATTTGATGTTGAGATTGGTGAACTAATTATCGCTGTAGGGATCGCACTGCTAGAACAACTAGAAGTAAAATTAACATTAATTGCTTCAGTAAAAGGGTTACCTTCTTCATCAACAATATCTACCGAAACGACTGAAGTGCCGCCTGCTGAAATTTGCGCTAAAGAAATATTAGCAACACCTTTAACAAATGGAGTGCCACTCCCCATAGAAACAGTTGTTGAACCGATGATAATAAAACCACTACCGGTTTCTCCTGTTTCAATTGACGCTGTAATTGTTCCAGCACCTAAATCACTGCCCGCTAAAATATCGACTTTAGCTTGATTATTACTGTCTGTAATCGCTGTTGGAATAGGTATTTCACCAACGGTTGATTCAAAGGTAACAATAACTGGCGCAGAAATACCATTCACAGTAGCTATAATTTGCCCTGATCGTGAAGAGGTGATTGTTTCTGTTGGATCGCCATCAACATTCACCAGTTGTATAGTAATATTAACGTCACCACCAACATTAATATCATCACCTTGAGTAGAAAAATTAATTGTTGCGGAAAGGTTGTCACCATAAGAAGCGGTTACAGTGCCGGCTCCTCGAACATCTCCAGCAGTTAAATTCATCACCGCGATGCCACTATCATCAGTCAAGGCTGATCCTGAACTAGGAGACAATTCACCTATAGATGTCGAGAAAGTAATCAGTTCTTTAGCAAGCGGGGTTGTCCCATCCATTAAAGTTGCTGAAACAACCGCAGGCTCTAAATTGGTAACATAATCATTTGAAAGTGAGAGGGTTAACGTTACATCTGATGTAGTGCCCGTTCCTCCACCATCGCCAGTATCGGTCTCATCGCGACTTAAACTACCACCACTACCACCACAACTAATGATAGTGAATAACAACATCAAACAACTTAGCTGACGAAGTAGCTTCATGTAATGCTCTCCCTGAATATTTTTATGATCATACATTCAACATCTTACCTGAAAAAAATGAAAAAGGTCACTAAAAATTATAAACACTTTTCAGATCGGTTTTTTCTTACCAAGTTTACTGTTAGTCTATGGTTAAGACGAATTCTAACTTATTAATATTTAGTCCAAATTATGAATAAAAACAAATCATCAACGCTTACGCATAAAATTGTTATGGCCATGTTTTCAGGAATTTTACTTGGTTCCTGCTTGCAATGGCTGATGCCAAATAATAGTGATCTCACTTTTTCATTATATTTTTTCGATATTTCATTACGAGGTTTGTTGGTTGACGGCATTTTTGAGGTGATTGGACAAATATTTGTTGCTAGCTTAAAAATGTTGGTGGTACCGCTCGTTTTTGTTTCTTTAATTTGTGGCACATGTTCATTAAAAGACACCACTAAATTAGGTCGCATTGGCGGTAAAGCCATAATGTTATATTTAACCACAACAGCAATCGCCATCACATTAGCAATTGTGGGAGCCTTACTTATCGAGCCAGGTGTTGGTGTTAATATGACCTCCGATACCACGTTTGCGCCAAAAGAAGCCCCCGCGCTTACACAAGTGATTATTGATATGTTTCCAACCAACCCTTTTAATGCATTTTCAGAAGGTAAAATGCTGCAAATTATTATTTTTGCTTTACTTTTTGGTATTGCTATCGCCTTATCAGGTGAAGCAGGTGAACGGTTAACAAAAGTATTTGAAGATTTAAATGTGGTTGTAATGCGCTTAGTTACTATTTTAATGAACTTGGCACCTTATGGCGTTTTCTGTTTATTAGCTAAGTTATTCACCGATATTGCTTGGTCAACGGTATTAAATTTATTAACGTATTTTTTAGTGGTTTTAGCGGTATTATTTATCCACGCATTATTAGTCTACCCAAGTATCCTGAAAATATTAACTGGGCTTAATCCGATCACTTTTTTGAAAAAGATGAAAGATGCGCTTTTATTTGCTTTTTCAACCGCCAGTAGCAACGCAACCATTCCTGTTACATTAGAAACAGCAACTCAAAAACTTGGTGTTAAAAATTCAATCGCCTCATTTACGGTGCCCTTAGGTGCCACCATTAATATGGATGGCACGGCGATCATGCAAGGTGTAGCAACCGTTTTTATCGCCCAAGTATCTAATGTCGATTTAACCATTGCTGACTTTTTATTGGTTATTTTAACCGCCACCTTAGCATCGATTGGTACTGCTGGCGTGCCTGGCGTTGGCTTAATTATGCTTGCCATGGTGCTAGGACAAGTTGGCTTGCCTGTAGAAGGTATTGCTTTAATTATTGGTGTTGATCGCTTATTAGATATGACTCGCACCGCCGTCAATGTAACAGGTGATAGCATGGTCACTTTAATCATTGGTAAATCAGAAGATCAATTTGACCAAGATATTTTTGAAGATATGAAGGCTGGAAAAAAAATAGAACAAATAGATTTTAATGATTTGAAACAGTAATACCAAGCCCATTAAACTTTTTGAATTAAAAAGCAAAAAGCGGTCATTGATAATATCAATGACCGCTTTTTATATTCTTTATATAAATTTTATAAAGAGAATTACATGAATATTATTCTCTTTATTTTTAACAGCGCTTACGCGTTATTACGACGTGGTCTGTCTGATCTTTCACGTTTTCTTTCTGTCATCACCGGTGCATCAGAAACTGAGATTTCTAAGGCTTGGCGACGAACACGTACACGTTTTAACTGAGCAAATGATTTGTCTGGCATACCTTTAGGTAATTGCACAAAGCTATGACGCTCACATAAATTAATTTGGCCAATATAACTACTATCCAATTTAATCTCATTGGCAATAGCACCAACGATATCACCTGGTTTAGCGCCATGCTCTTTACCAACTTCTAAGCGGTAAGTTTGCCAATCAACGTCAGTACGCGCTACTTTTGCTTTACGTGGCGCACGTTCACTTCTGTCACCACGATCACTGCGTGAATCACGACGACCATCACGACCTCTATCACTACGATCACCACGGTCATTTCTGTCACGAGCTTCACGACGCGGTTTAGGATCTTCTTTTGGCTCTAATGGTTGCTTTAATTGCTTGTTATATAATAAAGCCGCGGCTAAATGTGTCATCGACATTTCTGACTCTTCAGCCATTTTTTCAACGATTGCAATCATGTTACTCATGTCACCTTTAGCAAGGATCTCTAACAATTGAGCTTGAGTTTTTGCAATACGCGACTTACCAATTTCTTCAATACTTGGTAATTCAAAGTCATCTACCACGCCCGATGTTAAACGCTCATAATGACGAACACGGTACATTTCGCGTGGACGAATAAATGAAATTGACGTGCCTTTACGACCCGCACGGCCAGTACGACCAATACGGTGAACATATACTTCGTTATCATCAGGTAAGTCGTAGTTAACAACTAAGTCAATGCTTGGAATATCTAAACCACGCGCAACAACATCAGTTGCGACTAAAATTGTTAATGTCCCTGATTTTAGCTGGTCAACCGTACGTTCACGTTGTGCTTGGTTCATGTCACCATTAATTGCTGCTGCTGCATAACCGGCACGTTCTAAATGCTCAGCTACTTCAACAGTATCGTTACGGGTACGAACAAAAACAATCATTGCTTTATAGTCAATAACTTCAGCAACACGTTCTAATGCTGTTTTTTTGTTTAATCCACTAACTTTCCACGCTAATTGCGTAATGTTAGCTTTAACTTGTTTTACTCTCGCCGCTTTAATGTGCTCAGGATTTTTTAAGAAACGGTTAGCAACTTTACGAATAGCATCTGGCATAGTTGCTGAGAACAATGCCATTTGAGTTTCTTTCGGTAAATGTTCTAACGTCCATTCAATATCTTCTAAAAAGCCCATGTTTAACATTTCGTCAGCTTCATCTAAAGCACAAAACTTAACATGGTCTAATTTTAACGTTTTACGGCGTAAGTGATCCATTAAACGGCCTGGCGTACCAACAACAATTTGCGCACCACGCTCTAATTGAGAAAGTTGAGGACCGTATGATTGGCCACCATAAAGAGTAGCAACACTTACACCCTTCATGTTTTTAGCAAATTGTTCAATAGCTTCGGCCACTTGAATAGCTAACTCACGTGTTGGCGCTAAGATCATCACTTGTGGTTTACGTACTTTAGCGTCAACTGTTGCTAATGCAGGTAAGCCAAAAGCAGCCGTTTTACCGGTACCTGTTTGGGCTTCACCTAAAACGTCTTGACCATTTAATAAAGTAGGAATTGTTGCAGCTTGAATAGGCGTTGGGTTATCAAATCCTAATGATTTTACAGCGCTATATAAATCTTTAGGCAAGCCTAAAGCGTCAAAGCCAATTACGGCATTGTTAGTATCAGTCATAAATTTTATCTTCTCACGGCAGGTAAACCTGCGTATAAATTAGAGGAAACCACCGTGAAGACTTCAACACTCGCACATACTAAAAATTTAGCAGTCTAAAAATTAGCAGTCTTATATGGCGGGAAAACCCCATCGAATTCAATCTAGCCCATTAAATTTAACTTAATTTCCGTTAATTGATAACAGCAACAAATAAGGTAAATTGTTTCGCTTGTTTGACCTTAAGCCAAACCCTTTGATTGAGGCGCGCATTATACAGAACTAACAAATTAAAGCAATCATTTACTACAAACCAATAAAAAATACCACGCACTAACAGTAATTAGTTACGCCTTAAATAAACTTTTCCGTTATTATCATTATATGTTGAAAGAATGTAAGTTGTCGTTCAGGTATGAATCACCAAAATAAAAAAGCTGTAGAACAATGGATTAGCTTAATTTCTAAAAAAGAATTACCTGCTATTGCATCAACTGTAAAAATTCTCGAAAAATTTTCAAATGACGATAAATCCTCGCTCCCCATGCTCAGTAAAAGCATTCTGCATGACCAAGCGCTATCCTCTTGCATTCTAAAATTGGTTAATAACAGCCAACGTATTGGCCTTCCTAAAATTACCACAGTTTCTCGAGCTACGGTTATTCTTGGTATGCAGGCAGTTAAAAATGTCTGTTTAACCTCAACGTTAATTGAGGCTTTATTTGAAAGCGAAAAGTTAACACCTAATTCTTACCAAAAGCTATCTGAATTAATGGCTCGATCTTTTTATGCTGGTATTCTGGCAAAAATGTTAACGTCAGAATATAACGAGGATACGCAAGAAGAAATATATTTAGCGGCAATGTTATATACCATTGGAGAAACGTCTTTTTGGAGTGTTGGTGGTGATTTAGCTGAAAAACTGTTACATCAAGAGCATTTAACAGAAGCTGAGTTTGATGATTATTGTCTTGAATTAATCGGCTGTACTTTTAATAGCATTAGTCGCGGTTTAGCCAAAAGCTGGAATTTAGGTAGTTTATTAGAAAAAGCTCTTGATCATCCTGAACACAGAACGGGTGAAATTAAACTGATTTATCTCGCCAATAAATTAAGCGCTTTTATTACCGCACCACCAAGTTCAGAAGTGTTTTATGAATTATTAGAAGAAATTAGCCAATTAAAAAGTATTACCGTTGCTCAACTAAAAACCCGAATAAATCACTGCCGAAACCAAGCTATTGAGATGTTAGCTTCTTATGGTGCAACTATTCTAGAAGAAAACATTAAGCCATTACCTACCATTAGTGTTGAGCTTGATAACAAAAATCAAATCACACTCTCTCCTGAGCAAACTCAGCTTAGTTTTATTAAAGAGTTATCTGCACTCACTAAAACCAGCAGTGATATTAACCATTTTTTTCAATTAAGTTTAGAACGACTTTGTCAGGTTTTTGACTTTGAACGAACTGTTTTATTTATTTTCACCCAAGATAAACAAGCGTTAAAAGCACGCTTTAATTTTAATAAAAATAATATTAACGAAAATATCAAAATGAGTATTTCATTGTCACGTCAACCAAACATCATGACCTACATGCAAAAAACCAACAGTAATTTAAGAGTGACTAACTATAAGGATAAAAAGTGGCTGAATTATATTTCTGAGGAGCTAGAGCCGCTAGTGAATGATGGCCCAACCGCTTTTGCTTTAGTACAAATTAATCAACGTACCATTGGTGTAATTTCTGGTCAGCATAAAAAAGCGAAAGATAATAATGATGATATTAAGTTTAATGAACAACGTTTTAATGAATTTTGTTTTTTAGTTGAGCACCTAAATATGTGCTTGTCGATTATTTCAAAGTAGTATTGAAACAATCGACAATACCGCCTATTTATTCATCTGGGCCATTTAATAAATCGGCAAAGCTTGATAATTTATCTAGTGCCAGCCCATGAATAGAACGGCGAGGATAACGTCCGGTTTTACTCATTTCGCCAGCCTCAGTCGCCATTAAAATAGCCAAGGCTTGATCAATATCTTCAACTGCATAAATCGCAAATTGCCCTTGTTCAACCGCTGCAATCACATCATTAGATAACATTAAGTTGTTAACGTTAGTGCGAGGTACTATCACCCCTTGCTCTCCCGTTAAGCCTTCGTCTTGGCAAAGGCGATAAAAACCTTCAATTTTTTCATTAACACCACCAATCGATTGCACTTCACCATGCTGATTGATCGAGCCCGTAATAGCAATACCTTGATGAATAGGTAATTTAGTAATGGCTGAAATAAGCGCGCAAAGTTCGGCCATTGAGGCGCTATCTCCGTCGATATGACCATAAGATTGTTCAATCGCGATATTAGCAGAAATAGAAACCGGGAAGGTTTGACCGTATTTATGCCCTAAATAACCAGTTAATAACATCACGCCTTTTGAATGAATCGCTTTGCCTAATTCCGCTTCACGTTCAATATCGGTAACACCGTTGGCACCGGCATAAACGGTAGCAGTGATCCGCGCCGGTGTACCAAAAACACTATCGCCAATCTCTAATACTGTTAAACCATTTACTTTACCTACTTGGCTACCTTGAGTGCTGATCAGTACTTGGCGCTCTTTAATTTCACTTAGCCAAGTTTCACTCAAACGCCCTGTTCTACGCTGTTTTGCCGCTAAGGCATTTAAAATATGGTCAGCTTCGATAAGATCACTATCTTGCGCTTTATGCCATAAATAATTGGCTTCATCTAATAGGTCATTTACTTGCACAATATTGGCTGAAATTTTATGTTGATGCTCAGCACGACGTAAGGCATAACGCACTAATTCGGCAACCGCATCATCGGTAATTTCAGGATAATTTAATTTTTTCGCTCGTTGACGAATTAAATTGGCATAAGCAATTAAGTTATCTTCGTCTGTGGATAAATGACGATCAAAGTCTGCTAAAACACGAAATAACTCGGTAAATTCTTGATCGTATTCCTGTAAGGTGTAATAAATTTCCGGATCACCTAATAACACCACTTTAACATTTAACGGAATTTTTTCCGGCTGCAAACTATACCAACTCGGTTGGCTAAATTCGGCATACGGGTTTTCAATGGTAATTTCTTGCGTTTTTAACGCCAACTTCAAACGTGACCAAACTAAAGGCTGATGTAATAATTTATCGGCGTCTAATAATAAATACCCCCCATTGGCTTTATGTAAAGCGCCGGCACGGATCAAACGATAACTGGTATAGGTACTGCCTTGAAAAGTTGCAAAATCAACATGGCCAAACAGGTTTTGGTAAGTTGGATTTTGTTCATAAATAACAGGCGCACCAATCTTATCATTTTGCGAAATAAGTAAATTTGGTAAAAAACGTTCTACCATCATTTTACGGGCGTCTTTATCATCACGAGGGGTATCGCTCGACTCATCCACTAAAACTTCTAACACCGCATCAACAACATGTTCTTTTACTTTGCTTAAGTAAGTTAGCACGCCAATATTGCTAGTAAATTCATGCTCTAATTCTTTTAATAACGGGCGAATACTCTGCTCTGCAGTTTCGTATTTTAGTTTGCGCATTTTATCAGAAGAAACACGCTTCCATAGGGGGAGTTCTAATAACTGCTCAGACAATAAATCTTCTAAATCAGACAATACTTGATAAAACTCATTACGCTTTTCTTCTTCAACATTGGCAAATTCTTTATCACTTAATGGTTTGCCATCAACTAAAGGTGAAAAACCAATTTCACCTTTTTCTTCAAATAACACGACATTTTTATTTAACGCGGTTTCTTCAACTAAGCCGATCGCTTCATCGTATTTTTCATTAAACTCACGATCAATAGCCGCTTTTTGTCGTTGATAACCAGGGTTATCAAAAATTTCAGGAAATAAATCGAGCAACTCATCAATAAATTTATTCACTCGGGTCAACAGTTGCTTACCATCGCCTGGGTTCAAATATAATTTCAGCGGGGCATGGCTATCATCAAAGTTATTGATATAACACCATTCCGAAGGTGTTGGATCAGCACTCGCCACCTCCTCTAACATTTGCTTTATTAATGTTTGTCGGCCAGTACCCGGTTCACCCATTGCAAAAACGTTAAAGCCATTCGCTTTCATTGCTAGGCCAAAATCTAACGCTTCTTTGGCTCTTTCATGGCCAATAAACGCTTGTTGACTATCATCTTGTTCGGGGCTTGCTTTAAATAATTCAGAAGGTAAATGTGCGGTTAATTGAGAGGCCGATAAACGTAATGATGCTACTGCTTTTGTCATAAACAAGCTCGCTTAAACTGAACAAATAATAGTCAGTTATGTTTTTGAAATAATTGATAAAACCAGTTTACTCTTAGAGTACTAAGAAAGGCAAAACTTATCGTGACTATTTAGGGGCTATATATCTTTGTTTAATAATTCAGCTGAGAGATAAAATCGTTTTAATCAAAGCTGAAATTATCTCGTTTAGCCATCTAAACTAATAACTTTTAACGTCCTGTAAAGCGATTTTAGCCTCAGCCCACAGGGCAATGGCTGAAAATATAAACAAAGAGCAACAGACCCTAGGTTAACTTAGTACTTAATTTCAATAAATTAACGATTATGGCGATAATGGCTTACGAACAAAGTCATGATGACCACAATCAATACAATTTGTCACTTCTGTACAATGCGTATAGTGATGTTCTTTGTGACAAAGTTGACACTCTAAAATACCAAAACCAATAATATCGCCGGTTTTATATTTACCTTTATGCTGAAAGTCTTCCTGTAACTCCGCCCATTCAACTTGCGATTTATCAGTCATTTCAGACAATGTTTGCCATAAGGTTTCTTCCATAATCGCCAAATAAATTGAATGTTTGGCTTCTTGCAAGTTTTGTTGATAAAACTCAGTTAAATCATTTTGTAAATTTAACGTAAATTGAGTAATTTGCTCTTGAGAAAGGCTTTCGGCTGCCGCTAAAATTTCTTTCGCTTGATTGACAAAACTCCCAATATCTAAAAGCTCTTGTTGTTTCACATCAGCCAACCAACGCCCTAATTTTTCATTTGCTTGAGTAAACCAATTTTTTTGTTCAGCCATGACCAACTCCACGTAAAAGCCTACAAATATTTTCTTGAGTATAGGCTTTGTTAGAAATTTTACGAACTTTACCGCTTTCGGCATTTTTCAACGTAACATTCAATGAATTAAACTTTTGTTGACGCTTAGGATAAGGTATTATCTGCCGATTATTTTTCCACTATTGGCGTAAACCGAGTTTTACTAAACAGCTCGCCGCACAGCCAGATAAATTGAGTATTTGAGAAACATTAATGGAAGCCATATACAACCCACAAGCCATTGAAGCTAAAGTTCAAGAATTTTGGACTAAAAACAAAACCTTTAAAGCGGTAGAAGACGCAACGAAAGAAAAATATTATTGTCTTTCAATGTTTCCATACCCTAGTGGTCGTTTGCATATGGGGCACGTTCGTAACTATAGCCTTGGTGATGTAATTTCTCGTTATCAACGTATGCAAGGCAAAAATGTCATGCAACCTATGGGTTGGGATGCCTTTGGCTTACCAGCTGAAAATGCGGCAATCAAAAATAACTCAGCACCAGCAAAGTGGACCTATGAAAACATTGATTACATGCGTAACCAATTACAATCGTTAGGTTTTGGTTATGACTGGGATCGTGAATTCGCCACGTGTTCAAAAGAATACTACCGCTGGGAGCAATGGTTTTTCACTAAACTTTACGAAAAAGGCTTAGTGTACAAAAAAAATGCAACCGTTAACTGGGATCCAATTGACCAAACCGTATTAGCTAACGAGCAAGTTATTGATGGCCGTGGTTGGCGTTCTGGCGCGATTGTGGAGAAAAAAGAAATTCCACAATGGTTTATTAAAATAACCGATTACGCAGAAGAATTAATTAACGACTTAGACCAACTTGAAGGTTGGCCTGAGCAAGTTAAAACGATGCAGCGTAACTGGATTGGCCGCTCTGAAGGCGTGGAAATGACCTTTCAATTAGCCAATTCTGATGAAAGTTTTGACATTTATACCACTCGCCCAGATACCTTAATGGGTGTTACTTATGTGGCACTAGCTGCGGATCATCCGTTATCAGTAAAAGCATCAGCAAATAATCCAGAATTAGCTGAGTTTATTGCTGAATGTAAAACGGCAAATACCTCAGAAGCTGATGTAGCCACCATTGAGAAAAAAGGAGTTGATACCGGCCTAAAAGCAATTCATCCATTAACCGGTGAGCAAGTACCGGTATGGGCTGCTAACTTTGTCTTAATTGATTACGGCTCAGGGGCGGTAATGTCAGTACCAGGACACGATCAACGTGACTGGGAATTTGCCACTAAATACGGTTTAGAAATTAAACAAGTGATTGCAGGTTCTGACGATGACGACATTAGCAAAGCTGCAATCACGGAAAAAGGTAAACTTATCAATTCAGGCGAGTTTGATGGCTTAAATTTCAAAAAAGCCTTCAAAGCTATTGCTTATAAGTTATCAACTGAAGGTAAAGGCCAAATCAAGGTAAATTACCGTTTACGTGACTGGGGTGTTTCACGCCAACGTTACTGGGGTACACCAATCCCAATGATTAACTTAGCTGATGGCACGTCAGTACCAGTACCTGAAGATCAATTACCAGTACAACTTCCTGAAGATGTTGTTATGAATGGTGTAACTTCACCAATTAAAGATGATCCTGAATGGGCAAAAACCACTTTTAATGGCGAAGCGGCATTTCGTGAAACCGATACCTTTGATACCTTTATGGAATCGTCTTGGTATTACGCCCGTTACTGTTCACCAGATAGCGATACCGCAATGTTAGATCCAGAAAAAGCTAACTATTGGTTACCGGTTGATCAATATATTGGTGGTATTGAACACGCTATTTTACATTTATTGTACGCTCGCTTTTTCCATAAATTATTACGTGATGTTGGTTTAGTAAAATCTGACGAGCCATTTAAAAGCTTATTATGTCAAGGCATGGTATTAGCTGAAACTTATTATCGTGAAGGTAAAAACGGTAGCCAAGAGTGGATAGCGCCAAGCGATGTTGAAGTGACTCGTAATGACAAAGGTGGTATCGAATCGGCCATTAGTAAACTTGACGGTCAGCCAGTAATTTCTGCTGGCATGAGTAAAATGTCAAAATCTAAAAACAACGGCATTAACCCACAAGAAGTTATTGATACTTATGGCGCTGATACGGTTCGTTTATTTATTATGTTTACCTCGCCACCAGAGCAAACTTTAGAATGGTCTGACTCAGGTGTTGAAGGTGCCCATCGTTTCTTAAAACGTGTTTGGAAATTGGTTCATGACTTTACTGAAGCAACCGCTGGTGAAGAAATTAAAACAGCAAGTGAATTAAGCTTAAATTCAGCACAAAAAACTTTACGCCGTGAATTACACAAAACCATTGCCAAAGTTACTGATGATATAGGCCGTCGTAATACTTTTAATACCGCGATTGCTTCAATCATGGAATTATTAAACCATTTATCAAAAGCAAGCTCCGAAACCGCTGAAGATAAAGCGGTATTAAGTGAAGCCATTAATGCCTTAGTATTAATGTTAACGCCAATTGTGCCACATTTATCACACCAATTATGGCAAGATCTTGGTCATGCAAGCCCTGTTGAAGATGCTTTATGGCCAGCAGTTGATAACGCGGCTTTAGTGGAAGATGAAAAACTGATCATAGTGCAAGTCAACGGTAAGTTACGCGCTAAAATTACCGTTGCCGCTGACGCGACTAAAGAAGCCGTTGAAGCCATTGGCTTAGCAGATGAAAATGTCAGTAAACATACCGACGGTGCAACCATTCGCAAAGTCATTTATGTGCCTGGTAAATTACTGAATATTGTGGCTAACTAATCGCTATGCCATTAAGTTTATTGTCGTTTACAAGCTTGTCTTTTAAAAATGCCTATCAAGTGCTCAGTATTTTACTGTGCACTTGTTTAACTATCGGTTGTGGTTTTCAACTCAGAGGGGAATATTTATTACCTGAAGAGTTACAAACATTAAAGGTTACCTCAACAGATAAATATGGCGAATTAACGCGGTTAGTAAAACAACATTTAACCATTAATCAGGTAAATGTTGTTGCTAGCAACCAACTTAAATCATCATCAAAGCAAGTGGTACCTGAGTTACATATTTTAAAAGACACCTTAGACCGTCGTACCTTGTCGGTATTTCCAAATGGCCAAGTGGCTGAATATGAACTGATTTACACGGTGAAATATCAGTTATTAATTGCTGGCAAAGAACCTCAAAATTTTGAGTTTGAACTTAATCGTGATTATCAAGATGATCCTGATTTTGCGCTTGCTAAATCGCGTGAGCTAAACTTATTATTAAGTGAAATGCGACAAGTTGCCGCTGATAGAATTTTACGCGCTATGGCAAGCATTCAATTTTAAATTTACCTTCTTTTAAGTTACCAACAAGGCATTAAATGCGTATTTACCATAACCAATTACACACAACATTAAGCTCGCAAGGCTGTAAACCGGTGTGGTTGGTTTTTGGTGATGAACCTTGGCAAAAAATTGACAGTATCAATCAAATAAAAAACCATGCAATGGCGCAAGGTTTCAGCGAAGTGGTTAGGCTGACCGCTGACGATAAATTTGACTGGGCTTATTTAATTGATGAATTTCAATCGATGAGTTTATTTGCCAGTCAACGCATTATTGAACTGGAAATCCCAAATGGTAAGGTCGGTGTCGAAGGTGCCAAAGTACTGACTTCACTAGCAGATAAATTAATACCCGATATTATTTTGTTAATTCATGGCGCAAAAATTGATGCCGCTACAAGCAAGAAAAAATGGTTTACCGCCTTAGATAAACATGGCGTTTATTTACCTCTATATGACATTGATGGCCAACATTTACAGCGCTGGTTACAGCAACAAGCCAAGCAACTTAACTTAACCTTACCCAATGACGTTAGCCATTTTTTAGCCGAATTTTTTGAAGGTAATTTACCCGCACTGGCCCAAGAGCTAGAAAAGCTGGCGTTAATCTATGGTTCACAAACGATTCAAATTGACGACATTGAAAAACTCACCATTAAACAAGCTAAGTTCAATCCTTTTCAATTAACCGAAACCTTGTTAAATGGTGATTTAAAAAAGTGCAGCGCAATTCTTGATAGCTTGCAACATGAAGGCACTAATGCCGCGCAAATTATTTGGGTGCTACATAAAGAGTTTCAACAGCTTTATCAAATGAAATGCCAGCTTAACCAAGGCGAAAATATTCAAGCTATTTATAAACAATATCGCATTTGGGATAAACGTAAGCCGCTTTATCAAAAAGCACTTAATACCATCAACATTGACAATATTGACATTGCATTAGCCCGTTTAGCCCAAGTAGATTTGATCAGTAAAACCAGCAGTGATTTTAATCCCTTTATTATGTTAACCGACGTTTGTTTGTCGTTATATCAAGGCCAACTTACGCAAAATTTCCCATTAAATTATGAGTTTGCTTAAACACCAAATAAATAACAACGCCGGTAAACAAACAAAAAAAATCGGTTTGTTTGGTGGTAGTTTTGACCCCATTCACCTTGGCCATATTTTCCCTATCCAACATGCGGCTGAGTTACTCGGTTTGAACCAAGTTCATATTATTCCAGCGAATGTATCACCGCTAAAAAGCAGTCCTTATTCAAACAATGAGCATCGTGCAGCTATGGTGAAGTTAGTTTGCCAAGACTACCCAATATTTACCTTTGACGGCAGAGAGCTAACTCGGGGTAATGCCTCTTATACCTTTGATACCTTGATAGAAATTCATCATGAATATCAAGCGCAAAACACGCCAGTAGCCTTATATTTTTTTATCGGCATGGACTCACTAATAGACTTAACCTTATGGCATCGTTGGCAAGATATCCTCAGTTTAGCTAACATCGTAGTATCACCACGCCCAGGTTACCAATTAACGTCAATACCTGAAGAGCTCAAATCCTATTTAATATTCGTTGGCGACCAGCCAAAAGCAAAAGTAGATCTTGCCTCGTTATCCTCGCCGGATCACCTCAGTAATGCCGGTAATATCTTGATCATGCCTGAAAAGTTAAGTGATATATCGTCTACCGAAATACGGACTTTATTGACAGAGCCTGGGGCGATAAAAAATAAATTACCCGAAAAAGTCTATCAGTATATTTTACAGCACCAACTTTATTAATTTTACTCGCGCAAGAATGTTACCTGTATCAAATAAAAATGCTAATATGTCGAAAAATCTCTTGTTAGGACAAATAAATTGCAAACTGAAGCGTTAACCGCATTTGTAACTGAAAAAATTGAAGACATGAAAGGCCGTGATATTACGGTTTTAGACATCACTAAAAAAGCAAGTTTTGCTTCAAAGATGATCGTTTGCTCAGGTAACTCAAACCGTCATGTAAAATCTATCGCACAAAATGTTGCTATGGAATGCCGAGCTGAAGGCGTTAACCCTTTAGGTATTGAAGGTAATGATGTTGGTGAATGGTCATTAGTTGATCTTGGCGACGTTATTGTTCATATCATGACAGATAGCACTCGCGATACTTACCAATTAGAGCAACTTTGGGAAGAATAAGCCCGTAATGCACCTTACTTTATATGCTGTTGGCAATAAAATGCCAGCTTGGGTTAGCCAAGGTTTTAATGAATACAGTCGCCGTTTTCCACGTGACATGTCATTTAATCTTGTGGAAATACCGCCAGGAAAACGCGGCAAAAATGCAGATATTGCCCGTATTTTAGATAAAGAAGGTGAATTAACTTTAGCTGCTATTCCTAAAGGTAATCGCATCGTTACCCTAGAAGTAGAAGGTAAACCTTGGACAACACCACAACTCGCTAATAACTTGTCTAAATGGCAGTTAGATGGTCGTGATGTTGCTCTGTTAGTTGGCGGACCAGAAGGTTTAGCGCCTGCTTGTATTGCCGCTTCTGAACAAAAATGGTCATTATCTCCCTTAACTTTACCACACCCTATGGTGCGTATTATTGTCGCTGAAAGCTTATACCGCGCTTGGAGCATCAATAATAATCACCCATACCATCGTGAGTAACATGGTTAAAAACAAACGCGTCACCATTAGAAATCATTCGGCGGAAGCTAATTTATTTATTCGTCGTTCTGTGATCGCGTTTGCTGGTATTGTAATAATGGTGTTAGTACTGTTTAATAACATTTACGATTTACAAGTAGATGCATATGAAAAGTATCAAACCCGCTCAAACGATAATCGTATAAAACTGTTACCCGTAGCGCCAAACCGCGGTCTAATTTATGATCGCAATGGTGTACTATTAGCCGATAACAAACCAGTCTATTCTTTAGAAATTATTCCTGAGCAAGTTGACAATATTGACGACACTATTGTGACATTAAGCGCCTTGCTTGATATTAGTGAAGAAAAACAAAAAAAATTCTTTAAAGCCCTGCGTAGCCATCGTCGTTTTAAGCCGATTGAACTCCTTTCCCGATTAAGTGAACAACAAGTTGCTTTATTTTCGGTAAATCAGCATAAATTTCAAGGCGTTTTTGTTGAAGCAAGATTAAAACGCTATTACCCTTTTGCTGAATTAACTACGCATTCTTTAGGTTATGTTGGCCGTATTAATCAACGTGACGAAATCCGATTAGAAGAACAAAATAAATCCGATAACTACAAAGCAACAAGGGATATAGGCAAACTCGGACTGGAAAAATACTATGAGAGCATTTTGCATGGCGACATTGGCCATCAAGAAGTAGAAATAAATAACCAAGGTCGTATCATTCGTACCTTAAGCTTTACTCCGCCAACCCCCGGTAAAGATCTCAAACTAAGCCTAGACATTGAGTTACAAATGGTAGCTAAACGCGCTTTAATTGGCCAGCGTGGCGCTATTGTGGCACTAGACCCCCGTGATGGTGGCGTTATTGCCATGTATTCCAACCCCAGTTACGACGGCAACCTATTTGTGCATGGTATAAGCACTAAAAACTATCGTAAATTAACTGGCTCAAAAGATTTACCTTTAATTAATCGCGCGGTACAAGGCTATCCGCCAGCTTCAACTATCAAACCTTTTATTGCTTTAACAGGCCTAGAAGCAAATATCATTACTCCTGATAGTAAAATTTGGGATCCTGGTTGGTATCAAATTGATAATGTAGAAAAAAAATATCGAGATTGGAAAAGATGGGGACATGGCTGGGTCGATTTAAGCCGTTCTTTAGAGCAATCTTGTAATATTTATTATTATGATCTTGCTTACAAATTAGGCATTGATCGTATTTCCAATATGATGGAAAAGTTTGGCTTTGGTGATTACACCGGTATTGATATTCATGAAGAAAGTGACGGTATTTTACCTAGCGCCGCATGGAAACGCGCCAATAAAAATAAGCCTTGGTATGCCGGTGAAACAATTTCTGTTGGTATTGGACAAAGTTTTTGGTTAGTAACGCCATTACAGTTAGCACAAGCCACGTCGATATTAGTCAATAGAGGCAAAATTAAAGCGCCGCATTTCGTAGCAAGTATTAATGAAAGCCAAGCCGTAAAAACACCACAACCCAATGAGCAATTATTATTAGCGGCAGATAATGCCACCGACGAAGCTAGCGCGAACATAAATGAAGAAAGCGCAGACGACATCACCGATGACAGCAATCATGAAACGCAACCGCCAATCGTTTTAAATAATCCTAAAAACTGGCAACATGTTCTTGATGGCTTACATAATACGGTGCAAAGATTTGGCGCTACAGCACATAATGCTTTTAAAGGTAGCCATTATGATGCGGCTGGTAAAACCGGCTCTGCACAAGTAGCGAGTCTAGGCGAAAATGAAAAATATGACGCGGCAACAACACAAGAAAACCAACGTGATAATGCCATGTTTATTGCTTTTGCTCCGTTTGACAACCCTGAAATTGTGGTTGCCGTTGCCATGGAGAACGTTGCTAAAGGTGGTGGCGCTACCAACGCGGCTCCTGTTGCTCGTCAAATAATGGATCAATATTTTGGTCAACGATTTGCTGAACATGAAATTACCAGCTTTATGCTTGCCTCACATTCGGCACTAGAGCACGCTGAGCATGATCATAACTTGCACCACCTTTCTACATTAGAGCATGAAAGTATTTCTCCACGGGTCAATACCTTATCTAGCCAAGGCACAAACTAATGTTTTCACAAGATCACGACAGCCCCAAAAAACAAACCTTGCTACAAAAACTTCATATCGATTTACCATTATTGTTAGGACTGATCACTTTAATGATTTTAGGCTTATTTGTTGTTTATAGTGCTGGAGGCCAAGAAACTGCCTTAGTGATCCGACAAATTACCCGTTTAGGCATTGCCCTTTTAGTGATGTTTGCCGTTGCCCAAGTTCCCCCTAGCGTTTATGAAAAATGGGCGGTACCGGTATTTATTGTCGGCATTTTATTATTGGTTGCGGTTTTACTTTTTGGCCATATTGGCAAAGGCGCACAACGTTGGTTAGATTTAGGCTTTATGAAGTTTCAACCATCAGAAATAATGAAATTGATCGTTCCTATAATGATCGCTTGGTATATTAGCCAAAACAATTTACCGGCTAAAATTAAAGATATTGTTGTTGCCTTTATTTTAGTATTAATTCCTACCTTATTAATTGCCAAACAACCTGATTTAGGGACGTCATTGTTAATCGCTAGTTCAGGGTTATTTGTAATTTTTCTTGCCGGTGCTAGCTGGAAGTTAATTACCGTTTGTGGTGGTTTAGCTGGCTTATTTGCGCCTATCCATTGGTATTTTTTTATGCAAGATTACCAAAAACAACGCGTCTTAACTTTTTTAAATCCAGAAGCAGATCCTTTAGGTAGCGGCTACCATATTATTCAATCAAAAATCGCGATTGGTTCAGGCGGCATTACAGGCAAAGGCTGGTTACAAGGCACTCAATCACAGCTAGAATTTTTACCGGAACGCCATACCGACTTTATTTTTTCTGTGTTTAGTGAAGAATTTGGTTTGATCGGCGTGTTGTTATTACTACTGGTTTATTTAGCAATAGTCATGCGCGGCTTATGGATAGCAGTTAATGCTCAGCAAGCCTTTACTAAGTTATTAGCCGGTAGCTTAACCCTAACTTTTTTTGTTTATGTTTTTGTGAATATTGGTATGGTTTCCGGTATCTTACCTGTTGTTGGTGTACCACTGCCCCTCGTCAGTTATGGTGGCACATCAATGGTGACATTAATGGCGGGGTTTGGCATATTAATGGCGATCAGTACCCGAAAACGTTTCATTGCTTAATTTATCAATTAACCTGAAGGTTAGCTGGCTCAACAATGCGCATTATCAAAATAAGTACATCAAATAGGTAAATTATCCTCTTATGTCTGTTATCAAATTTTCTTTCAAAAATATTCTCTGTTGTTTTAGTTTATTAGTGCTATTAGGGGCTTGTGCGCCAACAGGTCGATACCAGCAGCATAAAGATTCCGTGCCAAGCAGAACACCAAGTGAGGCAGAATTAAAAGACGCTATCCCTCGAGCCGAAGCGTTAAGCCGAGGTGGTAATAAACATTATACTGTCCGCGGTAAAAACTATTTGGTATTGCCAAACGCAATAAAATTCAAAGAAAAAGGTATTGCCTCATTTTACGGCGAAAAATTTCATGGTCATTTAACCTCCAATGGTGAAATTTATAATATGTACGCCATGACCGCCGCCCATAAAAATTTGCCCTTACCTACTTATGTAAAAGTTAAAAATTTAGAAAATAATCGTACTGCAATTGTTCGCGTTAATGACCGAGGCCCTTTCCACCCTGGTAGGATCATCGACTTATCTTATAGCGCCGCTTATAAATTAGGCATAACAGGCACTGCCCAAGTTGAAATAGAAGCGATCACCGATTTTACACCGCCCGTTGAAGACCCTACCCCTGCGGTGGTTATTACTACACCAATAACACCGGTAACGCCTTTGAGTACCACACATCAACCAGCAGAATTTACCGAACCAACACCAGTACAAGCACAAGTAAACAAAGCGATTAAACAACCTTATATTCAAGTATTTGCAACACAAAACCCAACCATGGCAAAAAGTTTAATTGCCTCATTAACTCACAAATACAAAACCCCTGTCATATCGCAACCTAGCAATGGCTTGTACCGAATTATTATGGGGCCATTTAAAAACCCAAGTGAGCGTTTTTTAATGTTGCAGCAATTAAAAGGCGCTGGCTACGAAAATGCATTTGGTAAAGAAATGTTTCAGCCATAGCCAAGTAATTTAAAAATGATATACTGTCGATGAACATTTTTCTCATCCACTAATAATCAGAATTTAAAGGAACGTTATGCCTTTTAAAACGGCTAAACATCGTAGCAAACTCATTTCAATTATTGGCGCAGTCACCTTTGGTGTATCTTCTATTACGCATGCTTTTATTATGCCCGCGCCACCTAGTATCAATGCTAAAGGTCATATATTAATTGACTATCATACCGGTAAAGTGATTTCGGAAGAAAATGCCGACATGCAATTGGCACCGGCTAGTTTAACCAAAATGATGACAAGTTATATTATCGGCACTGAAATCGCCTCAGGTAATATTAGTACAACGGATAAAGTTGCCATCAGCAAAAATGCTTGGGCGACGGGTAATCCAGTTTTTAAAGGCTCATCATTAATGTTTTTAGAAGTGGGAACAGAAGTTTCTGTTTCTGATCTCAACCAAGGCATTATTGTAGCATCAGGTAATGATGCTTGTGTGGCGATGGCAGAACACATTGCCGGCAGTGAGAGTGCTTTTGCTGATATGATGAATGCGCATGCTCAACAGTTAGGTATGAGCAGTAGCTATTTTGAAAATAGCCATGGTTTAGACAGTACTGAACACGTTACAACTCCACGTGACATGGCCACTTTAGGTGTAGCGCTCATTCGTGATGTGCCTGAAGAATATGTACTTTATAAGAAAAAGTCTTTCACCTTCAACAACATTAAACAACATAACCGCAATAGCTTATTGTGGGATAAAAGCATGAATGTTGATGGCATAAAAACCGGCCATACTTCACAAGCCGGTTATAGCTTAGTTACCTCCGCCACTAAAGACGGTATGCGCTTAGTCAGTGTAGTTATGGGCACTGAAAGTGAACGAGCACGTAAAGTAGAAAGTAAAAAATTACTTAACTATGGCTTCCGCTTTTTTGAAACGTTCACCCCGTATAAAGCTGGTGAAAAGTTTGCCACCAACCGCGTTTGGATGGGTGATGTGAAAGAAGTGGATTTAGGGATTTTAACCGATACACCGATCACCATTCCTCGTGGCCAACGTAAAAATTTAAAAGCGAACTTTGAGTTAGATCGTCAGCTAGAAGCACCACTTGCGAAAGGTACAGTGGTTGGTAAAGTATTTTTACAGCTTGATGGCGAAGATATTGCCCAATATCCGTTAGTCACGTTAGCAGAAGTTAATGAAGGTGGTATGTTTAGTCGTTTAGTTGATTATGTCAAACTGCAATTTGCTAACTAATTAATACCTTTCTATTTCTTAAAAAAACCTCCACTAGGAGGTTTTTTTAACTCTGATGTTCATCCTACCTACTAGTTATCACAATGATTTCTAACATAGATGATCTTAATTATCCCCTCGATTAAATTTAATGTTAAAATGTCAGTCATTAGCTGTATTGCCGCTGATATTTTTAGCAAAGGCAATTCACACAAAAGTAACAACGATGTTGAGTGAGATAAAAATGCAAACTAAGTTTGATGAGTTATTAGACTTTCCTACAGTACTAAACTTTAAAGTAATGGGTGTTGCTTGTGATGAGTTACCCGATCTCATTATTGCTGAATTGCAAAAGCATACGCCAGCAGATTACACATTCAAAATAAAGCCAAGCTCAAAAGGCAACTATCATTCTGTTTCTATTCCTGTTCGAGTGACCAGTAAAGAACATATAGAGATGATATACAAAACGGTAAACGCTATCGAGCAAGTTCGCTACGTTTTATAACTGAGGATAGATAACCGGATAGGTTGTCTGAAAAAGCGTGTCAGTAGCTACCTATAACGTCACGCGCATTAACTTTAGATAAAAGTAAACGAGTACCACTTTGCAGCAACCACTCATTATAAGACAACTTGCTAACCAAGAATACACGGCCATTTGGCAAGCCATGAAAGACTTTACCGATGCACGTGATGATTCGGTAACTGATGAATTATGGCTAGTTGAGCATTTTCCCGTATTCACGCAAGGACAAGCAGGTAAAGCTGAGCATTTATTAATGCCTGGCGATATACCGGTGGTAAAATCTGATCGTGGTGGCCAAATTACGTATCATGGCCCAGGGCAACAAGTGATCTATTTTTTGATCAACCTACGTCGTCGAAAAATGGGTATTCGTCAATTAGTCAGTTTAATTGAAAATGGTATTATTGCCTCACTTGCCGATTATGGTATTGATGCACAAGCAAAACCCGAAGCACCGGGTGTTTATGTTGACGGAAAAAAAATTGCGTCATTAGGTTTACGCGTTCGTAAAGGCTGTTCTTTTCATGGCCTAGCACTGAATGTAAATATGAATTTAGCCCCCTTTTTACGTATTAACCCATGTGGTTATGCCGGTTTAGAAATGGCTCAGACTGCTGATATTAACGGTCCACAAACGGTTAATGAAGCAGGTCAATCTTTAATAAAACACTTAAGCCAATTGCTAAACGCAAGTGAGCTAAGCTTTAAAACAGGTTTGGAAACAGAATATGACAGTTAAAACAACACGTGTTGAACCCGGTACAAAATTACGCGACGCCGATAAAATGGCCCATATTCCGATCAAAGTTGTCCCGTCTGAGCGCGAAACCATGTTACGTAAACCGGATTGGTTACGTATTAAATTACCACGCACGACTGACAAAATAGATCATATCAAGGCCTCTTTAAGAAAACATGGTTTGCATTCAGTATGTGAAGAAGCATCATGCCCTAACCTTTCAGAGTGTTTTAACCACGGTACCGCTACCTTTATGATTTTAGGTGATATTTGTACTCGTCGTTGCCCATTTTGTGATGTTGGCCATGGTCGTCCATTAGCTGCAGATAAAGAAGAACCAAAAAAACTCGCCTTAACATTAAAAGACATGGCACTAAAATATGTGGTTATTACTTCGGTAGATCGTGATGATTTACGTGATGGTGGCGCTAGTCAATTTGCAGAATGTATTAAAGAAATTGAAATACACTCACCACATACCAAAATCGAAATATTAGTGCCTGACTTCCGTGGTCGTATGGATAAAGCGCTTGAGATCTTAAACGCACACCCGCCACATGTGTTTAACCACAACATGGAAACCGCGCCACGCTTATATACCAAAGCGCGTCCAGGTGCTAACTATCAGTGGTCATTAGATTTATTGAAAAAATTTGGTGAAGCCAATCCAACAGTGCCAACTAAATCAGGTTTAATGGTAGGTTTAGGTGAAACCAACGAAGAAATTTTACAAGTAATGCAAGACTTACGTGATCATGGCGTTACCATGTTAACCATTGGTCAATACTTACAGCCAAGTAAGCACCATTTACCTGTAGAGCGTTATGTTCACCCTGATGATTTCGATATGTTCCAACGCGAAGCAATGAAAATGGGCTTTGATCACGCAGCTTGTGGGCCATTGGTTCGTTCAAGTTATCATGCTGATAAACAAGCAGCAGGTGAAGAAGTTAAATAACTTTTACGCTAGCATTAAAAGCCAAAGCTCCTTTATTAAGGCTTTGGCTTTTTTCGATGATAAAAAATCGCTAACTATTATCCGCCCTGCTATAACATCGACAAAGACAAAAAAGGTAAGATCTTACCTCTAAAACTAATTGTTCATGGTTGCTAAACTGAGTTGGCGTTTTTCTTGATGTTGACTGACGGTTTCAAATTCATAGCCAAATAAGGCTATATCTTTTGCGTATAGTTTAGCAACTATCTGTTTTAACTCTTCATCATAGTATTCACTATAAT
This sequence comes from Thalassotalea agariperforans, assembly GCF_053470345.1. Lineage (NCBI taxonomy): Bacteria > Pseudomonadati > Pseudomonadota > Gammaproteobacteria > Alteromonadales > Colwelliaceae > Thalassotalea > Thalassotalea agariperforans. The sequence continues at coordinate 394,174 of NZ_JBQMWH010000003.1, read as the reverse complement.
GCTTATTCACACGTTTATTTATCCGAAATAAGTGTCGAAAGCGACGTGTCCATAAACGCCGAAAACTATAAGATGAATTTTTATGAGGCAAACTCGAATCGTCAATAGCTAACTGTTGGCAAACATATGAAAAATCTTTTTGTAAATGTTCAAAACGACCAATAAAGTCAACTAACTGGTGACCATTATCATCAAATAAATAATCTGCTTGCGGCATAACATGGCGATATTTGTCACAAAACAGTTTGGTTTCAGGCCAAGCTGAAAGCACAAATTCTTTCAACGACATTTTTTTGTCGATTTTTTTATGCAAATACTCCGAAACTAGCCTTTCCCAAGGGTTACGAACAAAAGCAAAGCTAAAATAGTTTTGATATTGAGCGTTAGCTAAGTGCCCACATTCAACATATTCTGCCGCCATCATATGATCTAAGCGCTCAGGACCTCGTTGAGGATCTGAATTTTTCATTAAATATAATTGCGCTTTTTCTTGCTTGCTCAATTGATGAAGATTTAAAAAAAATTGCTCAATACTTTGTCCTGCTGTTTTAGGAACATGGACAAAAACACACTTAAATTGATGAGAAATCATGAACATTACATAATTAAATTAACGTAATATCACCCTAACCTAGCCTTATGAAGGTTAATTGACAGTTTTATCTCAAGTTCATGACATTATTTTTTTGACGGCAACATTAAAGCAAATCCTGTCGCAAATAGAGCAGCAAATGCGGCTATATTATAAGCCAGTTGAGCCCCAAGCCCTTCAGCCCAAAAAACACCCGCAACATAAGCTCCTAATGCACCGCCAATACCATAAACGCCAGCAATATATATGGCCTGACCACGATTTTGTTGATTACGATTAAAGTGACTTTGTAAATATTGCAGAGATGCACTGTGATACATGCCAAAGCTAAAAGCATGAAAACACTGAGTAAAAGCTAATAACCAAACACTATCAGCAAAATGACCGGTTAAATACCAACGTATTGCTGATAATAGCAAGCTTGCCACCAATAACGTTTTTACTGAAAAATGTTTAAATAAGGTACCAAGAATTAAAAAGATAGCGATCTCGGCAAAAATACCTATACCCATCAATAAGCCAACAGCATAACTTGGGTAATTTAAATCACGTAAATAAAGTGCAAAAAACGAATAATAAGGGCCAAAACTAATTTGTAATAATAAACCCGCTAAAAAAAACCAAATGAAGGTTTTAGTCAATAATTTATCAAAAATTGAGCCGGTATTTTGCAACGCCTGTTTGGTCATTCTTGGTTGCTTTAACAATAAGCTAGAACCCCACAGACATCCTAGAATGATGAAACCTAACCAAGTAAACGCTTCAGGTGAATAAGCATCAATAACTTCACCAGCAACCACTGATGTAAAGAAAAAGCCTAAGCTGCCCCATAAGCGAATACGCGCATAAATTTTAGGGCTACGTTTAATTGCAAGATTCGTCATTACTTCAAGCTGCGGTAATATCGCCGTCCAAAATAAACTAAACATGGCTAACGCAAATGCTATTGGCCAATAACCTTGTGCCCAAAATAACAAACAAAAACAAGCAAAGGCTAAAAAAGCCCCTAAGCGAATAACAAATAATTGTTTACCGGTTTTATCGGCAAACATTGCCCAACAGGTTGGTCCCAGAATACGGGTGGCAGTATAAATCGCGAGTAATTCACCAATCGCTAATGAACTAAATCCACGGTAATTTAAAAATAAAGCAAGAAATGGTATCGCTAAACCATGTACACCAAAATACCAAAAATAAGTAGTTGCAGATTTAACGAATAATGGTGACATTGGTTTTTTAACCTAATAACTTGACTTAACAATACAAATACGAAAAAACGAGTGCATAATGATAAAGCTGACTTTATCGCTATTAACACTCGCTTCTTTAAATAGACTAATGCTCTAGCCTCTAGCCTCTAGCCTCTAGCCTCTAGAACATTATATTTTAGGGGTTTCACAGAACACATCAGCATTTTGCGCACGATTACGCATGAAGTGATCCATTAAGGTTAATGCCAGCATAGCTTCTGCAATTGGCACGGCACGAATACCAACACAAGGATCATGGCGCCCTTTAGTAATAAGGTCGGTTGACTCACCTTGCTTGTTAATAGTTTTACCACTAACACCAATACTTGAAGTAGGTTTTAACGCAATATGGGCAACAATATCTTGCCCTGATGAAATACCGCCTAAAACACCACCGGCACTATTTTTTGCAAAACCATTAGGCGTTAATTCATCACGATGCTCTGAGCCTTTTTGGTTAACTACAGCAAAACCATCACCAATTTCTACACCTTTAACGGCATTAATCCCCATTAAGGCATGAGCAATGTCCGCATCTAAGCGATCAAAAATTGGCTCACCTAAACCAACCGGTACATTTTCAGCAACCACGGTTAATTTAGCGCCAATAGAGTCTTTTTCACGAATAATGCCACGTAAAGTTTCATCTAAGGCATCAAGCATACTCGCATCAGGGAAAAAGAAAGGATTAGTTTCAACAACATCCCAATCATAAGTTTGGGCTTTAACATCAGCAATTTGTGTTACACAACCACGTACCACAATACCTAATTTTTCTTTTAAAAACTTTTTCGCAATAGCACCAGCAGCAACTCGCATAGCGGTTTCACGTGCTGATGAACGACCACCGCCACGATAGTCACGCACGCCGTACTTTTGCCAATAAGTGTAATCAGCATGGCCTGGACGAAAACTTTCCGAAATATTGCCGTAATCTTTTGAACGCTGATCTTTATTTTTGATCACTAAGCCGATCGGTGTGCCTGTGGTTTTTCCTTCGAAAACGCCTGACATTATGGTCACTTCATCATCTTCACGACGCGCCGTGGTATAACGATTTTGCCCTGGTTTACGGCGATCTAAATCAATTTGAAGATCTTCTTCTGTAAGCGATAAACCTGGAGGACAGCCATCAATAATAGCACCTAGGCCTAAACCGTGACTTTCACCATATGTGGTTACTGTAAATAATTTTCCAAAGGTATTTCCTGACATTGTTCTTACAACCTATGCTACAACTCGCTGATTAAATATGGTTTGATATTCTTCTAATTGTGCCTTTGTTAATACAAACACACCATGACCACCACGTTCAAATGTCAGCCATGTAAATGGAATTTCGGGGTAAACTGCTTCGACATGTACCTGAGAGTTGCCCACTTCGCAAACAAGTATACCATTATCATTAAGATGGGTGGCACTTTGCGCTAAAATTTTTCGCGTTATATCCAAACCATCACTGCCGCTACCTAAGCCCATTTCAGGCTCATGTAAATATTCTTGCGGTAAACTATCAACATCTTCTTGGTCAACATACGGTGGATTGGTCACGATCAGATCATATTGTTGCCCTTCTACCCCAGAAAAAATATCGGACTGGATCGGGAAAACCCGCTCTAACATACCGTGGTTTTCAATATTTATTTGGGCAACATTAAGCGCATCTAACGACAGATCAATCGCGTCAATTTCCGCTTCAGGAAAATAGTGGGCACAAGCTAAAGCAATACAACCACTGCCCGTACATAAATCTAAAATACGGTTAACTGATCGCTGTTCATCAAACATAGGGGAAAAACGTTGTTCAATATATTCACCAATTGGTGAGCGTGGCACTAATACCCGTTCATCAACATAAAAAGGTAAACCGGCAAACTTGGCAAAATTAGTGATATAGGCCGCAGGTACCCCTTGTTCAATACGCGCAGTAAAAATAGCTAAAACATCATCTTTTTCTTCATCAGTTAAACGACACTGCTTGGCATCGTCATACATTTCATCAGGCAAAGCCAACGCGAACATCACTAATACTATGGCCTCATGCCACGCATTGTTAGTGCCATGACCAAAAAACAATTCGGCTTGGTTAAATTGGCTGGCACCATAACGGACAAAATCAGCAACGGTAAATAACTGTTGTTTGATTAACGTATTATCTGGCTTAGACACACAATTCCCCTGCAATAAAAAATGAACAAATGTATAACGCTAGCTAAATGATACTGAATTACAGATACGGACAAGCGATAATAAAGGGGTATTTTACGTGACTATCAGCTTCAATTGTACTTTTATCTTTCATCTCTACTTTTTATATTCCCTTGGTCTTTCCAGATTGATAAACTCTGCAAATGAAATTTAAAAACCAGCTTACTGAGCAAGAAAAACTGCTATTTCAAGATGCTATAGGCAAAGTAAAACCTATGGTACAAGATAAAATATCGCCAAGTAAAAAAACCAGTCCGCAGAAAAAGTTTCAGCTCAAAGACAAAGTACACAAGCAATTAGCCGAATTTCATTTTTCGGATGAATTTGAGCCTCACTTAAATCAACAAGGGCCAGTAAAGTATGTTCGAGAAGATGTTGATAGTTTTGAAGCTAAAAATTTACGCCGTGGCCAATATACCCCTGATTTGATTTTAGATTTGCATGGTTTAGATCAACATCAAGCCAAAAAAGAAATTGCCGCTTTATTATATGCCTGCCAAAAAGAACATGCCCAATGTTTATGTATTGTGCATGGTATAGGTTCGCGGATATTAAAAAATAAAGTGCCACATTGGCTGGTACAACATCCTGATGTGATGGCATTTCATCAAGCACCACTAGAGTGGGGAGGCGATGGCGCCTTGTTAGTGTTAATGGAATTAAAGGATAAATTTATTCGCTAATTGGATTAGAAAATAACACGCTCAAAATCGGCTTTAGTTCGGTTTAAGTTAGGTTTTAGTTCGGTTTAAATTAGGTTTTAGTTAAGCGAAAGTTAGACAAGTAATAAACTAAATATCACAAACATTAAACGGACATAACATTTCAATAAAATCGCCTTTCATTGCACCGCTATGATAATCAACTTTCGCAATAGCACCCGTTTGAAATATCGGCATATAACCACCCACTGTTAATTCTGCTAACAAATAACTGATTAACGGCATATGTGAAACAATTAAAATATTCTGGTAGGCTTTTTCGGCTAACAAGCCATCTAAATAATCATGTACTTGTTCAGCGGAACCGGTTGGAGTCACTAAGTCGCAAGCTTGTGATGTTAGTGTTAAATTTAATGTTTGAATAATAAGATCGGCTGTTTGCTGAGCGCGCACATAAGGACTCACGATGATTAAATCGAAAGCGACATCGTTAATTAACTGCGAAATATCTAAAACTTCAGATACACCATATTCAGTTAGCTCACGTTCAGCATCAGATAATCCCTGATGTTGAGCTTCACCATGACGCATAATAAAGAACTGCATAACTAACCCCCGCACATCTTTTTGCGGATACTTCTATAATAAAAGCTATAGTAATAGAAACGATTCACAATGAATACCAATACTGACCGAAAAAACAAAGAAAATTATTCTCGTAATATGACTTACTCTCAATTAGCATAGTAGAGATAACTAAATTTTTTAACTAAACTGCTAACTTAATTAAAAATAATCACTCGGGTCTGTTGATCTTTGTTTATATTTTCAGCAATAGGCTATTTTTAGTGATAGCAAAGCAGAATGAAGGTTGTTTGCTTATTCCAAATGCGTGAATTCCAAATGAGTGAAATTCTAATGCTGCTAGCGCAAAAAATAGCCATTGCACTGAGGGCTGAGGCTAAAATCGCTTTACTCGGCGTTAAAATTATTGGTTTAGATGACTAAACGACATAATTTCAGCCTTGATTAAAACGATTTTATCTCTCAGCTGAATTATTAAACAAAGATGAACAGACCCTAATAAACAGGTAATACCTTGTCTCAATATTGTCTTTTAATATCAAGATAACGATTACTAGGAGCTCCTTTTGATCCAAAGTTCTAATGACAGTAAATGTTATCGTTCAATCACACTTAATAATGGCTTAAAAGTATTATTGATTGAAAATACTAACAGTACTAAATCAGCAGCGGCATTAGCTGTGAATGCTGGCCATTTTAGTGATCCAAAAGAGCGACAAGGCTTAGCTCACTTTTTAGAGCATATGTTATTTTTGGGCACCGAAAAATACCCTGATGGCAGTGAATATCAAAAGTTTATCAGCCAGTATGGCGGTAACCATAATGCCTGGACAGCCACCGAACACACCTGTTTTTTCTTCGATATTCATCATCAATATTTTCCGGAAGCATTAGCCAGATTCAGTGATTTTTTTATTTCGCCACTCTTATCAGAAGAATTTGTCTACAAAGAGCGTCAAAATATTGATGCCGAATTTAAATTAAAACTCAAGGACGATATTCGCCGTCTTTATGATGTTCACAAAGAAACTATTAACCCAAACCACCCTTTTTCTCAATTTTCGGTTGGTAATTTAGAAACGCTTGCAGATCGCGGCAATGTCAGTATCCGCCAAGAACTAGCAGATTTTTTTGAACATTATTATTGTGCAGAGTATATGACCTTGGCCATTGAAGGGCCACAAACCTTAGATGAACTTGCCCAATTAGCAGAACAATATTTTTCTCCGATAAAACAAGCAAAACAAAGCCTTGATGTTTTTCAGCAACCTCTCTATTTACCTGAACATCAAAAAATACTGATTCAAGTGTGTCCGGTAAAAAATGACCGTCAGCTAATTGTTAGCTTTGCCATGCCAAGTATTGATCATTTATATCGTGATAAACCGGAATCTATCTTGGCTTATTTATTAGGACATGAAGGCCCTGGCAGTATTTTGTCCTATTTAAAAAGTCACCAGTGGGCTTTTCGATTAACGGCAGGTTCTGGTATTAATGGCTCAAACTTTAAAGATTTTAACATCAGCATTGCGCTGACAGAGCAAGGTGAGCAACATATCGATGATATCGTTTCAGCTATTTTCAGCTATCTTGCCTTGTTAAAAAGTGCACCTATTGCTGAGCATTATTTTACTGAAAAAAAATCCATTGCCATGATTTCATTTGATTACCAAGAAAAAATGAAACCATTAGATTCGGTCAGCCAATACGTTATCAACATGCAGCATTACCCTCAAGAGCATTATATTTTTGGGGATTATATGATGGAGTCATTTAATCAAGACGACATTAGCCAGTTGTTAAGCTATTTTTCTACTGACAATATGCGTTTAATACATATCAGTCAAAACAATACTTTTGACCAAGTTAGTCAATGGTATCAGGTGCCTTACCAAGTAAAATCCTTACCTGAGCAAACATTACAACACTGGCAAACCGCAAAGCCAAACCCCGCACTATTTCTGCCTCCTAAAAATGATTATATTGTGACAGAGCCTAAAATAGTGCCTCAAGAGCAAGAACAAAGCTTACCTGAAATTATTCACCAAACATCAGGGTTTACTTGCTGGTTTAAACAAGATCAAAGTTTTAAAGTACCCAAAGGATATATTTACCTTGGTATTGATTGCCCTAACGCAATTTTAAATCCTAGCACAATTGCCATGACTCGTTTATTTATTGAGTTATATAGTGATAACGTTATTGAAGAAAATTATGATGCTGAATTAGCCGGCATTCATTATCATTTATATGCTCATCAAGGTGGCATGACTTTACAGCTATCTGGTCTTAGTGAAAACCAACCGAAATTATTAAGTAAGTTATTAACATCATTAAAACAGCAAAACTTTTCAAAAGAAAAATTTCATTTAATTAAACAGCAGCTGATCAGCCACTGGCATAACAGCGACCAAAGCAAGTCAATTTCACAATTATTTAGTACTTTGAGTAGTACTATGCAGCCGAAAAAGCCCAACAGTGAGCGCTTATCTAATGCCTTACAGGGTATTGATATTGAAGACTTTAAGCAGTTTTGTCGGTCACTGTTTGAACAGGTTTATTTAGAATTATTGATCCATGGTAATTGGCAAAAATCAGACGCACAAAAGATAGTTGATAATATCAAAAACGCTTTTACTCCGTCATACCATCAAACTAACCAAGTTAACATTGGTGTTTTAGATAACAGCTCAAAAGGTGAAAAAATTCTGCCATTAATCTTACCAGAGCATGACCACGCAACAGTAATTTATTACCCAATGGCCAAAAAAGATATTAAAACCATAGCCATTACTATGGTACTTAGCCAATTGTTATCACCGCATTTCTTTCACGAAATGCGAACTGAAAAACAATACGGTTATTTGGTTGGTGTTGGTTATGTGCCGGTCGGCCATTACCCTGGTATTGCCTTATATATTCAATCTCCACATACCACAGCACAAGCTCTTACTGAGGCCATTGATAGTTTTACCAAAAACACTGCCAATTTAATGGCTGAAATGTCAACGCAAGAATGGCAACAATTACAACAAGGATTAGCCGGCCAATTACAAGAAAATGATGCAAGTTTACGAATAAAAAGCCAACGTTTTTGGGGCGCAATTTGTAATAAAGATATACAATTCAATCGTAAGTCGCAATTAATTGAGCAAATCAAAACCTTACAATTATCAGATATCATAAACTTCATTAATCAGGCGTTAATTAACACCCAAAATCACGACAGAATAGTATTAATGTCGATAAAAAATGACCAAGAACAACAGTTATTACCACAAGCGCATATTACCACATCAGAACAAATGAATAGCAGCTGCCCATTAAAACTGTAACTAATACCAACTCGTATAAGCTAAAAAGCTGATATATCTTCTAAATAGTTGACATACACGCTAGCTTGATTTGTAATGGTTGTTCGTATTTAATTTCTCTGTCTAATTGGCGATGAGTAAACGTTGTAACTCAAGGTTGTAGTGTGCTTAAACACTTTTTTATTTTTTTTCATAAATTAAGGCACCTTTCAATAATATTGTTAGGGCTAACCTATTTGGTTAGCGTTAATGTTTCAGCGTCAACCGATACAACTCAACCACAAATAAAATTTGACCGTTTAACCGTCGCTGATGGCTTTTCACAAAACTCCACTCATAGCATCACTCAAGACCAGCAAGGCTTTATCTGGATCGCGACACAAGATGGTTTAAACCGCTACGACGGTGAACATTTTGTGCAATACCGAAAGAATAATTCTGATCCAAACTCAATTGCCGATAATTTTATTAGAAAAGTTTTTATTGATAATACCAATACCCTATGGGTTGGCACTGAAAATGGTTTGAGTAAATACAACAGAAAAACCGACAACTTTGAAAATTTTTATACCTCAACCGATGATTCAAATACCTTAAGTGACAATTTAATTTGGGATATTTATCAAGATAATAACGGCATGTTATTAGTATCAACCGAAGCGGGTTTGCATAAATATAATAACAAAGAAAATCATTTTGTTCGTATTCGCTTTCGAGGCTTTGAGAATAAACTCACCGCAATAAAAACCATATTTCAAGACCATAATAATAATTACTGGTTAGGTACTTTCGAAAACGGTATTTATATCAGTAACAATAAATTTCAAAATACCTTTAGTTTGCAAGAAAATAATGTGTGGGGTCTTAATCTACCTGTTAATACTCTCTTAGATATAAAACAGGTAGAAAATGAATATTGGTTAGGGACAGACAATGGGGTTTATATTGTTGGGCAAAACTACCAAATAAAGCATCATATTTTAGAAAATTTATCTTCTTCATTTATCCGAAGCATTGAACTTTTTAATAAAAATGAAACCTTGCTTGGTTCAGAAGATGGGCTGATTTTAATAAATAATAACACGTATGAAATTAATACCTTTAAAAAAGAAAACCATCCAAATGCTCTTAGTAATAACTTTATTATGGACACCTTTACCGATAACAGTCAAAACATTTGGCTTGCGACTTATGAAGGTATTAACTTAATTAAAAAACAACAGTTTTTATTTACTCATTACTTCTTTAATTATCAAAATAGTAATAACCAAATTGAATCAATAACCGAAACTAATAATGGCGAAATATGGTTTAGTTCAAACTCATCAAAACTTTTTTATATTAACAAAGATCACCAGATTAATAACTTTGAATTACCAATTATTGGCCCTTATTATGATTTAATGGCAGAGAATAACTATTTATGGTTTATCGCTGAAAATAACCAGCTATATCGATTTAATACCATTAACCAACAAATTTTACACATCAGCGATTGGCACAAATTAAGCGACTTTAATTCTACAAGTAAATTACTGCTTGCTAATAAACATATTTGGTATATTAACAGCCAAGGTCAACTTGCTAAATTTTCAACAAATAATCACACCTTCGACTCATTCGCGGCACCAAATCAATCAGCAATAACCAGCTTTTCAATTCATAATGAATTAATCTGGTTATTAACCGCAAATAATGAATTATTAACCTTTAATATAAAAAACCATATTTTCGAGAATATTCGACTTCCGCCAACACCAAATTTTATTATTTCCTCAGCAAATCAGCTACAAGTCGATAATGAATGGCTATGGATTGGTTCTCGCTCCCAAGGGCTTGCTTTAATCAATTTAAAAACCAATAAAGTTCAAACTTTTAATGAAAACACCACTCTTAATAATAATTATATTAATGCCATTTTAGTTAATGAAAAAGGTCAAGCTTGGTGCTCAACCAATAAGGGCTTAAGTTTTATTGATCCAATTAATAACCAAGTAAAAAATTATTATCAAGACTTCACCTTAGACAGTAATGGCTTTTTAGAAAATGTTGCTTTAACAGCTAAAAATGGACATTATTATTTTGGAGGAAGTAATGGTATTCATCAGTTTTCACCTGAAAAACTATTAGAAATAACAACAGATATTAACCCTCCTTTATTTACAAATTTATTAATCGCTAATAAACAAATTACAATATTACCAGGAAATACGACCAATAATTTTTCATTAACTGAATCACTTAATGAAAATAAATCAATAACTCTTAAATATGATCTCTCTCCATTTAGCATTGAATTTATTTCACCAAATAATAAGTTACCCGAACGTGTTCAATACCGCTATCGCTTAGTTGGTTTAGAAAATAATTGGATTGATTCAGGTGAGCACAATCGTCGGGCTACTTATACTAACTTAAGTGCCGGCAATTATACTTTTGTTGTGCAAGCTTACGATAGGTACGACCCCAGCAATGTACAAACATCGAATTTAGCGATCAAAATATTACCACCTTGGTGGATGTCAAATGGCGCATTATTTTTCTACTGCATTATCTTCTTAATGATAATTGCTTATTTTGTCCAACAGCTACGCTATAAGCACCAATACAACTTACAAATAAAAGAAAGTGAAGAACGTTTAAAGCTATCGCTATGGGGCAGTGGCGATGAAATGTGGGATTGGAACATTACCGCCGGAAAAATTTACCGTTCGAATATTTGGGGGATATTAGAATTCCCACAAGACGGTGAGCGCAATATTGGCGCTGAGCAAACGAATATCCATCCAAGTGATTTAATGCGAGTAAAAAATGCCTTAAAAGATCATTTTGATGATAAAACCGACCACTTTGAAGTAACTTATCGGGTGAAAGATAAAAATGATAGCTGGGTTTGGGTACTTGACCGCGGCAAAATTGTTGAACGTAGCAACAATCAAAAAGCATCTCGAATGACAGGAACGCTCAAAGACATTAGTGTTATCAAAAAAGCAGAAGAAAAATTAAAGTTATTTGCCAAATGTATTGAAAGTATTTCGGATGCAATTGTTATCTATGATCGCCAATTTGTTATTGTTGATGTCAATAAAGCCTACTTAGCGTTAACCAATAAATCAAAAGAGCAACTTATTGGTAGTTCAATGCGCTTTAATCAATATTCTAAAGAATACAACCAAGACATTAAAAAACACTTATTAACTAAAAATAATTGGCACGGTGAAATTGAACATAAAAATGGTAATGACGATAAATACATTACCGAATTAAATATTGATATTATTCGCGATGAACACGGTAAAGTTTCACATTTTGTTGGTGTATTTTCGGATATTACCGAAAGAACAAAAAATGAAGCTGAACTGAGAAAATTGGCAAGTACAGATACGTTAACAGGCTTACCTAATCGTTCTTTCTTTCAAGCCAACCAAGTCAAGCTGGTTAAACATAAAGTTCCACATGCGCTATTGGTGTTTGATCTTGATAACTTCAAAAAAATTAATGATTCAATGGGCCATGAATTAGGTGACATTTTATTATGTAAAGTGGCTAAACGGATTCTCACCTTAGGGCGACCACAAGACAGTGTGTATCGCTTAGGTGGCGATGAATTTAGTATGATCATCGAAAACACCAACGACATTCATATCATCACCTCAATTGCCAAAGATATTCTCAGAACTATTGCCATTCCGTTAAAACTACGTAGTCAAGAAGTCGTGCTTTATAGCAGTATTGGTATAGTGCTTTACCCAGAAGATGGTGCGAATTCAGAAGAATTATTAAAAAATGCTGATACCGCTATGTATCATGCCAAAGGCTTAGGCGGCAATAAATATCAATTTTTTAATGAATCAATGAACAAGCAAGCAGTAAAACGCTTACAAATAGAAAACTTAATACGTCATGGCTTAAAAGAAGACAATTTTTCAGTTTTTTATCAACCCAAAATTGAAATTAAAACCGGAAAAATATCTGGCATGGAAGCATTAGTACGTTTTGAAACACCAAGTAAAGGAATTATTAGCCCTGGCGTTTTCATTCCTGTTTCCGAAGAAACCGGGCAAATAGTTGAGATAGGCGAAGTTGTTCTTCGTAAAGCATGTTTTGCGACTAAAAAGTGGCTTGATACAGGTTTATTTGACGGCCGTGTTGCCGTTAACTTATCCGCGGTACAATTTAGTCAACCGAACCTAGTAAGTTTAATCGCTCAAATATTATTGCAAAGTGGCCTACCGGCTAAACACTTAGAACTTGAGATCACTGAAGGCACTGTAATGGATTCTCCGCAAAAGGCGATTGAAACCATGCTACAAATTCGCTCTATGGGTATTCATTTATCACTTGATGACTTTGGTACCGGTTACTCTTCGTTAGCTTATTTGAAAAAATTCCCGCTTAACACACTAAAAATTGATAAAGCCTTTGTTGATGATATTGAAGAGTCTGATCAAGGCCGTAATATGGTCGCCACTATTGTGACGATCGCCCATAACTTAGGGTTAGATGTGGTTGCAGAAGGAGTAGAAACCGAAAACCAACTGAGTTTTCTTTCTGGCTTACGCTGCGAGCAAATGCAAGGTTTCTTGTATAGTAAACCACTAGCGGAAAAACACTTTACTAACTACCTACTTTCACACCAGATCACAGACAAATCAACCTCGTTTAACCTATAAACAATCTTATCCATTAGGATTTAATTTAAGCTTAAGCTTATGGCTTATGGCTTATGGCTTATGGCTTATCAAGTATTCTATTCTCTAACTTTAAACACCAGCATCCAAAAAAATTATCGACATATTTTTGACTCATACAAGCTTAATTTGATAAAAAGTCAAAAAAACAGCAAATAACCACTTAAATATCTGAATTATATGGATTTAATCTATATGGCATAAATATCGCTTATTACTTGTGCAATTTAATAATAACAACACAAGGAAACAATATGCTTAGTTCATTAATTTTAGCTTTAGGTTTATCTACTTCTCCTGCTGAGGCTTCTCCGGTAGAAGTTGCAGTTTCACCATTAAATTCTATTGAACAAACAGGTCGCTCACTAGGAAAAACTCGTATCGCTTTAGAATCAGAGTTAGCTGGTCGCTCGCTTGGCAAAACTCGTATCGCTCTAGAGTCAGAGTTGACTGGTCGCTCACTTGGCAAAACTCGTATCGCTCTAGAGTCAGAGTTGACTGGTCGCTCACTTGGCAAAACTCGTATCTAACCCCTAATTATCATTAATATTTTTTATTTTCAGATTGAACAGGAATGTATTATGTTTAAATTGATCAAGAACTTATGGTTACCAGAGATTAAAGAAAATGCCATTGCAGCGAGTATTAAAATACAAGAGATGCCAGCCGGCACTTGGTGGAAGTAGCTCTAATACCTTGAGTATTAAAGAATGACACGGATGTCTATATTAAGCTTCACTAAAGCCTTAACGAAACCTTTATTAAACTTTTCTAACAAAACTAGAAAAACCTAAACCTATCACTTACTAGAATATCTAATATCTAGCCTAATAAAAAACTTAGCAATAACTAACTTAGGCTCGTAATATCAAGCCCTGCACGCCAAATTTACGATACACCTTAACTCGTTTCTTCATGTTAAACATTGGCCAAATTAACGGTCCAAAACACATTCCGGCAAAGGCCCAACGTTTACGTCCTAAGCCGCTCATCATCGCCTGACAATAAAAAAAACAACTACTTAATACACTGATGAGAACAACTAGTAACAACATAAATACTTTACTCGGAAATTTAAGGCGGCGTATTGTAACAAAGCCCTAAATTGTTTGAAAGTTGTACAGTTAAAAAAACAGCAAATAACGCTATTTTATTCGGCAATAATTTTCCATCCATTGAACAGTTATTGCCGAAACTGAGGCAAAAATAAGCCGCTAAAATCACCCTGATTTTATAAATTAACTTCGGCTATTAAATCTATCTTTAATAATAAGTTTCACCTTTTTCAGCCATATCAATTAATGGTTGGCAAGGTTTAAAACGGTCATCAATCTCTTGTGAGTAATAATTTAATTGCTGGACAATGTGGTGAATACCAATACTGTCCATATACCTAAATGGCCCGCCTAAAAATGGCGGAAAGCCAATACCAAAAATAGCGCCTATATCGCCATCTCTTGGCGAACGTATCACACCTTCAGCCAAACACCTAGCCGCCTCATTTAACATCATATAGAGGCAGCGCTTGGCGATATCCACCTGCCCTTTGCTAGTTATGTCAATATTCAATAAACGGTAAACACTTTCATCGACTGCTTTCGACTTTTGTTGTGTTTTTTTATTGCTATATAAATAAAAGCCTTTTTTTACTTTTTTACCTAAACGGCCATCCGCTATTAACAAATTAAAAGCTTCTGGCGGCGCAAAGCGATCGCCTAACTCCCGTTGGAGAATAGGGCCAATTTTAGCGCCAACGTCAATACCAACTTCATCAAGTAATTGCATTGGCCCAACCGGAAAACCAAAATCGGTTAAAGCTTTATCTAATACCTCAATGCGTTCGCCACTTAACAAAATATTGGCGGCTTCGTTCATATAAGGCGCTAAAATTCGGTTAACATAAAAGCCTGCCGTGTCTTTTACCACTATCGGGGTTTTTCCTTGTTTTTTCGCTAAAGCGACAGTGGTGGATATGGTTTGATCTGAAGTTTTTGCATGTGGAATAATTTCAGCCAGCGGCATTTTATCAACAGGTGAAAAGTAATGTAGCCCGATCACATTTTCTGGCCGTGCTGCTTGTTCAGCAATTTGGCCAATCGGTAAACTTGAGGTATTGCTGGCAAAAATCGTTGTTTCTGAACAATGTTCTTCAACCTCTAAAACCATTTGTTGTTTTAAGGCAAGATCTTCAAATACCGCTTCAATTACCACATCACACTGTTTAAAACCTGAATAAGTAATGCTACCCGTAATATTGGCCAGTTGTTTTTGCATCTCTTTATGGCTTAAAAATCGGCGTTTAACTTTTTGATTTAATAAGTCATAGCTATATTTTAACCCAGTATTAATGCCTTGGGCTGAAATGTCTTTAATTCGTACCGGTAACTTAGCCTTAGTTGCACTAACAAAAGCTATACCTCCACCCATTAAACCGCCACCTAAAACACCAACTTTATGAAGTGGCTGTGCGGTCACATTAGCAACCCCCTGCTCTTTTTTCATTTCTGTGGTCGCAAAAAACAAATGCCTTAGCTGTTCTGACTCTTTACTCATAACTAATTTAGCAAACAACTCAGCTTCAACTTGAAAGCCTTTAGCAGGCGCTGCTTCAACGCCAGTTTTAACGCATTCTATAATATGTAAAGGTGCAGGATAATTACCTTTTGTTTTGGCGAGCACAGACTTACGAGCTTGACTAAAAATAATGCTACGACCTAACGCATTACCTTCAAGCACTTTATCTAAAACTGAGGTTTTTCTTAACACGGTTGATTTTTTATTTGCTGCTAACTGTGTTTGAATTAATTTTTCTGCCACATCAAGTAAGATATCAACCGGTACAACATCATTTACTAACCCCGATTTTAATGCTTGTTTAGCTCGTAGTTGTTTCCCCGTTAACATCATATCAAGGGCTTTTTGAATACCGACTAATTTAGGTAAACGTTGAGTACCACCGCCGCCAGGTAATAAGCCAAGCTGTACTTCAGGTAAGCCTAAAACTGTTTTATCATCGCTAGAGCAAACCCGATAATGACAAGCCAACGCTAGCTCTAAACCACCACCTAAACAAGCACCATGAATTGCCGCAACAACCGGTATGGGTAACTTTTCCAGCTGATCAAAAATCATTTGCCCTTGGCGTGATAAGGTTTGTGCTTCTTGCTCAGTTTGACAAGCTGCTAGCATATTAATATCCGCACCCGCAATAAAGGAGTCTTTTTTACCACTTACGATGATCAAACCTTGAATGGTTTTATCCGCTTTGATGGCTTTAAGTAGCTCAGATATTTGCTCAACAAAACTCGCTTTTAGCGTGTTCATGGTTTCGTTTTTATCATCAATAATTAAATGAGCTATGCCTGAAGCTTGGTGCTCTAATGAAAAAACATCTTCATGGTTATTCTCTGTCTGTTTAGTCATTATGCTGTCTCCACTATCATAGCTGCACCTAATCCACCTGCCGCACAAGCAGTGGTTAAACCAACACCGCCTCCTCGACGATTTAATTCATTTAAGGTTTGAGTAATAAGCCTTGCGCCGGTGGCTGCAAAAGGATGACCATAAGCAAGTGAGCCACCCATAACATTAAATTTATCCATATCAATTTCACCAATGGCTTTATCTTGGCCTAACTTTTCTTTAGCGAAGCTTTTACTTGCAAACATTTTCACATTAGCTAACGTTTGTGCAGCAAAGGCTTCATGCATTTCAATTAAATCTAAATCTTGCAAGGTCATGCCTGCTCGTTTTAACGCTAATGGAGTGGCATAGCTTGGACCCATCAACATATCTTGCCAAACATCAATAGCGGTAAAAGCATAACTTTTAATATAACCCAGAGGCTGATAACCAAGTGCTTTCGCACGGTCTTCACGCATTAATAACAAGGCCGCAGCGCCATCGGTTAATGGTGTACTATTCGCAGCGGTCACACTACCATGTTTACGATCAAATACCGGTTTTAACCGAGCGTAACTGGCAAGTTCTGAATTTTCTCGAATACAATTATCTTTCTCAATAAAATGTAAGTGTGGCTCTGGGTAAGCTGTCATTACTTCACCAGCTAAATGCCCTTTGGCCCAATTATCCGTAGCTAAGGTATGTGAACGATGGGCTAATTCATCTTGAGCTGTTCGGCTAATTTGATGAGTTTTTGCCATTTGCTCAGCAGTTTGCCCCATTGACAGTCCTGTTGAATATTCAGCAACAGCGGGTGGGACTGGTAATAAGTCTTTTAAATTAAGTTTTTTAATTAAGGAAAATTTTTGTGAAAACGACCGTGCTTTGCTTAAATCAAGTAAAGTTCGGGCTAACTTTTTAGAAACGCCAATTGGCGCTACCGATGATGAGTCAGCTCCGCCAGCAATACCAATTTCAACATAGCCTGCCATAATCGCTTCAACCACATTCGCCGTTGACTGAAAGCTAGTAGCACAAGCCCTTGAAACACTATAAGCATCGGTATGCACATTCATACCCGTACCTAAAACTATTTCTCTAGCGATATTCGGAGCTTCAGGCATTTGTACCACTTGCCCAAAAACAAGTTGATCAATTAATTGCGGATCAACGTCGTGCTTTTGCATAAGTTCATTGACCACCATTTTGCCTAAGTCAACCGCAGGCACCCCGTGAAAGGCGGTCGCCTGTTTGGCAAATGGGGTTCTTAAGCCCGCCACAATGGCTATTCGGTGGCCTTGCGACGTTGTTAACGTGTGTTTTGTCATAATTGATCCTATTAAGTGGTACGACCTCTAGTTAAATGATTCTATCGGTAAATAAAAATATTGCAATATCATTCAATAAAACAAACGGCTTGCATGGATAAATTTACTTACATTTTTCATCTCTTAAGGTTGTTTTTTTCTTTCCTAACCTTATATATAGTCAAGGAATTTAAACTAAGCCCAACTAATTGGATAAAAGTGTACGTATGTCTTTAGCAGCCTTTGACTCATTAAAACAGCATCTCAACGAACAAATTATCGGCCAACCGGCATTAGTAGAAAATTTACTGATCGCTTTACTCGCAAATGGTCACTTAATTGTTGAAGGCCCTCCCGGCTTAGCAAAAACTCGTGCTGTAAATGCCTTAGCTAAAGGTGTTGAAGCGGATTTTCATCGTATTCAATTTACCCCTGACTTATTACCAGCCGATTTAACGGGTACCGATATTTACCGTCCGGAAGATGGCACCTTTGTTTTCCAAGAAGGTCCGTTATTTCGCAACTTAGTATTAGCAGATGAAATCAACCGAGCGCCCGCCAAAGTACAATCAGCATTGTTAGAAGCGATGGCTGAAGGCCAAGTTACTGTAGGTAAAAAAACTTACGACTTACCTGAGTTGTTTTTAGTAATGGCAACCCAAAACCCGATTGAGCAAGAAGGGACTTATCCGTTACCTGAGGCACAGCTTGATCGCTTTTTAATGCATTTAGAAATTGACTACCCTGATGCAGAAAGTGAATTAGAAATTTTAAAGCTTAATCGTGGTGAAGCCCTTAAACATGCCAGCAAAGCGATAGAAGCAATTTCACAACAATCCATTTTCAGTGCGCGTGATGATGTATTATCAATTCATATGGCACCTGCGGTTGAACGTTATATTGTAGATTTAATTATCGCGACCCGTACCCCTGAAAAATACGACGAAAACTTGGCTAAATGGCTAGGTTTTGGTGCTAGCCCTCGTGCAACTATTGCCCTTGATCGCTGCTCTCGTGCACGTGCATGGTTAAATAATCGCGACTTTGTTAGCCCTGAAGATGTGCAAGCGGTATTTCATAATGTCTTGCGTCATCGCATTTTATTAACCTATCAAGCTGAAGCTGAAGGGATTAACGCTAACCAAGTGCTTGATCATATTTTATCTCTTGTTGCTGTTGGATAAGTTTGTAAAAAATGGCTTGGTTTAATCAAAGCAAAAAACGCACAGCAGGTTATACCATTTCAGCACAATTAGCTGATTTATTAACTGACGGCGTTAATTTATCAATTGATGAATTGATCCCTTATCAAAATAAAACTTCACTTGTAAATTTAGCGCCAAAACAAGCCTTACATGGGCAAATGTCAGGAAATTATCTGGCTCGTAGTAAAGGCCGAGGCATGGAGTTTGATGAGGTAAGGCATTATCAAAGTGGTGATGATATTCGTACCATTGATTGGCGGGTAACGGCGCGTACCGGTATCACCCACACCAAACTTTTTCGTGAAGAAGTTGAACGGCCCGTTATTATTGCCACTGACTTAAATCACACCATGTTTTTTGGAAGCCAATTATTATTTAAATCAGTGCAAGCAGCACACCTTGCCGCGTTATTAGCTTGGCATAGTAAAAACCGAGGTGATCGCGTTGGCGGCATTGTTTTTAATGAAGAAAAACACCTTGAGATAAAACCACGTAGCCGGCAAGAAGGTGTACTACATTATTTACATGCGTTAACTCAAATCCACCAAACACCATGTCAACCGCTCGATAAAGCACAAGCGCTTTTAGCTTTTGAACAAAACTGCGCTCGCTTACGACAAGTCTCAAAACCTGGCTCTCTGGTGTATTTGATCACCGACGGCTATCAGCTAAATGATAGTTGTATTCGCCATTTATCATTGATCAGCCAGCATTGTGAATTAGTGGTTTGTTTAGTAAGCGATCCGCTTGAGCATCAATTACCAACACAAATCAAACCAACCACTGTGGCAGTAACTGATGGTTATGCACAGCAAACCATCACCTTAGGTGATAAAAAATCGGCACTTAAATATCAACAATTAAGTGCCAATAACAGCGCACAAAAGAGCCTTTTATTATCAAAAGCTGGCGCTCGTATCTTAACCTTATCAGCCGCTAGCTCGTTAGAACAACAAATTAAAGATGGAGCCACTCAATGGATCCGTTAGCCCAATTACAAGATATTACGACACCAGAGCCGATCAGCCAGTTCCCTATGGCCATTGGTTGGTGGATATTATTAACCTTAATTTGCCTGAGTATTGTCGTATTAATTAGACAGTTTAAAAAATACCAAGCACTTAGAAAAACACAAAAAGTAGCGATAAAACAAATTAGTAAGAATTCGCCTAATTTAGCTGAAACTATCCGTATTTTAAAAACGGCGGCAATGGCTTATTTACCACGTAATGAAATAGCCGCCCTTTCTGGCCAGCAGTTAGCGGATTATTTAACAAGCAAACTTCCTGAAAAAAATCAGCAAGCTTTTATTGATAACAGCGCTAACGTTTGGCAGCAGCTATATCAAAAAGATGCCAGCGAGCAAATCGATAACAACTTTAATCAAGCGGCTCTTCATTGGCTTAAAAATGCCTTGCCGCCAAAAAAATTAAGTACTGCAACCAATAAAACTGGGGGGCAATCATGATAAATTTTGAATGGCCATGGTTATTACTTGCCTTACCTCTGCCTTTATTAGTGTATTTATTACCGTCAAAACAACGAAGCCAAACCAGTGCTTTGCGTGTACCTGTTGTTTTTAATGCTCAAAACGAACAACAGCAGCACAGCAGTAACAGTAAATTACCGCTGATATTATTAACCTGTGTTTGGCTGTTACTAGTGTTAGCGGCAAGCCGACCTCAATGGTTAGGAGACGCGGTTAATATTCCAACCCAAGGTCGTGAAATGATGATTGCAGTTGACCTGTCGGGCAGTATGCAAGTAGAAGACATGGTAATTAATAACCGTGCAGTTGACCGTTTAACTATGGTAAAAAAAGTTTTAGGTGAGTTTATTGAGCGCCGAGTGGGTGATCGCTTAGGTCTGATCCTTTTTGGTGATGATGCTTATATGCAAACCCCGATGACCTTTGATCGCCAAACGGTATTGCAGATGTTAGATGAATCTGTACTTGGTTTAGTCGGCCAAAAAACCGCCATTGGTGATGCTATTGGCTTAGCCGTAAAACGTTTTGATGAAAAGAAAGAGTCAAACCGCGTATTACTCTTGTTAACTGACGGCCAAAATACCGCCGGTAAGTTACAACCTGAGCAAGCGTTAGAACTAGCTGTAGCTAAAGATGTAACTATTTATACTATCGGTATTGGCGCTGATGAAATGTTACAACAATCCTTTTTTGGCACCCGCAAAGTTAATCCTTCTGCCGATCTTGATGAACGCGGCTTAACTAACATTGCTAAACAAACCGGTGGCCGTTATTTTCGCGCTCGCGACACCCAAGCCATGGCTGATATTTACCAATTACTTGATCAGCTTGAACCGGTTGATCAAGAGCAACAACAAATGCGTCCCTTATCGGCATTATTTTATTGGCCATTAAGCCTCGCATTTATATTGGCGCTAACCTATTTATGTTATCAATCACGTCATTTATTACCAATTAAGGAGCGAAAAGTTGGCTGATTTTCATTTTATTCGCCCCGAGTGGTTATTTGCTATTCCGCTGGTCTTTATCATTATTTATTTATTAAAACGACTGCAAATTAGCAACTCTGGTTGGCAACAAGTCATACCGGCGCATTTAGCACAAAAGCTGATTGATGGTGACAATAATAACAAACAGGGGTTTTCATTAGTTATTCCTGCGATATTAACTCTCTTAGCGATCATCGCCCTAGCCGGCCCAGCATGGCAAAAATTGCCACAACCTGTGTATAACGTGCAAAAAGGTGCTGTGATCATTATGGATATGTCGAATTCGATGTATGCAACCGATCTATCACCCAACCGCCTAACCCGCGCTCGTTATAAAGCGATAGATTTATTAGAAAAACTCAATGAGGGTGACATTGGCTTAATTGCTTATGCTGGTGACAGTTTTATTATCAGCCCTTTAACCGAAGATATTAATAACATTAAATTATTGTTACCGGCATTATCGCCACAATTAATGCCTGTGCAAGGAAGTAACCCTTTGCTTGCTTTAACAATGGCAAACGACATGTTAATTAATGCTGGCCATATTAATGGTGATATTTATTGGCTTACCGATGATGTTGATCAATACGATATTAAAGAAGTAACAAACTTTGTTTCATCCATTAATCACAGTATTAATATACTAGGTATTGGCAGTAAAACCGGTGCGCCCATCAAAATGCCAGACGGCCAATTATTAAAGGATGACAGTGGTGCCATTGTTTTACCACACTTAACCGAAGGCGCATTATCCACCATTGCTCAACGTGGCAGAGGCGCTTATCAAACTATCCGTAATAATTCAGATGACATTAACGCGTTAGTCAACAATGCTAAAGCACAAGCCGAGTTGAAAGATGAAGGTTCTCAGTTATCAGAAGGTGATCAATATAAAGAAGCCGGGCCCTATTTATTGCTATTAATGTTACCACTGATGCTAGGCTATTTCAGACGTGGTAATTTACTGGCAATTTTACCCTGTTTATGTTTTTTTTCTAACGTGCCAGAGAGTTATGCCCAACAAGCAAGCCCAGCAATAACTGGCACACAGCAAGGCACAACACTAAATGAAAGCGTGCCAGAAACAGCTCCAAGTAGTTTTTGGCAGGATCTTTGGCAAACTCAAGATCAGCAAGCACAAGAAAAATATCAGCAAGAGCAATATGACGCGGCCGCGAAACAATTTACCGACCCCATGTGGCAAGGCAGCGCTCATTACAAAAACGGTAACTATGAACAAGCATTACAAGCTTTTCAACAAAGTGATAGTGCCGACGCCTTATATAATCAAGGTAATAGCTTAGCGAAATTACAAAAATTAGATGAAGCCATTAAAGCCTACGAGCAAGCCTTAGCCAAAAATCCTGATTTAGCTGCCGCAAAAGCGAACAAGGCCTTGCTAGAAGAACTTAAAAAACAACAAGAGCAGCAACAGCAAAACCAAGATCAAGATCAAAACAGCGATAATAGTGATGAAAATCAGCAAGATCAGCAAAACAATAAGGATCAGGAACAAAATCAACAAGACCAACAATCGAATGACCAGCAAAATGACAATCAACAGCAGCAAAATGACAGTCAATCGAACGGTGAACAAAACCAGCAAGAGCAATCTTCTGAGCAAGAACAGCAAGATGAGCAACAAAATTCAGAACAACAAGCTGAGCAAGAGCCCGAACAAGAATCAGAGCAAGAATCGCCTGCTGAACAAAATGAAGAAGGTGAAAATGGTGAAGAACAAGAGCCACAAGCCGCTCAACTAACTGAAGCAGAACAAGCTGCCAAAGAAGAAGAACAAAAGCATCAACAACTATTAAAAAAAGTGACCGACGACCCGTATTTATTATTACGTAATAAAATGCAATTGGAATATCAAAAGCGTCGCAACCAAACCTCAGGAGTTAATAAAAAGTGGTAAGAATAGTTTTATTTTTATTAAGCTTAAGTTTTAGTTTTTCGGCCTTATCGTTAGAGCGCGTTACCGCCTCTATTGATAAAAATCCTGTTGTGCAAGGCGAATCGTTAATTCTTGATGTTATTGCTGACGATAGCATTGATGCTAACGCGTTAGATACCTCAGCCCTACTCAAAGATTTTGTCGTTGGCAGAACATCCACGAGTTCAGAAACCCGTATGATCAATGGCAGCACTAGTCGCCAAACAAAATGGTCAACGGTATTAATCCCAAAAAAGTCGGGTAAATTTATTATTCCAAGCTTTAATGTGCAGGGTAAAAAAACCTCTCCTATTGCGCTAGTCGTGGTTGAACAATCAAACGAACAAGCCAAGCAACGTGATATTTTTATTACGTCAGAAGTTTCCAATGAAGAGGTTTATGTTCAGCAGCAATTTACACTCACCGTAAAATTGCATGTTGGGGTTGCGCTTGAAGGCGGTAGTTTATCTGATCCTATCATGACTGATGCTAATATCGTTAAACTTGGTCAGGACGAACAAAAAGAACAAATAATTAATGGCAGAAGGTTTCAAGTAATTGAACGTAAATACGCGGTTAGCCCACAAAAAAGTGGTGAATTTTCATTAGAAATGCCGTTATTTTCAGGCCAGGTTTCTATGCCGTCACAACGTCGTTCGGGACTGTTTGGCTTTAATCAAAGTAAACCCGTAAGTGTTATTAGTGATCCTATCACCATCAAAGTAAAACCACAGCCGGCAAACTTTCAAGGGCAATGGTTACCTAGTGAATTATTTACTATTCATGAAGAATGGCAGCCTGAGCAAAGTGAGTTTATGGTAGGTGAACCCATTACTCGTACCATTACAATTACCGCTGCTGGCATTGCTAAAGAGCAGTTACCACAAGTAACTATGCCAGCCAATAAAGGCTTAAAAATTTATCCCGATCAACCGGTATTACATAGCGGCATTAATGGTGATCGTTTAGTTAGCCAATCGGTCAATAATTTCGCTGTGGTTGCGACTGTTGCCGGTAAATTTACGCTACCAGAAATTCGCATTCCATGGTGGAATACAGTCAATAATCGAGCCGAGTTTGCTACCTTACCGGCGAGAACTATCACTGTTAAAGCCAACCCTGAATTAAACATGCAAGCACAAACAGCTAAACCTATTCAGCCGGAGTTGCCAAACACAGCCGCTAGTCAAAGCAATTTAGACAATAGACAAACTATTATTGTTGAACAAGCTAGTTGGTTACAATGGTTATTTCTCGCCTTATGGTTAATTACTTCACTGTTATGGGCATTAGTTGAATGGCGAAGAAAACAAAATAACAAACAAGAGCCACAAGCTACTGACATTAATCAGCCTTATTTAGCGTTATTAGCTGCCTGTAAAAAAAATGATGGCCAACAAGTGTTAGCCTTATTAACACCTTGCTTAAAAACACTATACCCTAATGCTAATATCACCAATATTAGCCAAGCATTAAACACCGTAAATAATAGTGAGTTAACTGAAGCAGTGAACGAATTACAATCCAGCTATTACGGCAAGTCAACGTCAACCTGGCAAGGGAAAAAGCTGTTATCGGTAATTCAACACATTAATAAAAATCGTTTAACTGCAACGCACGATAATACGTTTGCATTAAATCCTTAAAAATTTGTCAAAACAATTACGGCCTACACATTGTTATGTTTGTTATAAATCAAGCGTATTAATGAGTAGGCTTTATTATTAGGCATAATGTTTACCGACTAAGGGCTATTGTTCATGCTTTTTAAAAAAGTAGGAAATAAAAATCAGCATGGTCAGGTCTCCTCTTCCATGACGACAAAACAAATACGCTACGAAGCGCTGGTCAAAGCATTACATACTGATTTATATCGATTTGCTTTTTGGCTATGCCACGACAAACAAGTTGCCGAAGACTTAGTGCAAGAAACCTTTTTAAGAGCTTGGCGCGCCCTCGACTCGTTAAAAGATGAAAAAGCAGCTAAGGCTTGGCTAATTACAATTTTACGCCGAGAAAACGCTAGGCGCTTTGAGCGCAAGCGTTTTGAAATGAGTGAATACGAAGAAGCAACAATTCAAGATAACCAAGCAACCAGTAATGAACAATCAATTGAAAATGACTGGTTAAGAGAAAAAATAGCTTTATTACCAGAAGAATATCGCGAACCGTTAGTGTTACAAGTGATTGGAGGCTTTAGCGGTGAAGAAATTGCTGACTTATTATCACTTAATAAAAATACCGTGATGACACGGTTATTTAGAGCACGTAATCAATTAAAAGAAGCGGTTGATCAAGAACCGAAAGTAAGAGGGTTTGGTAATGGATGATTTGCAATTTAGAAGAAGTTTGTATGCAGATCCAAAACATATTGATGCCGACATGCAACAAGCCATAAATAATGACGCGCAAAAACAAAAATTTGCTAATGAACTGAATAAGCTCGAACAAGATATCACATCAGCACTTTCCGTTGATGTGCCAGAAGGTTTGGCAGACAAACTTATTTTACGCCAAACCATGGCCAGCCATCGTCAGCAAAAACGTAAATCTCGGATACAACTCGCGCTGGCCGCATCGGTTGTTTTTGCTATTGGCTTAACTATGAATTTCTTTCAGTTTTCCAGCGCTTATAATAGCTTATCTGATCATGCCCTTGCCCATGTTTATCATGAAGAAGGACGTTTTCAAAATATCGCTAATAGCCAATTAACCTTAGCATCATTAAATCAAAAAATGTCGACTTTTGGCGGCCAATTTAATCAATTAATAGGTGACATTATTGCTGCTGATTATTGCCGCTTTGATGGTATCAAGAGTTTACATTTGGTTTTTAAAGGTGAACATTCACCAATCACGGTTTTTGTGATCCCACATGATGAAAATTTATCAGTAGCCCATGATTTTTTTGATGAAAAGTTTCAAGGAAAAACGATTCAATATTTACATAGCAATATTGTTGTTGTTACGGAAAAAGATGAGCAGATTGCCCAATGGCAAAATAAGATCAGCCAAAACATTCAATGGACAATATAAAACAAGGTAACGCTTTCGAATAAGAAACATCGATATCATGATGTTTCTTATTTTTTATTCGCTTTCAAGCCATTCACGACTACAATTACCTATAGTCAAAAGACACTTTAATAACGGTTATTATATTTACCTTAAATGTTACAAAATTGTCGGATTAACAAACGGATAAAATGAAATATTCACTTTATCTCGACATCGCTTAAATCTTCGTAGACATTTAAACTGCAATATAATAAGTTTATTAACTAAGTTAAATCAGAGGTAATTCTATAGATGTATTTTTACGCAGCCCGCCAACCTATTTTAGATAAAAATAAGCAGTTATTTGCGTACGAATTACTCTTTCGTGATAGTTTGGATAACATCTTTCCCGATATTGATGGCGATGAAGCTACGTCCAAAATGATCGAAGCAAGTCGCTTTAATATGGGTATTACTGAATTTACCGGTGGCAAACCCGCTTTTATTAATTTCACTCTTGAAACCCTAAATAGCAATTACCCAGAGATGTTAACCTCTGACGAGCTAGTAGTAGAAATTTTAGAAACCATAAAACCCGGTAAACGCTTATTAGCACATTGCAAAGATTTGCATGCTAAGGGCTACACCTTAGCGTTAGATGATTATATTCATCAAAGTGTCTGGCAGCATTTTTACCCTTATATTCATATTATCAAGCTTGATTGGCAAGATATTGATATAAGTACAATTCAAGAAATCAAAACGGCTATTGCTAAATTCCCACATATCAAGCTATTAGCTGAAAAAGTGGAAACCTATGAAGAATACGAACAAGCTTTAGAGTTAGGTTGTGAGCTCTTTCAAGGTTATTTTTTCTCGCAGCCTGAAATGGTTAAAACGAAAAATTTATCGCCATCACAAATCTCAATGGCTGAGCTTTTATATGAAACATCAAAGCCCGAATTAGACTTAACAAGTATTACTTCAGTATTTGAACGTGATGTAACCTTATCATACAAACTATTACGCTACGCGAACTCACCAATATTTAGACGTCGCAATGAAATATCAACAATAAAACAGGCGCTAGTGATTTTAGGCTCAGCCGAATTACAACGATTTATCGCCTTAATGTTTGCTGTCAATGCCAATCCTGATAAACCTTCAGAATTGATCAAGCTATCAATGGCTCGGGCAAAATTTTGTGAAATGCTAGCGAAAGAACTTAAACTTGATTCATCAATTGCCTTCTTAGCCGGTTTATTATCATTAATTGATGCAATACTTGACGAAAAGATTGAGAGCGTACTAGAAACGTTACCTTTATCACAAGAAATCAAACAACCATTATTAACTAAAAAAGGGCCTTTGGCTGAGCTTATCAAGTTAGTCAGTGAAATTGAACGCGCTGATTGGGATGATCTTGATCTTGTCGTTGAAACTTTACAGCTTAATAAAGACAACGTCATGACAGCTTATAACGATGCTTTACTTTGGGCGGATGAACAAACAACAATGATTCACGACTAATACTTTTATCACAATTTCTATGTAATCATAAAAAAAGAGAGCCGAGGCTCTCTTTTGGTTTGTGTTCAGTTCTAAGCTAACCGAATAAGTTGGTTAACTAAAAATAGCTGTTAGTATCCAGAAGAATAATATAGAAAGACCCGCACCAACTGGTAGCGTAATTACCCATGAGATAACGATATTTCTAACTACTCCTAAGTTAATTGCCGCAATACCACGCGCCATACCAACACCTAAAACAGCCCCTACTAAGGTTTGTGTTGTTGAAATAGGTAAACCAGCACCTGATGAAATAACAACGGTAGACGCTGCCGCTAATTCAGCAGCAAAACCTCGGCTTGGTGTTAAATGAGTAATACCGTTACCAATGGTTGCAATAACGCGATGACCAAACAAAGCAAGGCCTGCAACAATACCAAAGCCACCTAAAGGTAAAATCCACCATTCTAAAGCCGCTTTTTTAACAATTTCACCTTCGTTAGAAACAATACTTGCGACAGCCGCTAATGGCCCAATAGCATTAGCAACATCGTTAGAACCGTGAGCAAAAGCCATACAACAAGCAGTTACGATCATCAAAATAGCAAACACTTTTTCAACATTAACATATTGCGATTTAGTGTCAGCTTTTTCATCAAACTTTAAACGTGCGATGAATATTTTACCGATCACGGCAACTAACACCGCAATTAAAACCGCATAAACATAACCTTCGGTTGCACCAATATCTAATCCGACATGCTTAAGACCTTTTTTAATGGTCACTAGCGATAATACAAAGCCAGCTAAAAACATATAGATAGGTACATATTTACGCGCTTGTTGTAGCGGTTTAGCTGTATCAAAAATTAACTTTTGTGCACTATTAAAAATAATAAAAGCAATAGTACCTGCAATTAATGGCGTTACAATCCAACTACCAACAATACCTAATACTTTACCCCAAGAAACCGTATCAACACTCACCCCTATAGCAGCAAAACCAATGATGGCACCAACAATAGAGTGTGTAGTAGATACTGGCCAACCTAGCGCTGACGCTATTAATAGCCAAGTCGCCGCAGCAAATAGGGCTGAGATCATACCAAAAACAAGTAATTCAGGTGTATCAACAAAATAACTAGCATCAATAATGCCTTTACGTATTGTTGAGGTAACTTCACCACCAGCTAAATAAGCACCAGCAAACTCAAAAACCATTGCAATAATAATAGCTTGCTTAATGGTTAATGCTTTAGAGCCAACTGAGGTACCCATGGCATTAGCAACATCATTTGCACCAATACCCCAAGCCATAAAAAAGCCAACAACAGCGGCTAAAATAACTAAAGTTGAACCGTAATTTAATATAATATCCATTGATATTTCCTATTATCTCGCGAGCATGATTTCTAAACGAGCGCCAACACGCTCAGATAGATCGGCTAAATCGCCAACCCATTCGATAATTTGATATAGGAACATCACATCGACCGGATTTAAATCATTTTCAATTTTTAACAAATCACTACGTAAGGCAATCTGCATCGTATCTGTATCATCTTCGATAGCATCTAATTGGTTGATCATTTTTTCAACCAATTCAACTTCTCTACCGCGAAATCCGGTTTCTAATAAATCATCCAATTCATTAATCGCATCTGCCGCTTTTTCAGCAGCATCAACACAACGACGTAAATATTTCGAAAAATTTGCTTGTAAAGCTTCAGGAAACTTTAATTTACGACCTAAGACACGACCGGCAATATCTTTAGAACGATTAGCGATCTTATCTTGTTGTGTTACTAATTCTAAAATGTCAGCGCGAGCCACTGGCATAAAAAGTCCACCTGGAAGCTCTAAACGCAATTGACGTTTAAGCAAATCGGCATCTTTTTCAGTTTGAGAGATTAGTTTACGGACTTCGGCAGCTTCAACCCAATCATCTTGGGAGCAGGATTCGAAAAAAGGGATTAATTGGTTGGCACACTTGGTAACAATTCTCATGTGCTTTTCTAAGGGCTTTATTGGTGATTTTGCAAATACACCAAGTATTGAATTTCCAGGCATAATGTTTTCCTGTAGACATGGTAGTCTTTGTTATTATTCGAGGCGGATATTACCGTATTTAACTACTTATGCAACCCCAAACAGTCATAATTTTGTAATATTAGAAACAACAAAAGTATAAGCAAAGCTTAACTCAATAAACTATCGAGTTAATGCTTTGATTATACTTATAAAATCAATATTATTTAGGTTTATAAATTCATATCTTCAGGATTAGTATGGCGAACAACTTTTCCTTTGACAAAATAAATAATGTATTCACAAATGTTCTTACAGCGATCACCAATGCGTTCTAACGCACGAGCTGACCAAATTACCGTCATAATTTGTGGAATTGAACGAGGATCTTCCATCATGTAAGTCATTAATTGACGCATTAATGCTTCATAGTTGCGATCAATATTGTCATCTTTTTGATGTGTCGCCAATGCCGCTTCTACATCCATACGGGTAAAAGCATCTAGCGTTTCTTGTAATAAAGATAAAACATGACGTCCTAAGTTATCTAAATTCATCAAGAAATCTTTTTGTTTCGATGAAAAGTTTTCATCGGCAACCCGTGCAATTTTTTCCGCTTCGTCACCAATGCGCTCTAAATCAGCAATGGTTTTCACAATTGCCATGATCAGGCGTAAATCACCAGCCGCAGGTTGGCGCTTAGCAATAATACGCGTGCATTCATCATCAATGCTGACTTCTAAATTATTAATTTTATAGTCGCTACCTAGTACCTTTTGCGCTAATTCAGAATCATTTTCATAAACGGCTTTTAAGGCGTCACCTAATTGTTTTTCAACCAAACCGCCCATGTGCATTACATGGTTGATCACATTTTCTAAATCTTCATTAAATTGACCAGAAATATGACGGCCAATATTTAAATTATCCATAAAAGTTCCTTAAACTTGTATTAACCGACTTAACCGTAACGACCTGTTATGTAGTCTTCTGTTTGTTTTTTCATTGGCGTAGTAAATAAAGTATTGGTATCGCTATACTCAATTAAATCACCCATATACATAAAAGCGGTTTGATCCGATACCCGAGCTGCTTGTTGCATGTTGTGAGTAACAATTACCACAGTAAATTGTTTTTTAAGATCATTGATCAATTCTTCAATTGTTAACGTTGAAATAGGATCAAGTGCTGATGTTGGTTCATCTAATAATAGCACTTCTGGCTGAATAGCAATTGCGCGAGCAATAACTAAACGCTGCTGCTGACCGCCTGATAAACCTAATGCACTGTCGTGTAGTCTGTCTTTCACTTCATTCCACAATGCTGCAGCTTTTAATGAAGTTTCCACCACTTCATCAAGTACGCGGCGATTATTTTCACCGGTAATGCGTAAACCATAAATGACATTTTCATAAATGGTTTTTGGAAATGGATTCGGTCGTTGAAATACCATACCTACACGGCGGCGAAGCGCAGCAACATCAACATGTTTTTCATAAATGTTTTCACCGTGCAGTTCAATAGCACCTTCCACGCGGCAGATATCAACCAAATCATTCATGCGATTAATACAACGTAGCAAAGTAGATTTACCACAACCAGATGGCCCAATAAAGGCGGTAACTTGCCCTTTAGGGATCGCCATTGAAATATTTTGCAATGCTTGCTTTTCACCGTAAAACAAGTTGAGATTTTTTATTTCTAATGCTTTTTCAGCATCGCTTAAATTGTTCAAATCAAGCTTATTATCAACGCCTGAAAGTGCTCTTGGGGTTACAGAAATCATACTGTGCTCTTTCTCTTTTTAAGTCTTTGGCTTGTTGAATTGCTACTTTATTCACTGTTCAACAAGCCTGTTATCCTATGGCTAACCGAGTTAATTGCTCAGGTTAGTACTTAACGGCTTAACCGTTTAAAACAATTAATGCTCTGTTTTAATGCTCAAGCGCTTTATATTTTTCACGTAGCTTGTTACGAATCGAAACCGCAGACATGTTAAGCGCAACAATAATTGTTACTAACAATAATGCTGTTGCATAAACCAAAGGTCTTGCAGCTTCAACATTTGGACTTTGGAAGCCAACATCATAAATATGGAAACCTAAATGCATAAACTTACGATCTAAATGTAAGAATGGGAAGTTGCCATCAAGTGGTAAGGTTGGCGCCATTTTCACCACCCCTACTAACATTAACGGTGCCACTTCACCAGCAGCACGAGCAATGGCAAGAATAATCCCGGTCATAATTGCTGGACTAGCAATCGGTAAAATAATCCGCCATAACGTTTCTGCTTTGGTAGCGCCTAAAGCTAAGCTACCGTGACGCATTGATGCTGGTATACGTGATAAACCTTCTTCTGTAGAAACAATCACAACTGGTAAGGTTAAAATTGCAAGTGTAATCGCTGACCAAAGTACCCCTGGCGTACCAAACGTTGGGCTAGGTAAAGTTTCAGGATAAAAAATTTGGTCAAGGCTGCCACCTACCATATAAACAAAAAAGCCTAAGCCAAAAACACCATAAACAATTGACGGTACACCGGCTAAGTTAATTACGGCAATCCGTAATAATTTTGTAAGGGCATTTTTACCCGCATATTCATGTAAATAAATAGCTGCAACAACACCAAATGGTGACACAATAACGGTCATCAATAACACCATCAATACGGTTCCGAAGATAGCAGGAAAAACCCCACCTTCGGTATTTGCTTCTCGTGGGTCATCAACAATAAAGCTTGCTAACTGTTCAAAAAACACACCTAACTTACTGAAAAAACCTAATTGATTATTAAAAGTAACTTTTAAAATATGCTCAAAATTAACGGTTACGATTTGACCGTCCATAGCACGCATCACCAATTGATCACGAGCTACTTCTTTTCTAAGTGCTAACAAGTTTTTCTCAAGTTCAGCATATTGTTGCTTATATTTTGTTGTTTCCTGATCAATTTCAGCTTTGCGCTCAGCCGTTAATTTATCTTCCAATTCATACTTACGCTCTTTCAAACGTAAACGTTCTAATTGGTAGTTAATGGCACCAATATCAACTTTTTGTAATTCTTCAATATCTTCTTGAAAATCAGTAACGCGTTCAATCAACTCAGGTAAACGACTCACGTCAACCGATTTGCCATCAAGAATTAATCCATCAATAAAGCCATAAAAATTACCATGGGTACGACGCTCAACAACCACAACATCTTCAGGTAAAGAGGTAGAGGTTATTTCAGTACCTAGTAACCATCTAAAGTCTAAGCTCACTAATTCGCGGTTACCGGTTTTTACTAAAAAGCGTTCAACCGTTTCTTGCCCCGGCTTCAGTGATAAATTCATGTGTGAAAGCTGTTCCGCAGGAATACGCTCACGTTCGTATATTTCACCAATCACAACACTATTTTTACCAAATTCATCCACCATATTAAATTGATGAATTTGCGCTGGCCAAAAGTATGACAAACCACGTGAGGCAATTAACCACAATAAACCCACTACAGATATTAAGCTAACAGTTACACCACCGGCTGATAACCACACCCAAGGGGAACCTGTTTTAAACCAATTTTTCATAATCAACAAACCTTACAACGAACTATACTTATCACGGAGTCGTTGGCGCACGAACTCAGCAAGCGTATTAAAAACAAAGGTGAAAACAAACAACACAAAGGCTGCAAGGAATAAAATACGATAATGCGAACTGCCTACTTCAGACTCAGGCATTTCAACAGCAATATTAGCGGCTAACGTGCGCATACCTTGGAAAATACTCCAATCAACAATTGGTGTATTACCGGTTGCCATTAATACAATCATGGTTTCACCAACCGCACGGCCTAAGCCCATCATTACGGCAGAGAAAATACCCGGACTTGCCGTTAACAACACTACTTTAATAAGCGTTTGCCAAGGTGTTGCTCCTAAAGCTAATGAACCACTGGTTAAATGTTTAGGTACACTAAAGATGGCATCTTCCGCCATTGAAAAAATGGTAGGAATAACCGCAAAGCCCATCGCAATACCCACCACTAAAGCATTTCGTTGATCAAAGTTAATCCCCATTTCATTGGTAATATACTGGCGAATATCACCACCAAAAAAAGCGGTTTCAATAACGGGTGATAAGGCAAATGCAGCGTAACCGGCAAATAAGATAAACGGTATTAAAATAACTGGTGCCCAGCTTTCAGGTAACGACGATTTAAGCTTTTTAGGTAAGTTGTGCCAAGCAAAAGCAATAACAAAGGTCATTAGTGGTAAAAACACTAACAACATAAACACACCAGGCAAATAATTTTCAATAATAGGAGCTAGCCATAAACCGGCTAAAAACCCTAAAATTACCGTTGGCAAAGCTTCCATCAATTCAATGGTGGGTTTTACTTTTTTACGCAGCGATGACGGCATAAAGTACGCGGTATAAATAGCAGCACTTAACGCAATAGGAACAGCAAATAACATGGCATATAGTGCAGCTTTAATGGTACCAAAAGAAATAGGCACTAAAGAGAATTTAGCTTCAAAATCATCAGAGCCAGAAGTAGATTGCCAAATATAATCAGGCTCAGGATAACCTTCATACCAAACTTCTTGCCATAATGCGCCCCAAGTAACTTCTGGGTGTTCATTTTCAACCGAGAACAACTTTAGCTGACTACCATCGTTAATTAATAAACCATCAGCACGAGGCGCAATTGCAAAAGTTTTTGGTACACTTTCACTAATTTCACCGCGCCATAAGTCAGCTTCACTGGTGGTATAAAATACCCCCATTTCACCTGACTTTGTCATGGTGTAAAAACTTTTACGAAATTGCTCAGTATAAATATGGCTAACCGCTTCAAATTCACTAACCTCAAAGGTGCGCACTTCTTTAAATTGACGACCTTGTGGCGTTGCTACTTCAAACCATTGACTCACCTGACCATTGCTATCACCAATTAAGATTGAGCTACCACCAGATAATAACGCCATGCTGGTATAATTTTGTGATGGTGTTTGTGGTGTAATGGTTGTTTTTAAATCAACACTATATTCGTCGGTCATATCAAATATGGCTATTTGATTGTTCGAACGAACGAAGGCAATTGATAAATCGGGTGAGATAAGCACTTCATCAACTTTCTTAGCGCTAAAATCAACTTCTTGATAAATGGCTTCGTAAGCTGGATCGTAACTAAAATCATCTTCAGCGATTAAGGTTGTTTTAATTAATCGTTTATCTTCAGTAAAACCAATAAAAACCGCTTTTTCATCATCCATGGCGAAAGCAAGCTTTTGTAAAGCTACACCCTGCTCATCAACTATGATGGCCTCTTCACCTAATGGAAAGGTAATTTTAGGGCTAATATCACGGCCTTTATCTAAATAACTAGCAACAAATTTCGGAGAAAAAGCTTTCACTTGCCCTTCAACATCAGCGACTACTTTTATACCTCTGTTACCATCAACCGCTAAAGTAAGCTTATTCTCGGCAATCTTTTGGTTTAATAAAACACTACCGGTATCACGAAAAACAGAATCTGATAATTGATAAAAAACAATTTCGCCTTTTTCTGTTAACTGATAAGCAACTTCTTTCAACTCATCTAAACCACTCGTTAATACTTTGTCGCTCGTACTAACTTCAATGGCTTGAATTTGCTCAATATGAGCTGATTCAAAGATAGGCTTTATTACGTATAGTAGATAAAGAAAAATTAAGACCAGGGTGAATAACACACTAATACCACCAAGGGTGATCAAATACTGTGCTAATTTATTTTTCAGCTGACGGGGGTCGACTGCTTTAGACGCTATAGTCACTCAAATAACCTATTTTATTCATTTAAAAGAACAGCGAAATTATAAGACAGTTATATTACAGTTATGTTACAGGTAAGAATAAAGGGCAAAAGAATCAGTTGACGGACCAAGCTTGCAAGAGTTCACCAAACAAATAAGATTAAGCATTGCATAACACTTTAATTAACAGTAAGTTATCAACATTCACTTGACTATAAAACTATTATGATCGGCCTAGGTAATAAAAACGCAAGCTTACACGTTTATATAGAGAACATTCCGCCACTAGCAATGTATCAAGAGCTTACGCAGGTTAAAGCAATGAAAAAAGGTGACATAAAAATGATTGTCGATTTAACCGGCAATCATTGGCGTAAAATTTTTAATGTTTTTGCCAAATTGTTATTTGAACTACAGCCACAACAATACCCTACTTGGCAAGCATTACGAGATGAGCATTTATTGCAAGCGAACAGTGATCAATTATTACTTTTTTCACCGCCCGTGAAAAATAACAAGCCTGCTAACAATCAAGCAAAAACTAAGCAGAGCAACATCATCAACATCATTATGGGAAAAACCTATGCCAATAAACTCGGTTTAGCCGAACAAGCGCTCTGGTTGAATGAGTTTTTTGCTATTAACAAGACAACAAATACTATTGTTTGCCCTTACTTTGACTATCGCCAATTATCCAATATAAAAATTAGCCAATTAGCTAACTTAATAAAAAAATTAACGTGTTAATTTCAATTCAGGGATAAATATGCGTTGCTGTTGGTAAGTTAAATTAATCGTATTGATTAGCTTTGTGTTATTGCATCCCTACCGCTTGACAAACAGGTGCTATTTCACTACCACCAACCAATCGCATAAACTGATCATTAAATGGATAATGTCTTACTGGATTACTTTCAGGGCGAGCTAAATAAAAACCTTGAGCATAAACCATCCCGAGTTGTTCTAATAACGCCATCTCTTCTTCACATTCAATACCTTCGGCAATTACTTCGGTATTAGCTGACTGCGCTAGGTCAAATATGGCTTTTAAAAACTTACGTTTAAAGCTGTTATTATGACAATTATCAATAAAATAGCGATCTATCTTAACAATATCAGGTCGTAATTCACTCCATTGTTTTAAGCCAGAATAGCCAGCGCCTAAATCATCAATCGCCACTTTAAAACCATACTCACGGTATTTATTTAATGCATCCGCTAATAATTTATCTGAGCGAGCAGGAAACTTTTCACTGATCTCAATCACCACTTGCTGACACGTTAATCCCGCCTGTTCAACCAGTTTTTGAGTTTCACCTTGTGGATGTTTGCTTTCTAAAATCACCATAGGGCTAACATTTAAAAAAAGTTTCCCTTGTAATTTTAACTCAGCAAACCGTTTAATGGCGATTTCGCGGCACAACAATTCTAATTGTGATAACAAACCATATTTTGCCGCTACTTCAAATAAATCGTCAGGGCGCGCTAATGAACTAGTCACAGGGCCACGCGACAATGCTTCATAACCTAATATTTGATTTTGCTGAACATTAAAAATAGGCTGAAAAACGCAAGTGATATTACGCGACAATAAAATAGTATGAAGTTCAGAGAGCAAGGTAATATCCTATCAAAATAACATGACAGTAATATTATAAAGTTAACATGACGTTTTTATGACAAAACCGGCTATAAGCCTTATTTTTATTGGAATAAAGCTTTTACTGTTTGTATAAAATAATGATTAAGCTGTTTTTTACCCGAAAAACCATAGTCATTGCACAATTGCTTAACACTATGTTTTTGTAATAATCGAGCAATAAAGGGATACAGCAACGCTTCATTATCACTATCTTTATCTGATTGATATATTTGATAGTTTTTAAAATAATTCAAAAGAGCTAAATGTAAACTAAAAGCACAAGGGTCAAATTGTCGATAACCATTAGCAAAATCTTCAATATTTTTTTCATCAACACGAGTCAGTTTATCGTAGCCGTTCTTAGGTACCTTTTGTAAAACATCAAACAACAAGCTTGCTGGTAAATGCTGATATTGTGCGCTTAATAAAAAAGGCAAGGTACGATAAAACTCACTTACTAACGGCAGAATAAACGCTTCGGCTCTAGCTGTTAGCGCTTTTATTAACAAACCAGAATGCTCGCCACTGGCATGATCTTTCGTAAAGCCAATGCGCACCATTTGCCAATTTCGCTTTTGCCAAAAATTCAGTAAAGTTTTATTTAACGCAAAGCTAGTGCCTAAAACATCAATTTTGTTTGCTCTTGCTTCTTGCTCAAGGCAAGTTAACAAATATTGACCAAGCCCTTGATTTTGTTGTTGAGGATGCACTGCAATGCGCATAATACGCCAATAACTATAATCAAAAGCTTGCTCTGCGCCACAATGAGCAATTAACGATTGCGGTAAAAATTGATCTTTTAAACGCCGTTGACCTTGTCGAATTTTTTCTTCAATGTTGTCGCCATGCTCTTGCCCTAATATGCCTTCAGCCATAATTAACGCAACCGCAAGCACTTCCTTTTTATCTCTTACTTGATGGCTAACTACCCGTAATTTTAACTGAGGGTGATTTAACAATAACAACAAATCATTCGGTGAGGTTTGATAATGTGCCGTTACTAACACCGCAAAAAGTTGTCTTAATAACTTTTCATCCGCTAATAGATCCGCAGGTAAATATTCGTGATATTTTAGCTGATCATTCATCGCAGGCTTAGTCTGATAATTTAACGAAGTTAAAGGTGTTAAATTAGCATTTAACAAACAAGCATCAAAAACAAACTGCTCCAATGGATCATTTTTCGCCCAGCGGATAGGCTCAACAAGCGTTAGCTGTTTGGCTAGCAAATTTTTATCTGCCAATATGGTATTAAATTTTAACGCAAAACCTCGCCCTGCACCTTCATAGCCATGTAAAGTTGAAGAAAAAACTAAACGATGATAGTAGCTAAATAAAGCATTCAACAAATACAAAGGAATAGCAGCGGCTTCATCAACTAACAACAAATCAGCGGCTGGCTTATCCGCTAAAATCACGTCGATAGGCAAAAAACGAATACTAGACTGCTGATATTGTAACGTTTGTTTATTAACCCGTTTAACAGCGAGAAGTTTCGTGATCGTCAGAAAAAAGCCATCTACGGCACCAATATTTGACGCTGTAATCAAAATAGTTAACGGCCGTTTAACTGAATTTAATAACTCAACACACGCTAAAGCAAGCGCCGTCGTTTTACCCCGGCCACGATCTGCAGTCAAAATTAACGGGCGATTACGATGACCTGTAACCACGTTAATAATCGCATCAACTGCCTGCACTTGCTGATTGGTTAAACAACCATAAGGAAAGTTTTCGGTTACGGTAGGTAAATTTACTGAGGCTATTGTTGATAATAACCTTGTTGCTTGTTGTTCAAGTGAAAACTCATTTTCATGTTGTTGGTAAGTTAATAACACCTGCGTTTGTTGTAACTGACGATAAAAGCGCTGCAAATACACATGACTTTGTTCATCCGGTAAAGTGTGCCAACAAATAAACAACAAACCACCAGCAACGACAGTACCGGCTAACGCTGAAAAAACATCGGGCTGAATATCATCACTAGCATAAATAAAACTGCTTGCTTCAGTACCTAAATATTGCCGAAAGTTTTTATTATCCACATGTGTTGTCAATAATTGTTTAAAAATGTCTGTTGTTGGCTCGGCATAACAGTAAATTGTTTTTTTCGAGTTAACCAACTCAGTATGCTGAGCAATAAACCACTGCTTAATAACGTCTGCATACCAGCATTCATCGCCAACTAATAACACCACCCCACGATGTTGCTTTGCTAATAACGCTTGTTGATATTGCAGAATTATTTTGTTCACAGAGTCAACCACTTGCCAAATATTTGCTAAGTCTACCAAGCTGTACTAAAAATAAAAACCAAGCTGAAATAAACATTTTCTGAAATAGATGAAATCAACCTTTCAATAACTTGATCTTAATCAACAAGATAAAGCTAAAAACAAGGTACAAATACAACAAAGTGAATAATCGTGAGGATTTATGGACACTCCGACAACACAAAAAGAGCAAAACAGTAAACAATCAGAACGAAATACTTTTATTTTCTTAACAGTATTTCTAGCCCCTATTCTCTCCGTCATTCTTGTTGGCGGTTTTGGTTTTATTGTTTGGATAAGCCAAATTTTATTAGGACCGCCAGGAAGCTAATCATGAGTAACGTGGTGAACTTAACAAGGCGCAGTTTTATGCGTGGTGCCATCAAACAACAGCATTTACCTAGGCTACCTTGGGCTATTGAAGAATCAGCTTTTTTGGCTGGCTGTACACAATGCAATGCTTGTATTAATGCTTGTGAACAACAAATTATTAAACGTGATAGTCAAGGTTATCCCTTTGTTGATTTTGATCAAGACGAATGCACCTTCTGTCGTAAATGTGTAGACGCTTGCAGCAAGCCAATTTTTAAAACTGAGCAGACAGATCTTCCTTGGCCTGGTGATTTTGAAATAGACAATAAATGTTTAGCTAAAAATCAAATTTATTGCCAAAGCTGCAAAGACGTTTGCGACACTAAGGCAATCACCTTTAGTTATCAAACCAGCTCAATTCCTGAGCCAAAATTAAACTTAAGTGATTGTAATCAATGTGGCGCATGTGTCTCTATTTGCCCACAAGATGCCATTAGCTTTCAACTAGAGATCATATCCAATGAACACAACTGAGTACCATGTTGCGAGTTTTATTGCCCACGCCCTGCCGGAAAAAACGGCAGCATTAAGTGACTTTATTACTCAACAAGCAGGTTTAGAAGTACATGCGGTGAGTCCTGAAGGCAAAGTTGTATTTACCGCAGAGGGTGATTCACAAAAAGCTATCGCCAATCAAACCGACATCATTAAACAACACGGTGACGTTTTAACACTGTCTCCTATTTACCATCAATTTTTAGATGAACAGCAAACATCTTATAAGGATGCGCTATGACCATTAATCGTAGAGAATTTATCAAGGCCAATGCCGTTGCCGCTGCTGCTGCCGTTGCCGGAGTTTCAGTACCCGTAAATGCCACTAATTTGATCACTAGTAGTGATTTAACCAAATTAAAATGGGATAAAGCACCATGCCGCTTTTGTGGTACGGGTTGTAGTGTCAATGTCGGTGTGATGGACGGTAAAGTCGTTGCTACCCATGGCGATATTAATTCACCAGTTAACAAAGGCTTAAACTGCGTTAAAGGCTATTTTCTATCAAAAATCATGTACGGAAAAGACCGTTTAACTACTCCTCTACTTAGAATGAAAAATGGCAAGTTTGACAAGAACGGGGAATTTTCTCCAATATCTTGGGATCAAGCCTTTGATATTATGGCTGAAAAAGCCAAAGCAACGTTAAAAGAAAAAGGCCCAACCGCTGTTGGCATGTTTGGCTCAGGCCAATGGACAGTGCAAGAAGGCTACGCTGCAGTCAAACTAATGAAAGCAGGCTTTAGAAGTAACAATATCGACCCAAATGCTCGTCACTGTATGGCTTCGGCTGTTGGTGGTTTTATGCGTACTTTTGGTATCGACGAACCAATGGGCTGTTACGATGATATTGAAGCCACTGATGCCATGGTACTTTGGGGCTCAAACATGGCAGAAATGCACCCAATTTTATGGACTCGTATTACCGACCGTCGTTTAAGCTCGCCTCATGTGAAGGTGGCGGTATTATCAACCTATGAACATCGTAGTTTTGATTTAGCTGACAATGGCATGATTTTCACGCCACAAACAGATTTAGCAATATTAAACTTTATTGCTAACTATATAA
Source organism: Thalassotalea agariperforans (assembly GCF_053470345.1). NCBI lineage: Bacteria > Pseudomonadati > Pseudomonadota > Gammaproteobacteria > Alteromonadales > Colwelliaceae > Thalassotalea > Thalassotalea agariperforans. The sequence continues at coordinate 352,370 of NZ_JBQMWH010000003.1, read as the reverse complement.
TTCAAACCGATCGGGTTAATAAAGATTTTGTTAATAAACATACCAACTTCCGATTAGGCCAAACTGATATTGGCTATGGCTTACGTCCTGAGCATCCTTTAGAACAAAAAGCCAAAAATAATAATGCCAGTGCAGGTAGTTCAAAACCGATCAACTTTAAAGAATACGCTAAATTTGTTAGTACCTATACTGCCGAATATGCCGCCAATATTTCAGGGGTCTCTGAAAAGAAATTAATCGAACTCGCTGAACTGTACGCAGATCCTAATAGAAAAGTATGTTCATTCTGGACTATGGGTTTTAATCAGCATACCCGTGGTGTGTGGGCAAACAATCTTATTTATAACATTCACTTATTAACAGGAAAAATATCAACACCTGGCAACAGCCCATTTTCATTAACCGGTCAGCCTTCTGCCTGTGGTACAGCTCGTGAAGTAGGTACATTTTCACATCGCTTACCGGCAGACATGGTAGTAACCAACCCCAAACATCGTGAAATGGCTGAAAAAACTTGGAAATTACCCGCGGGTACGATTCCAGATAAACCAGGTTATCATGCCGTACTGCAAAACCGTAAATTAAAAGATGGTGAGCTCAACTTCTACTGGGTGCAATGTAATAACAACATGCAAGCAGCCGCAAACATGATGCAAGAAGGTTTACCGGGTTACCGTAATCCTAAAAACTTTGTTGTTGTATCAGACCCATACCCAACAGTAACCGCACAAGCTGCCGATCTAATTTTACCTACCGCCATGTGGGTAGAAAAAGAAGGCGTTTATGGTAATGCTGAACGTCGAACCCAATCTTGGTACCAAATGGTTGAAGCTCCTCAAGGCGCTAAATCAGATTTGTGGCAACTGGTTGAGTTTTCAAAGCGTTTTAAAGTGGAAGAAGCATGGGATGAAGCCTTTGTCGACGCTAACCCTGCTTACCGCGGTAAAACCTTATATGACATTCTTTATCAAAATGGCAATGTTAATAAATATTCATTAAATGAAATCCCGCAAGATCGCTTAAATCATGATGCTCGTGATTTTGGCTTTTACATTCAAAAAGGATTATTTGAAGAGTACGCCAGTTTTGGTCGTGGCCATGGTCATGATTTAGCACCTTATGACAGATATCATCAAGAGCGAGGTTTACGTTGGCCTGTAGTTGATGGCAAAGAAACACTGTGGCGTTATAAAGAAGGCTCAGATCCTTATGTTGGTAAAGGTAAAGATTTTGAGTTTTATGGTAAACCTGATGGCCGTGCGGTGATCTATGCCCTGCCATATGAACCCGCAGCAGAGTTTCCTGATAATGAATATGACTTATGGTTATCAACCGGTCGAGTATTAGAACATTGGCATTCAGGTTCCATGACCCAACGTGTACCTGAGCTTTATAAAGCCATTCCTGATGCGCTTGTTTATATGCATCCTGACGATGCCAGATCACGTGGTATGCGTAGAGGTGATTTAGTAAAAATTGTTTCACGTCGTGGTGAAGTAGAAACACGCATTGAAACTCGTGGCCGAAATAAGCCGCCAATTGGTTTAGTGTTTATGCCTTGGTTTGACGCGAGTCGTTTGGTTAATAAAGTGACCTTAGATGCAACCGACCCCTTATCAAAACAAACTGACTTCAAAAAATGTGCAGTCAAAATAGTTAAAGTTTAATAAAAGGACATGATCATGAAAATATACGCTAAACAGCTTATCTCAATTTTATTGCTAGCTTTCATGTCTACTATTTCGATAGCTGATGAAGTGGCCACGCTAAGAGATAATGTAAAAATTGAACAGCAAAAAACACCAAACACTATTCCTAAAGTAGTTAATAGTGATGTAAAACAAGCACGAAATTACCCAATGCAACCACCAATAATTCCTCATCAAACGAGAAATTATGAAGTGAACTTAAATAATAATAAGTGCATGTCATGTCATAGTCGAAATCGTACAGAAGAGTCACAAGCGCCAATGGTAAGTGTTACTCACTTTATGAATAGAGATGGTAATTTTTTAGCTGAAATATCACCTCGCCGTTATTTTTGTAATCAATGTCATGTCACTCAAAAAGATGCTAAGCCGCTGGTTGAAAACACTTTTATTGATATGAATACCTTGATGAAAACAAAAACAACAGATAAAAAATAAGAGGCCATTATGATCAAACTGTTAAAAAAAGGCTGGCAAATACTCAGAAAACCGAGTGTACACTTCAGCTTAGGCTTTTTAGTTATCGGGGGCTTTGTTGCTGGTATTATCTTCTGGGGGGGCTTTAACACCGCCTTAGAAGCCACCAATACCGAAGAGTTTTGTATTTCATGTCATGAAATGGAAAACAATGTTTACGAAGAGTTAAAAACGACCATACATTTTACCAACCGTTCTGGCGTTAGAGCTACTTGTCCTGATTGCCATGTACCACATAAATGGACAGATAAGATCGCACGTAAAATGCAAGCGTCAAAAGAAGTATGGGGTAAAATATTTGGCACTATTAACACCCGTGAAAAGTTTTTAGCTGAACGTAAACGCTTAGCTGAAAACGAATGGCATCGTTTAAAAGCCAATGATTCTTTGGAATGTCGTAACTGTCACAACTTTGATTACATGGACTTTACCTCACAAAGTAAACGGGCAGCAGAGCAACATTCAACGTCATTAGCTAGTGGCGAAAAAACCTGTATTGACTGTCATAAAGGTATCGCTCATCAGCTACCTGACATGCATGGTGTTGAAGGTTGGCAATAGCTTGTTAGCTAATTATTAAACATTGTTTAATGAATTGTTACTAAAAGCGAAAACTGAGAAGTTTTCGCTTTTTTTATTTGTAAAATTTCTTTTTCTTGCCTATTTTCAAAATAACCACTGACTTATTTTCTTGCAGGTATGGGAATATGATCATGAATTATGAAACTAAAATGGCTAACGTCAGTTCAGAGCAAGACAAGATTGATAATGATGATGAATTTAGCTCAGATGAACAAGCTAAACGTAATTGTCTTGCCCGTAAGCGCATTGATGACTTATTAGAAAAAAAGCGTTTAAAAGAGCTGTTAGATGATGAAGATGATTGGGAAGTGTAGCTATATACACTATCTTATTGTCAAAACAATGAAAGTCCAAATTGCAGCAAAACCAATGGTCATTAATTAAATTGCGTAACTTAATAGAAAAACCTCATTATCTAGTAAAGCTAATATCAATTTAGTGTTATTATTCGGTCACTTTCTCAATACGTTACGCGACTTAATCACAACATGACTTTGCTTGAAAAACTCCGCTGTTTATTCTCATTCGGCCAAGGTGTTGCTTTACCTTTACCCAAGATAGATGCCAATACCATACCAATACAATTATTCGAACAATGGTTCAATGACGCTAATAAATCAGGCATTTTATTACCAGAAGCCGTTTCTGTTAGCACTTGTGGTATTGACGGCCAACCTAAATCAAGAATGGTTTTACTAAAAGACTTTGATCCAGCCGGCTTTGTTTTTTATACCAATTACGGCAGTGATAAATCTCAGCAACTAAGAGAAAACCAGAAAATTGCGTTATTATTTCATTGGTCAGTACTACAAAGACAAATTCGTATAGAAGGTGAAGTGGAGTTAGTTGATCAAGCCACCTCCGCCGCATATTTTCATAGTCGAGACCGTGGTAGCCAAATAGGTGCTTGGGCGTCAAAACAAAGTCAACATTTAAACCACGGACAAGAACTTCCTGAGCGGGTAAAATATTATCAAGATAAGTTTAAAGACCAAGATGTGCCCCTACCTGAATTTTGGGGTGGATGGCGAGTAAAGCCTCATTATTTCGAATTTTGGCAAGGTCGTGCAAGCCGATTACATGACCGATTATGTTTTGAATATAATGATGGCCAATGGCAGCACTTTAAACGTCATCCATAACGCTCGCTAACTTTAGATTTTTGGCTGTAAGCTGGATGCTGGATGCTGGAAGCAAAACACCACACCTATAAGCTCAGTGTCTTACTTACCGCTTGTAGCTTCTAGCCAAAATAGCCTTTAGGCTCGATGCTGGAAGCAAGAGACTTTCCTACAAGCTCAGTGTCTTACTTACCGCTTGTAGCTTCTAGCCAAAATAGGCTTTAGGCTTGATTCTTGAAGCAAGTCACCATTCCTGCAAGCTCAGTATCTTACTTACCGCTTGTAGCTTCTAGCCAAAATAGGCTTTAGGCTTGATGCTGGAAGCAAGTCACCATTCCTGAAAGCTAGTATCTTATTTACCGCTTGTAGCTTCTAGCCAAAAAGGCTTTAGGCTTGATGCTGGAAGCAAGACACCATTCCTGCAAGCTCAGTGTCTTACTCTTACCGCTTGTAGCTTCTAGCCAAAATAGGCTTTAGGCTTGATGCTGGAAGCAAGACACCATTCCTACAAGCTCAGTATCTTACTTACCGCTTGTAGCTTGTAACTTCAAACTTCTAGCTTCCAGACAGACATTAAAAAGGCCGTTAAGTAAACTTAACGGCCTTTAATCATTAACTTAGCATTTTTCGTTCTACGCAGGCACACCTACTAACGCAAGTAGAATACCAGCAGCAACTGCTGAACCTAATACACCGGCTACGTTAGGACCCATAGCATGCATTAATAAGAAGTTATGAGGATTAGCCTCTAAACCAACCTTATTTGCTACACGTGCAGCCATTGGTACCGCTGACACACCGGCAGCTCCAATTAATGGATTAATTGGATCTTTAGATAGCTTATTCATAACTTTAGCCATTAAAACACCTGAAGCAGTACCAATAGCAAATGCTACAGCACCTAAAGCTAAAATACCTAATGTTTCAACATTTAAAAAAGCATCTGCACTTAATTTAGAGCCAACGCCTAAACCTAAGAAAATAGTCACTATGTTAATTAATTCGTTTTGAGCAGTTGAACTTAAACGATCAACAACACCACTTTCACGCATTAAATTACCTAAACAGAACATCCCCACTAATGGTGTAGCCGAAGGTAAAAAGAATATAGCCATGATCACAACACCTAGCGGGAAGATAATCTTCTCAACTTTAGTAACATGACGTAACTGAGCCATTTCGATCTTTCTTTCTTCAACATTCGTTAGCGCTTTCATAATTGGCGGCTGAATAATTGGTACTAACGCCATATAAGAATAAGCCGCTACAGCAATAGCGCCTAATAACTCTGGTGCTAATTTTGATGCTAAGAAAATAGCTGTTGGGCCATCAGCACCACCAATAATAGCAATAGCCGAAGCATCCGCTAAGGTAAATTCAAAGCCTGGAATAGCATTTAACGCAACCGCGCCAAATAAAGTCGCAAAAATACCAAACTGAGCGGCAGCGCCTAAAAATAACATCTTCGGGTTAGCAATTAAGGCCCCGAAATCTGTCATAGCCCCTACACCCATAAAGATAAGTAGCGGAAAAATCCCCGTATCAATACCAGCATAATAAACATAATGTAATAAGCCGCCAACTTCCGACATTCCGGCAACAGGAATATTCGTTAGTATCGCTCCAAACCCCATAGGAAGTAGCAATAATGGCTCAAACTTTTTAGCTATGGCTAAAAAAAGCAAACCACAGCCGACTAACATCATGACAACTTGACCTAGCTCAAAGTTTGCTAAGCCAGTAGAAAGCCATAAAGTATTTAATTGTTCCATTATTTCACCTACGCCAAGCTAAGTAATGCATCACCTACCGAAACAGCATCACCTTCTTTAACATGAATACCCACGATAGAACCGGTAGAAGCCGCACGAATTTCAGTTTCCATTTTCATCGCTTCCATGATGATAACAACATCACCTGCGTTAACAGCATCGCCTTCATTCACTAATACTTTAAAAATGTTACCCGCTAACGGTGCATTTAATGTTTCTTCAGCTTGTACAGATGCTGATTGTTTTAGAGCTGCATCGCCAGCAGCAACACTTGGTTTAATGTCAGTAATACTACCGCCAGGGGCAACAACTACTTCATAAACTTTGCCATCAACACTAACAGAGAAACTTTCTGGACCGCCAGTAGCACCAGTATTAGCTGCAGGTTTTGCTTGTTCAACCGTTGGTACTGGTTCAAAAGCATCCGGGTTATTACGATTTTCTAAGAATTTCAAGCCAATTTGCGGGAATAACGCGTACGTTAATACGTCATCAATCACATCTTCAGCTAACTCAATTGATTTTTCTTTCGCAAGTTCTGCTAATTCTAATGATAAGGCATCAATTTCAGGCTTAATTAAATCCGCAGGACGACAAGTAATCGGCTCTGCACCATCTAATACTTTCGCTTGTAATCCGCTATCAACAGGTGATGCTGTTGCGCCATATTCACCTTTTAAGACACCCGCAGTTTCTTTGGTAATTGACTTATAACGCTCGCCCGTTAAAACATTTAATACCGCTTGTGTACCAACAATTTGAGACGTTGGTGTTACTAAAGGAATATTACCTAGATCTTTACGAACACGAGGAATTTCTTTTAATACTTCATCAAACTTGTCAGATGCGCCTTGCTCTTTTAACTGGTTTTCCATGTTAGTTAACATGCCACCAGGTACTTGAGCTAATAAAATACGAGCATCAACACCTTTTAAACTACCTTCAAATTTCGCATATTTTTCACGAACATCACGGAAGTACGCTGCCACTTCAGCCATTTTTTCTAAATTCAAACCACTATCTCGAGGCGTACCTTCAACAATAGAAGCAATTGTTTCTGTTGGTGAATGGCCATAGGTCATACTCATTGACGAAATTGAAGTATCAATCACATCAATATCTGCATCAATGGCTTTCATGTGTGTAGCAATACTTAAACCCGTAGTTGCATGGCAATGCAAAGCAATAGGTAACGCAACGGTTTCTTTTAACTTACCTACTAATTCAGCGGCATCATAAGGCTTTAATAAACCTGACATATCTTTAATACATAAAGAATGAGCGCCCATATCCTCAAGCTTTTTCGCCATGGTCAACCAACCATCGAGGGTATGAACAGGGCTTTCTGTGTAACTTAAAGTACCTTGAGCGTGAGCACCAACTTTAACCGCCGCTTTAATTGACGTTTCTAAATTGCGAACATCATTCATGGCATCAAAAATACGGAAAACATCAACACCGTTAATGTGAGCACGTTCAACAAACTTTTCCACTACATCATCAGCATAATGACGATAGCCTAAAATATTTTGACCGCGGAACAACATTTGTTGTTTCGTTTTAGGCATCGCTTTTTTAAGAGCACGAATACGCTCCCAAGGATCTTCACCTAAATAACGGATACAAGAGTCAAAAGTTGCACCACCCCATGATTCAATAGACCAATAGCCTATTTCATCTAAAACCGGTGCAATGGGTAACATGTCTTCTAAACGTAATCGAGTAGCTAAAAGTGATTGATGGCCATCTCTTAAGACTACTTCAGTAATACCTAACGGCTTAGTCATGATTGGCTCCTATATTATTGTTGACGTTGTTTGCGATATTGAGAAACTGCAGCACCAATAGCCGCAACAGTACCTGAGTCGATACCAGCTTTTTTATTAGCTGTATTTGATAATTTTCTAGCAGCAGGTTTAGCATCGGGGAATTTATTAGCTAATGGTGCTAACACCAAGTTAATAAACACGACAAGCAACCCTAGAAAGGCAAAAACAAATATCATACCTGCAAGCATTAACGTGCCGGCTTCAGTAAATAAATGTAATAGCTGTTCCATAATAAATTCTCAATAAATAATTTGGTTATTAGAATAATCACTCGAATTTTTATATGCAAGAATGATTTGTTAATTTCAGAAAAATAATTTGCTGTCAATGCCTAAATTAGCGGTTATTTTGCACTATTTATTCGATTTATTAATCAAAAGAAATAAATTGCTATAACAACAATAATTCCGATGGCTTTATTAAATAACCTGAACTCAGGTTAAATAAAACAAGTGACTTAAATTAGCCCTCAAGTTTAAATGCATTAACAAAGTTTAGACGAAAAAAAACCAGTCATTAGACTGGTTTTTTTTCTTCATAAAGAATGTGGCGGACGCGGCAGGAGTCGAACCTGCGACCGCCTGGTTCGTAGCCAGGTACTCTATCCAGCTGAGCTACGCGTCCGCGGTCAGTATTTATTTTATATCTCACTCCTGAGATAACGAACTAAGTTCGTAGCGCTAATTCAAGTACAGTCTATCCAACTGTGCTAAACATTCACGCTAAGTAGTTATTTACATCTCACTGCTAAGATAACAACTTAAGTTGCCTATTAACTTATTTATTCAGCCTTAATATTAGCTGCCCCAACGAATATGCCACTTAAAAAGTGGCGGACGCGGCAGGAGTCGAACCTGCGACCGCCTGGTTCGTAGCCAGGTACTCTATCCAGCTGAGCTACGCGTCCATCGTCATTTTCTACACTGAGCATTATAATAAATATAATGGCGGTGAGCGAGAGATTCGAACTCTCGATAGGGTTTAACGCCTATACTCCCTTAGCAGGGGAGCGCCTTCAGCCACTCGGCCAGCTCACCTCAGTGGTTGCGCATATTAATGGATCTGAAAAATATGTCAAACGCTTTTTGTAAATAATTTTCTGTTTGGACACAATTCAAGCAATAAGTTTTTTTTTCAACCATTTATTCATAAAAAACACGAAATAAACAATGATCACCGCCTGAAAATTTAGTGATAAAAAACCGGCTTAAAGCCGGCTAGTATCTAAAAATTAGAAAGAGTTACCCGATGGGCTTTCTTCACCTTTTTCAGATTGAATTCTCATATAAATTTCTTCGCGATGAACAGAAACTTCTTTAGGTGCATTAACACCAATACGTACTTGGTTCCCTTTAACACCTAAAACAGTCACGGTAACATCGTCACCAATCATTAGGGTTTCACCAACTCTTCTCGTTAAAATCAACATAGATAATGTTCCTTTTTCATAGTCCACTGAATATTTAAAGCTAATATTGTTCATTATACTTAAACATAGTTAAGCCATTAAAGTAATAGCTAACATAATGAAATAAGTCTAATTTTAGTTGTATCGTTAAATACAACTAAATTGTACAACAGGTAAGCATACGGCTAACAAAAAATGACAAGCTATTATCAATTAATGCAGATGTATTCAGAAAGTTGAATGAAGACTTTCTGCGATATCTTACAGGTAGTACCTGTATTGTAGCAAAAAGCAGAAGAAACAAGATAGTAAAAATTAACCGAAAATGTGTTAATAAATGATTTATTAACACACTGTTAACGATAATTTAATAAGAATAAAGAATTGTGCGATCAACCAGTAAACCAAACTTACTGGTTGAGCAGTTAAACTAGGATAATTGTTCAGTTAACCAAGCTTCAACACCCGCTAATGCGTTATTAATGTTTTGAGGCTCAGTACCCCCAGCTTGCGCCATGTCAGGACGACCACCGCCTTTACCACCAACTTGCTTAGCGACAAAGTTTACTAGCTCTCCTGCTTTCACTTGACCTGTAAGATCTTTAGTAACACCGGCAATTAAACTCACTTTATCACCATTAGCGGTTGCTAACATTAAAATACCTGAACCCATTTTATTTTTAAGTTCGTCAACCATGCCACGTAACGACTTCGCCTCAACGCCCTCTAAATTAGCAATTAACGCTTTCACGCCTTTTACTTCAATAGTTTGGTTTAATAAATCAGAGCCCGCTTGCGATGCTAAGGTTTGTTTAAGTTGGTTTAATTCTTTTTCAAGTTGTTTATTACGGCTAAGCAATTGCTCAACTTTTTCGGCAACACTAGTAACATCAGACTTAACAAGACCAGAAACCGAACTTAATAAATCAGCTTGTTGTTCCGTATAAGTAATAGCGGCTTCACCGGTAACCGCTTCAATACGACGAACACCGGCAGCAATGCCCTGCTCTGAAGTAATTTTAAATAAACCAATATCACCAGAACGATTTACATGAACACCGCCACAAAGTTCAGTTGAATTGTCACCTAAACTTACTACGCGAACTTCATCGTCATATTTTTCACCAAATAATGCCATCGCACCGGCAGCCTTAGCTGCTTCGATATTCATCAGTTTAGTGTCACGTTGATGATTTAAACGAATTTCTTGGTTAACAATACGCTCAACTTGGCGTAATTCTTTCGCTGTTACCGCTTCAAAATGAGAGAAATCAAAACGTAGTTTATCCGGCTCACATAATGAGCCTTTTTGCGTTACATGCTCTCCTAATACCGATCTTAAGGTTGCATGTAATAGATGGGTAGCCGAATGATTTTTAACAATGGCTTGGCGGCGAGCAACATCAATTTCAGCATCAACTTTATCATGCAAATTGATAACACCTTTAACCGTACCTTTATGCGCAAATGCCTTGCCTAGCTTAACTGTGTCTTGAACTAAAAACTCAACACCGTTAGCGGTTTTAATAACACCCGCATCACCAACTTGACCACCTGATTCAGCATAAAATGGCGTATCATCTAACACCACTAAACCTGTTTGACCATCACTTAAGCTATTAACAGATTGACCATCAACAAATAATTCAACAACCGTGGCAGTGTAGCTATCTTGAGTATAGCCCTTAAAGTTAGTGCTCTGTTCTGAAGTCACTTGCTGATTATAGTCCGTACCAAAATTACTGGCTTGTTGCGCCCGTTGGCGTTGCTCTGCCATTGCTGCATCAAAACCATCTTGATCAATTTTAATATCGCGTTCACGGGCAATATCGGCAGTTAAATCAGCTGGAAAACCGTAGGTGTCATAAAGTTTAAAGACATCTTCACCGGCAATAGTATCGCCTTTTAAGTTGGTTAACGTTTCTTCTAATAAAGCCATACCGCGATCTAAAGTGCGACCAAATTGTTCTTCTTCAATCCGTAACATTTTTTCAATAACAATTTGTTGTTGCGCTAATTCAGGGAAAGCTTCTCCCATTTGCTCAACTAACGCTGGCACTAATTTGTAAAAGAAATGCCCCTTCGCCTCTAGCAAGTGACCATGACGAATAGCACGACGAATAATACGACGTAAAACATAACCACGGCCTTCATTCGATGGCATCACACCATCAGTAATTAAAAAGCTACAAGAGCGAATATGATCGGCAATTACGCGTAAAGATTTGTGCTCTAAGTCGTCACATTCAACTAACTTCGCAGCAGCTTTAATAAGCGCTTGGAAAATATCAATTTCATAGTTGCTGTGCACTCCTTGCATAATGGCAGCAATACGTTCTAAGCCCATTCCCGTATCCACCGACGGCTTAGGTAATGGTTCCATCGTGCCATCAGCATGACGGTTATATTGCATGAAAACTAAGTTCCAAATTTCAATAAAACGATCACCGTCTTCTTCTGGTGTGCCTGGAGGACCACCCCAAATATGCTCACCATGATCATAAAATATTTCAGAACATGGGCCACAAGGACCAGTATCACCCATTGACCAAAAGTTATCTGACTCAAACTTTTTATCGGCAGATTTGTCACCAATACGAATAATGCGATCTTCTGGTAAGCCTATTTCTTTCTCCCAAAAATCAAAGGCTTCGTCATCAGACTCATAAACAGTAACTAATAATTTTTCTTTCGGTAAGCCTAAAACGTTGGTTAAAAAATTCCAAGCGAAGCTCATGGCGTCTTCTTTGAAATAATCACCAAAACTAAAGTTACCTAACATTTCAAAAAAGGTGTGATGACGCGCAGTGTAACCAACATTTTCTAAATCGTTATGCTTACCACCAGCACGAACACAACGCTGTGATGATGTTGCTCGGGTATAATTACGTTTGTCTAAACCGGTAAACACATCTTTAAATTGCACCATACCGGCATTGGTAAATAATAAGGTTGCGTCATTACCTGGAACTAACGAACTACTACTAACGATTTGATGCTCTTTAGAAGCAAAATATTGTAAAAATGCCTGTCTAATTTCGGCACTCGATTTAATCATGTTAACACTCACCTAATAAATTAATTTGCATTTAATACCGATAAAATTTCATCGATAGAAAAACCTCGATATTGAAGAAAACGCATTCGTTTTGCTTTATCTTTGTGATCTATAACCTCAGTATCAGCATACTTTTTGTGATAAGTTGCCGTTACTTGTTGATACCAATCAACGTCTTGTTCTTGATATATCGAATTGCGAATATCACTCGACACACCTTTTTGTTTTAACTCGTTTTTGATATAAAGCCAGCCGTAACCACGGCTTACCCTATTTCTAAAAATACTTTCGGCGGCACGCACTTCACTCTGATAGTTTTCAGCCACTAAAAAGGTTAACACCTCATTAATTTCGGCCAGCTCGTAACCTCGTTGAGACAACTTTTGTCGTAACTCTTTTAATGAGTGCTCTCGCCTAGATAACAAGCCAATGGCTTGATGTAAAATGTCTTTATTCAAAACGAAGCTATCACACCGAGTAATTCATGGTGTTTTCACCATAAACCACTTCAAAAATAAATCGGCATTGTACCCGTAAACAAGGTGAAAATAACAGTTTTTGTGCTAATTTCCTTAATAAAAAAAATATCAGCTGATTGTTTTTTACATTAGTCGAATAATGATTCAGAATGTGACAATAACTTTTGTCAATTTATCGTTAGCAATAATAGCAAGGAACATTATGCAACAGCTAAAAAAATTACCGTTCTATTTATTTGTTTTATTTAGCTTTTTAATATTACAAGCCTGCGGTGGAGGTAACTCAGAATCAGATACTCCTGAAAAAAGTTATTCCATTAATGTTGATCATTCAAATGTTACTTTTAGACAAGAAGCATTAACTTCCTCTAATCAAAGTTTTGAAATAGAAGTTACCTTTAATGGTGATGGCTTAATTAGAGGGCTTGCTCCTGACAGTACTCCTGTCCCCTGGGTGAAATATCAATTTAATGATGTAACGGCAACTTCCGCAACACTCACTGTTAGCGTGATCAATACCGAGGAGCTTATTTTTACCGGTACAACAGCAACTACCTTACGCCTAATTACTGGTGACTCAGAAACACCTAGCTCAGCCTATAAAGATATAACTATTTCATTAGAATTATGGCAACTTGCTACTTCGACAACAGAAGTTGAATTTACAGAAACATATGGCACAGACACAGTACCAAGCCAAACAATCGATATAATATCATCAGACGTCGATTGGACCTTAACAAGTGATGTTGACTGGTTAGATATTGACCTACCTTCTGGTAGTGGTGATCAAACCGTTACCTTAACGCCAAATCCAGAAGCAAATTCAATTACAGCCCCAGGTGTTTATGAAGGCACCGTAACTTTAACTGAAAATACCTCTGGAATTACTAAAGAAATTCCTGTCTCAGTTGCTTTCGATAATGTCAGATTAGACAGTAATTATTCAGCAATAAGCTTAAGCAAACTTAACGATCAAAGCATACTTACAGAAACTATAACAATAACAGATAATGCGGAAATTGATATCGACTGGACCGCCACTAGTAATGTTGATTGGCTTGATATAGAGATAAATTACTCTGATGGAACAATAACAATACATAAAAATGATAGTTCATTAAGTGATGGTCAACATTTCGCTGAAATTACCATTAGTTCAACTACAGACGGTGTTATAGAAGACAAAACGATTTCTGTTGGTTATTATCAATCATCTAATGATTCTGAAACAGTTGAGTTAGTTGATTTCAATATTACAAGTGTAGAAAGTGTTGCATTTGATCCATTAAGACCTTTAATTTATTTAGCGGGTGAAAATAGAATTACCGTTCACCATATATTTACAGGCGCTTTAGTGGATACTATTGAAACACCTATTGATTTAACCAATTTAGCAATCTCACCATCTGGGCAATACCTCTTAGCTTCAGCCATCACAACGACTGCTGATGAAAATGGTAACAATGTTGATCAACTGCATGTTTATAACCTTGATTTAGCTAACCTTGATTCTGATAGCCAAGGTTTAAGCGAGGTCAGCTTACCAACTGAAAACCCGATCGCTTATATGCCACATTATATTGCTCAAATTAATGGTCAAGAAATTATCATCACTCAAGCACAAGAATATGCAACCCAAGATTTAACTCGCCATGATTGGCAACTTGATGAGCAATTTTTTCTTTCTACAGTTCAACATGCCGCAAATACTAATACCATCACGGTGTTAAGAACTACTGGTAGCCCAACAGAATCAACCTTTTATAATTTTGATATTAACTATCACGCCTTTGCTACGCAAAAAATTAGCGTTTCTACGCCAGATACATTCACAACCACAACATATCAAGGTGCTGCGCCACGTTATTTTGATATTAATAATAGTGGCAACACTATTTTCACGGCTCAAGATAGCAGTGAAACAATAACTGTTGATAATGCAAACTTTACTGAAAATGATGTACTTTTTGACACAGTCCTAACATCAAGTATTGATGTAAAAGTAGATAAAGAAGGAAACAGCTATTATTACAGAGCTAGACTAAATGATGACGAAGATAATCCAGTCATTTTTTCATTAACTAAATATAATAGTGAATTAGAAGAAGTATGGCGAGAAGATATACTTAACGCGTCTGACAGTAGCTTTATACTCCCTAATTATCATCGTTTTATTTCAGTTACTGCCGATACAGCAAGAACGGCTAATCCTGTTTGGTTTATTACTTCTTTTGCGGATTAACAGCTTCAAGCCTTAAGATTCGAGCCTCAAGCTCTGGCTTCTAGCTAATTTTAAACCAAAAAAAACGCCTGATGTCATCCATCAGGCGTTTTTAAGTTTACGGAACTAAATAATAATTATTGTTTAGTTACCGTTACGGTAGCCGTATTTGGATTAGGGCCGGTTACAGTAAATAAATAACTACCATTTTCTGTGATAGTTAATGACAAGTTGTCATTAGAGCCTTGGTTCAAGCTATAAGGTGTAGCTAAGCTGACCGCTAAGTTATCAGCATTACCACCTAAGTTCACGGTCGACCAATCACCTGAAGCAACCTTAAAGTTATAATTTCCAGCAGTTAAGGCAATTACCGCGCTATAGTTAGTATTACCTTGATAAACGAGTTCATCCACCTCACCCCAACTATTCATATCACCACGAATATAAGTGCTAGTTTCACCAAACATTTTCGCGCTATAAGCGGTTAAAGTTGGCTCGGCTTTATTCGCAACATTAAGGATAAAAGTGTATTGCTCAACAGTAAGAGTCATATAGTTATTATCATTACTACCTGGTGATAAAAAGTGCTCGTTACCTGCAGTTATCTCTAAATCACCGGCAATACCGCCAATATTAATAGGTCCCCAATCAGCATCAGCAAACTTAAAGTAATAATCTTTAACTTCGGTGGCATCAAATGTTACTGAATACTGACCATTACCAATATAAGTTAATGGATTATCCGTACTCCAGCTGTTCATGTCACCACGTAGGTATACTGTTGAACCAAAATACGGTTCTTCATAGCTAACATTCAACACTGGATTTTCAGGGTCTGAAGCATCTAATGAAAAGGTGTATAAAGTATCTTCAGTTACAGTAATAGATAAATTGTCATTACTACCGGCAACTAAAGTTTTATCACTTGCAATAACCACGGCAGTATCGGCAGGTGAACCAAAATTAATTGGGCCCCAGCCAGCATCAGCCACTTTAAATGAATAGTCACCTGGTGTTAACGCAATGTTAGCTTCATAAATACCTTGGCCTTGATAAACTAATTGATCACGTGCAGCCCAATCAGCAGTCATACTGCCGCGAATAAATATTTCTGCATCACCAAATGGTACAACGTCCGGCGCACCCGCTGTTGCAATAGCAGCTAAACCTTCACCTTGTGTTTCACCTTGTGGTTTAACAAATACTGCAACAGTTAAAGCTGGCACCGTAAAAGTACCTTCATTATCGCCAGCGCTGAAACTTGCTGATGAAACTGTGCTATCAACCGAATTTTGTTGAATAGTATGAAGTTCAAAACCTGCCGCCGTTGCTACCGTATGTGAAAGCTCCTGATCTGAGCCATTAACTACCACAACAATTGCATCATTAGCTGGGTCTAAATCAAGCAAACCAGTACCGTCATCAATACTCATCACAATTAAGTTTTGCGTTTGGCGCTTACCAATATTATGAAAACCGACGCGTTCAATAATATCTGCTGCTGTAGTTAAGCGGAATAATTTACTGGTTTGACGAATTTGTAAAAACTCATTAAATACGTCTGATGCAAATTCCATCTCGCTCATACCAGCGTCAGTAAAAGGACTAGCCGCTAAGCTTACTAAATCTTCATCTGATAAATCACCTTGGTCTAACGGATAACCGACATTCCAGTTATTTGAATCAAAGGTAAAATCCACTTTGTTGTACCAATCACCAGCATCATAGGTATTTCTATCTAACGATTTAGAACGTAAGAAGTCACCACCCATTTGTAAAAATGGCATGCCTTGCGACATTAACACAATCGCATGTGACGCGTTTTGAATACGAACACGCTCCTCTAACATGGTTTCAAACGGCAATTCTTTTTGCAGTTTATCCCATAAGGTTTCGTTATCATGTTTTGAGATATAGTTGATAATATCGGCCGGATCTTTAGCGTACATTGACTTAGTCGCTGAACTACCAGAAGTATCTGTACCTGTGTAAGTTTTTAAAACATAGTCAGCTAAAGTGCCAGCCATACCAAACTTGATCAGATCCGCTTGAATAAATGGGCTGTTGTTATCTTCAATGCTATAAAACTGAGCTTCACGAATGGCATCACGTAAACGGTCGTTGTAAGTGGCAATTTCAGTACCAGCCATATTCTCTTGATCAGCACGTTCAAAACCTCGGCTATCTTTATACCAACCTTCACCGTAGAAGTAGTTATCTTCGTCAATCGCTTGAATCGCATCACGTGCAGCTAACATTTGCGCTTTTGAACCTTGGCTCATAATATCAAAACGGAAACCGTCAAATTTATAATGCTCAGTCCAAATCGCAAGTGAATCCACCATCAACTTATCCATCATTCGGTGTTCAAGTGCGGTATCATTACAACAAGTTGATTGTAAAACTTGACCAGTGACCACATCACGGCTGTGGTAATAACCCGGTACAAGTTTGTCAAATACTGAGTTATCGTACAGGCCAGCAGAATTAGTATGGTTATAAACTACGTCTAATACCGCACGTAAACCGGTTTCATGTAACGATTGGATCATCGAACGCATTTCTAAAATACGGGTAACACCATCAGGATTTGAAGCATAAATACCATCTGGCACATTAAAGTGCTTAGGATCATAACCCCAGTTAAAGCTATCAGTGCCGCGCATTGCTTCCACTAAATTTTTAGCCTCATCACTGTATTGATTATAAGACGCTAAAACATCTTGAATAACAGCGCTATCCGACTCTTCACCACAAACACCGGCATCAGGGTTAACAACACATAAATCACCGATAGTATCAGTAAGATCAACAATGGTTTCAGCATCTTCATTAATCGACGCTATATCATTGGCAGGCAACATATGAAAATGGGTTAAACCGCTATCGGCTAATTTTTTCAAATGCATCATTGGCGCTGAATCAACTTCAGTAAAGGCTAAAAACTTACCTCTGTTTTCTTCACTAGTACTCGCATCCAAAACACTGAAATCACGAATATGGCCTTCGTAAATAACGGCATCTTCTGGATCAGTGATGGTAGGAATAGTATGAGAATCCCAACCTGCTGGCATTAAATCACTATCGGTTAAATTAACAAACTGAGAATATTCACCGTTAGTTGATAAACTAATTGAATAAGGGTCGGTCACTAATAAGGTTTCTAAAGCATGGCTTTGATAATGATAAACCTTGACTTCAAACTGATAAAAAGCGCGATCTAAACTATTATCACCTGTATATGACCAAATACCTGTCATGGTATCTTCAGCCATAGCATAACTCGCAGTTTCTACTTTATTAGCATCGTATACTTTTAGCCTAACTGACTGAGCGGTTGGTGCCCATACCGAAACACTCACTGCGCCAGCATCATAAACCACACCTAAAGTTGCTTCGTCAGCATCATCGTCAGCTTTAGTATACAAATCATCTAATACCAGATCAGCTTGTACATATGTGGCCGCAATCGTTTCACCGTCAGCATTGTAAGCCGCTAAGACTAGCTCATTTTTTAATAGTGTTTTAGCTTCTGCTGCCGTCCATGCACCACTATAAGCAGGCCAATCAGCGACTAAAGGCGCGGCAGCTTTTTGCTCATCAGTAAGGTCGGCAGGCAATAATTCAATCGCGCTACCATTAAGCATATCATTGTCATCAGCGGTAATACCGGCTGTTGCAGAATGATGTAATTTAACACTTGCAATTAATGGCGCAACATCATCCGCTGCTTGCCAAGTAAAGGTATTAGCATCAATCCAATGCGCTGAAATATTTGATATTTTTAACGGTTGTTTACCTAAGCTTTCAACCGGAAATTCATAAATATCCGCTTTACCATGAAAAGTAAAGTTCATCCGTTGATGCACTTCATCATCTTGCATTAATGGCATTTTAAAATCGCCATCACCTAATGCTTTAGTATCACCTTCGTGAATAATAAAGTTACCACAACTACCGTGATCTTCTTTTAAAGCGATAACCCAATAAGCACCGTATACCGGATCAATACCATCATAGGCTTTACCATCACTCCAAGAAGTTATTTCACTTTCTAGATATGAATCACAACTGGCGTTATTCCATAAATGCAATTTAAAACCGCTATAACTGCTAACATCACCGCTATTATCTACGCCAATAATAGCGCGATTGTAATATAAAACCGCCTCATTTGCTTTAGCATAATAGCTGGCTGTTGCCGCATTAGGATTAAAACCAACCGCACATTTTTCATTTAAAGCATCCGGCACAGTCGGTGCTGGGCAATCAATTGGTGGTGGATCAATACAGCTGGTGCCGGTGGCATCAGGGATTAATGGCACATCACAAGTTAACAGCACTTGACCTTTTTCAACGTCGCTCGAGTCACAGGCAGTGATCACCAATGAAACCAAGGCAACGAGCAACATCTTGAATAATTTTGATGTCGTAAACATAATTATTTTCCTCATTAATTTTTGTTACTTTTATTGGTAATTAAAACGAATAATTCGCGCCAAAATATACTTGGCGACCAAAGTATTGCGTTGTGCCAGAATAAGCGGTGCTACCAAAGTAACTTTGCGTTGGTTCATCAGTTAAGTTATTAACTTGTAATAACAATCCTAAATTTTTATTAACGTTGTAAGACGCTTGAAAATCCATAACAATTTCTTCGTCAAAGTTAACCACTTGCTCGTTAACCCCCCATTGCTCAGAAACAAACTCATCACGATAACGAGCACTTAAGCGGGTTTCAAAGTCGTTGTATTCCCAAAAGGCGGTTACTTGTAAAACATTTTCAGATAAACCCGGTAACGGCTGTTCGCGTTCACTACCGGCTAAATCAGTTTTGATACTGACTTCACTTTGTGTGAACGAATAACTCACGTTCACACCAAGGCCAGACCATAAATCAGGTAGGAATGAAAATACTTGCGTATAAGCCAATTCAATACCACGAATATAACCACCTTCAGCGTTGTTAAACGCTGATTCATATTCACCCACGGGATCAACGGTTACCATTCGACCTGAATCAGGATCTTCCAATGTTTCAGGTACATAGAAACCATTTTCAGCAAAGTTAAAATCATAAATTTTTACTTTTTGCACAAACGATTCAATGTCTTTAAAGAATAAAGCAGCAACAAAAGCACCATCAGTTTCAGTAAAATAACGCTCATACGAAACATCATATTGCGTAGCGTAGAATGGCTTTAAATAAGGGTTATTGGTATTAGAGCCGGTGATAATATCGCGGGTATAATCAAAATTAGTACTGCGATCCCCTGCCAAGCGGCTAATATCAGGGCGTGACATTACCTTAGCGGCGGCAACACGTAGCTGGTCGTTATCGGTTAAAGCAAAATTTAAATTAATTGACGGTAAATAATCGGTATAAGTTAAACCCACCACTTTAGGGGCATATCTGTCGTTCACTAAGCCGGCTTCATCAACAACGTTTTGTGCGCCGGCAAGTGGATCACTTTCAACATTTTCTAAGGTCGTTGCATATTGGTCGGTTTCTACCATACGAACACCAAAGTTACCGGTTACTGGTAAACCAAAAAGCTCAGTATTTATGTTCGCCATAAGGTAAGCTGAATTAACCGTTTCATACACTTCGCCACTTTGATGCATGGTCCAAGCATAACTTTCGTTCATCACACCACTTGAGTCTGCGCCCCAAGTTTGTACCGGTTGAGGTACGCCATTAGGAAACCATGCTGCCAGTGCTTTGTCGTTATCTATGGCTAAATAGCTTGGGAAGTTCGAAAACTCACCTTTCCAATCAACAATGGTGGTCATATCTTCGGTTAATTTTAACGGCGCTTCGGTTGTTGAAAACGCACCATCATCACCATATTCAAGCACTGAACGATCATTGGTGTAAGTACGATCTGAATAACGAACACCAAACTCAATCGCTGAAATATAATCGTTATCAAGTACTTCGTAGCGTAAATCTAACCGTACTGCTTCCATTTCATCGGTATTTTCAAACGGATAAATACCATATTTACTTAGCATCACGTGATCAAGACTGGTTAATTGCTCAGCTTGATTAAAACCAACATCAGGAGCATCTAAACCATTTAAGCCATAACTAATTGATACATTGCTATCTAACATCGGCGTATCAGCATTAGCATCTTCAGCAACTAATGCCCATAACAAACCATTACGGAAGTTACTTGACGCTTTTGACAATGACACATCTAAATTAGCACTTAAGTTTTCTGTTAATTGCCATTCTAAATTTAAACCGTAGTTTTCAACTTTATCAAAATCTTGGTTATCATCATTCACGGTTTCAATACGGGTATAACCATCAGAAGTCCGGTTTACCGTTGCGCCAATAACATTGTTTTCACTGACAACAGCATTACCATAAGCACCCGTAGTGCCGCCTAATTTAACCCGGTAACCGCGGGCAAAAGTTTCACTGTCAAACTGAGAAACAAAACCGTCTAAGCGTAGTTTAAAACTATCATTAGGTTGCCATTCAACCGCGGCAACATAACCATTACGGGTTTCTTTACCGCCTAAATGCTGTAATTCAAAACCTTCAGAAATATATTCACATTCAACACAATCGTCTGGGCCTTCGGTATCATTAGCTAAACCATCAACATCTTTCACATCGTTGTAAGCTAAGCCAATAAACTGGGTAGCAACACTCGGTTGATACAAACGGGCATAACCTAAAGCAACCCCTAAAGTGTCATCTAAATATTTACCTTGATAAGAAAAACTTAAACGATGACCAAACTCTTCGGCATCGTGTACTTCACTTGCACGATCGTTATACATGCCACGGGCATTAACGGTAAATTTATGCGCTTCTTCAATACCTAAAGGACTGGCGGTTTTTAATTCCACCGTGCCAGCAACACCACCTTCAATTAATGATGCTTTTGGTGATTTATAAACCGCTGCTTGTGAAATAAGCTCTGATGGGTATTGGTCAAATTCTATTGCACGGCTGCCACTGGTAGAAACTTGTTCACGACCATTTAATGTTGATGAAACAAAACCACCATCCATACCCCGAATATTAATTTCTGCCGCTTGCCCACCAGTACGTACTGCCGCAATCCCCGGTAAGCGCGTTAAAGCATCCGCCATTGAGACATCAGGCAAACCACCTAAATCATCAGCGGTAATTTGCTCAGATACCGTATCTGAAAAGCGCTTTTGATTTAATGATTCTATTAATGATCGACGAAAACCAGTAACCTCAATCACTTCAATAACTTGTTCTTCCACCTCGGCAGCTTTATTTACTTGTGCTTCTTCGGCAGCAAGTAAACCCGTATACGCCATAGCGCCACTGGTTATTAAAGCAATCGAGACCTTGTTTAATTTAAACATATCTTCTCCCCTATATTCGTCCATGACTTTTTTATGGAATTTGCTCTCCGGCAAACTCAGGTTATTTTTTGTAACCATTTTGTAACTAAGAATATGGTTAACAACCAATATAGGCTGAGCAACAAATGCTGAATACAGTTTGCATACGTATTCAAAAAGCTGTCAAAAAAGCAGGTTTACCAAGCAATAACAGAAAATAAAACGAAGAGATGAAAACCAACAAGATAAAATAAAAGCGATGTATAACAACAAGATAATTAAATCACTTTCAAAAAAATGTTAAAATAAAGCCGCTAGTTCTAGCGATATTTACCAGCAATGCATAATAATGAATACGTATGCAATGCTTTATCAATTTGTCATTAATTCGAATACCTTAATAGTCATGACTCAAATAACAATAAATAAGAATAAGCTAACGAATTAACTTGCTATTAGACTTATTAATAAATAAAAAACTGTGGAAAATTTATGAATTCAACTTTGTGGTATACGACGAAATTGCGCAAACATCTGAACCTAGCTACCTGCTTTATTATTACCCTTTGTAGCTTAAATATGCTCGGTGCTTGCCAGCCGTTAAATAATGCTAACAATAATGCAAAGCAGCTGTTAATAAGTAGCGATGCAATAATCAATGTTGATGAACTTAAGCAATTAACAACACAAAGCCAACTTGACGCTTCAGCACATTGGCTTAGCCAAAACTTGTTATTATGGCCAAAACAACATAAAGCCATTACCGAACTGCAAATAATTAACGCTATAAACCACGGTTCAAACAACACAACGAGCCTAGAAGCCATTAATATTACTGCCCGCGAATTTCCACTTGCGTTAAAACAACAATGGCCACACCTTGCTAATTTTAATGCCTATCACGTAGATATCAGCGCAGAACAAGCGAAAAAATGGCTAAAAAATGGTTTATATGTTGCGGCTAAATTTGCTGATCACAGTAAAAAAATAAGCCAAGTACAAATTGCCAATGTACTTGATAACTTATACACAACAGGCAATCATGATGCTGATGAAGTTAATGATTTAGGGGCAAGCATAAAAAATACCGCCAGCCAAAATGAGCAAGTCACTTTTAAACTTTGGGCACCAACCGCCAGCCAAGTTAAGATATTAGTTTTTAACGAAGACCATAAAAAACCGCTAACCACCCTAACCATGTTAGAAGATAGCCAAACCGGAGTTTGGTCTGCCAAGCTTACGCCTGACGCTGGCAAGGCAAGTTACCATTTAGCCTATTATCAATATCAAATTACGGTTTATCATCCTGAAACGCAAAAGCACCATACCTTAACCACAACCGATCCTTATTCATTGAGCCTTTCAACCAATAGCCAGCATTCACAAATTATTGATTTAAACGCCAACCAAGCCATGCCATTAAAATGGCATTCTCAAACCGAAATTATTCTGCAGCAGCCGGAAGACGCGGTTATTTATGAAACACATATTCGTGATTTTAGCGCCGCCGAACAACAACTTTCAAATGAGCAATATCGCGGAAAATACAAAGCGTTTAGTGAAAAAAACAGCGCTGGTATTAAACACATTCAAAGCTTGCAACAAGCCGGTTTAAACCATATTCATTTATTACCAACCTTTGATTTAGGCACCATTAATGAAGATAAACATACTCAAATATCGTTGTCTGACACCTTAGGTAAAGTTTGCCAACTGGCACCTAAAACCAGTATTTGTCAGCAAGAATTCGATAAGCACTTAACCTTACAAGCTCTATTAAACAGCTTTGATCCTAACAGTGCCGATGCTCAACAAGTAATTGGTGAACTTCGCATGTTAGACAATTACAACTGGGGTTATGATCCTTTTCATTACACCGTACCTGAAGGTAGCTATGCAGTAAATCCTGAAGGGGTTCATCGAATTATTGAATTTAGAGAAATGATCCAAAGTCTTCATAATATGGGCTTTCGTGTGATCATGGATGTCGTTTATAACCATACTCACCAAGCCGGTTTAAAAGGCACTTCGGTGCTCGATAAAATTGTGCCCACCTATTATCAACGTTTGCACCCTATTACCGGAAAAATTGAGCAATCAACCTGTTGTGATAATACCGCAACCGAACACGTGATGATGGAAAAGCTAATGATTGACTCGTTAGTGATCTGGGCACGTGATTATAAAATTGACGGTTTTCGCTTTGATTTAATGGGTCATCAACCTAAAACTGCCATGTTAAAAGCCCGTGATGCTGTTCGTGCCATTGACCCTGACACTTACTTTTATGGTGAAGGCTGGAACTTTGGCGAAGTAGCCAATAACCAACAATTTATTCAAGCTAGTCAGTTAGAGTTAGCTGGTACTGAAATTGGCACCTATACCGACAGATTGCGTGATGCCGTTCGTGGTTCAAGTTTTAATGTTTCAGGTTTTGACCATCGTAAAAATCAAGGTATTGGCAATGGCTTAGGCACCTTCAACAATGAAATGCAAAACCAAAATGATCATAGCCAATATTATTCATTAATGGATCAACTACGCCTTGGTTTAGCCGGTAACTTAGCCAACTTTCCACTTGAAAACGCACAAGGCCAGCTAATTGTGGGTAAAGATCTTATTTATGGCGATCAACCTGCTGGTTACGCACTTGATCCTGCAGATACCATTAATTATGTTTCTAAACACGATAACCAAACCTTGTGGGATAACAGCCAATATCGCCTGCCGTATCATGCCACCACAGAGCAACGAGTGCGCTTGCATAACCAAAGCTTGTCGTACGCCATTTTAGCGCAAGGCATTCCTTTTATTCACATGGGCTCAGAGTTATTGCGCTCCAAATCATTTTTACGAGACAGTTACGATTATAGCGACTGGTTTAACTTAGTTGATTACAGCAAAAGCCATAATAACTACCATGTTGGCCTACCACCAAAAGAAAAAGACGAAGCTAATTGGCCGCTTATTCAAACGTTAATTAAAAATAATCAAGGTCGCGATCGCGTAACGCCAAGTGATATCGAGTTTGCCTCGGCAAGCCTTCAAGCTTTTTTAAAGATGCGCAGTTCTTCGTCATTATTCCGCCTAACGTCAGCGCAAGCGATAATCAACAAAGTTAGCTTTTTAAATACTGGCACAGAGCAGCAAAAAGGGTTAATTGTGATGTTATTAGACGACACTGAAACACCTATTGTTGATAACAACTATCAACAAATTGTCGTGGTATTTAACAATAACCCCACCAGCCAAACCTTTGCATATCAAGGTTTAAGCGATTTTGTTTTACATCCTGTGCAACAACAAGGTGCTGATAAAACAGCAGCGGAAAGTAAAATAATTAGTACAGATAACAAGACCTATGCGCAAGTACCTGCGTTTACCACCGCGGTATTTGTTAACAAGAGAAACTAAGCAATACAACCAGCAATAGACCAAGCAAAGATCAACACGCTCTAGTATTGTCTCGGTGTAAACCTTAGCTTAAACTCAAAAAATGAAAAACGGGTTGCAACTTAACAACATGTCTAACAACCCGTTGGCAATTTCCGCCGTGTGTTCATGTAACCGGCTAAAAATAATAGCTTAAGGACAAGATCAAATGCTAAAAGTTTATGGTGATATTCAATCAGGCAACTGCTACAAAGTTAAATTATTACTGGCACTATTAAACATTGAACATCAATGGTGCCATATTGATATACTAAAACAAGAAAGCCAAAGCCCTGACTATTTAGCTAAAAATCCTAATGGTAAAATTCCATTACTTGAATTAGACAATGGCGAATTTATTGCTGAATCTAACGCGATATTAAATTACCTTGCCGATGGCACTCCATTATTACCAAGTGACAAATTAACACGAGCAAAAGTGCTGCAATGGCAATTTTTTGAACAGTACAGTCATGAACCTTACATTGCTGTTGCTCGTTTTATTAATAAATATTTAGGCCTACCTGAAGATCGTTTAGCGGATTACCACAGTAAACAAGCGGGCGGGAATAAAGCATTAAGCGTGATGGAACAACAGTTAGCTCAAACGCCTTACCTTGTTGGCGACAGCCTCACCATTGCCGACATTTCATTGTATGGTTATACCCATGTTGCTGACGAAGGTGGTTTTGATTTATCAAAATACCCCGCTATTTTACGTTGGATAAACAACATTCAAGCGCAAAAAAATTATCTATCCATGAATAACTAACCTCAATTAATCACTCATTTAATCACTCATTTAAAATCGCTGGGTTAAAGTAGCTAAATTTAAACTAATGTTTTGGCGAGTATTTTCATTGAATACGTATGTAAGGTGTATCTCTTAATTTGCCCTAGAACTTATGATTAAGCATCATTCTTTTTTATAAGTATTTCTATGAAAAAATTAATTCCCTTAGCATTAACTAGCCTAGTGTTAACTGGCTTAACAGTTAGCCCGTTAACACTTGCAGAAACGATTAATGTAAGCTCACCTGATGGTAAAATCACCCTCACAGTCAATGACGACAAAGCGCCAAACTATCAAGTCTCATTTAATGGTAAAGATGTTTTAACCAATTCAAAATTGGGTATGGCATTTAAAAAGGTTGCCGCTTTTGATGAAGGTTTTACCATTTCAGCCAGCAAACAATCGTCAAATAAAAGCCAGTGGCAACAACCTTGGGGTGAACGCAAACATGTAGTTGATCACCACAATGAATTATTTGTTACCTTTACAACCAGCCGTGCCGCCGCCAATACGTTTAATGTGCGTTTTCGGGTATTTAACGACGGTTTAGGTTTTCGCTACGAAGTACCAAAACAAAACGGCTTAAACGGTAATATTGAAATTATTGATGAGTTAACCGAGTTTTATATTGCCGATGCCGACCATGCCACCGCTTATTGGATCCCTGCTCGTGAATTTAACCGTTACGAATACGTATATGAAACGACGCCACTGAGTAAAGCGCTGCACACTCATACCCCGATGACCATGAAACTTGCCAATGGCACCCATGTTAGTATTCATGAAGCTGCCCTCGTAGATTATGCTGGCATGACCTTAAACCAACGGAGAACCGGCCAATTAAAAGCTGATTTAACGCCTTGGTCAGACGGTATTCGCGTAAAAACCGGTGCTAACTTTAAAACACCGTGGCGCACCATTCAAATTAGTGAAGATGCCACTGGCTTGTTAAATTCAGACCTTATTTTAAACCTTAACGAACCAAATAAACTCGGTGATGTTGCTTGGGTAGAACCAGCTAAATACGTAGGTATTTGGTGGGGCATGCATGTTAAAGAAAACACTTGGGGCAGTGGTCCAACTCACGGCGCAACTACCAGTGAAACCATTCGTTATATGGACTTTGCCGCTAAATACGGTTTTGCCGGTGTGTTAGTTGAAGGCTGGAATTATGGCTGGGACGACGATTGGTTCTCAAATGGTGATATTTTTAATTTCACTAAACCTTACCCTGATTTTGATATTGATGCTGTCAGCGCCCATGGTAAAAAAGTTGGCGTGCGGTTAATTGGTCATCATGAAACCTCAGGCAGTGTTACTAACTATCGCGAACAAATGGAAGCTGCATTTACCCTGTATCAAAAACACAATGTCGCCCAAATTAAAACCGGTTATGTCGCTGACGGCGGTAATATTAAACGGATTGATGAAAACGGCATTGTGCGCAAAGAATGGCACGATGGTCAATTTATGGTTAATGAATATTTACACAACATAAAAACCGCCGCTAAATATAAAATTTCAATCAATACTCACGAACCAATAAAAGATACGGGCTTACGCCGTACCTACCCGAACTGGATTGCCCGTGAAGGCGCTCGTGGCCAAGAATTTAACGCTTGGGGCACACCACCTAACCCACCTGAGCATACGGCAATTTTACCTTTTACTCGTATGTTAGCGGGGCCAATGGATTTTACTCCAGGTATTTTTGATATGGGTTTTAATGGCTTAGATAAAAATGCCAACCGTCCACAAACCACGTTAGCGAAACAATTAGCCTTATATGTTGTGTTATATAGCCCTATTCAAATGGCGGCTGATTTACCACGCAACTACGAAAAAAACCTACCGGCCTTTCAATTTATTTTAGATGTGCCGACCGATTGGGAAAACAGCCGCGCAATTGCCGGAGAAATTGGTGACTATGTGGTTTTTGCCCGTCAAGAACGTGATGGTGATGATTGGTTTGTTGGTGGTTTAACCGATGAACATGCCCGTGAATTAAGCTTTAAACTCGACTTTTTAGCACCTAACAAAAAGTATGAAGCACAAATTTACCGTGACGGTGACAATGCCGATTGGATCACTAAACCTTACGACATAATTATTGAGCAAAAAACCGTTAGCGCAAGCGACTCATTAAGCATTAACCTAGCCACCAGCGGCGGCTTTGCTATTCGTTTTAAAGCGCTCGATTAACACCAATAGCTTTAACCAATAACACCTGAAAAATAACAGCATAAAAGGTTACTCTGTAGTAAATACTGAGTAACCTTTTTAATTGTTTAATCCCCTAAGAATTACAACTCTAAACCATCACCTCAAACGTTAATTCATCATAACCATCAAGATGTTAGCAACGCACAGTTAGCAATTGTGATGTTTAGCCAACGACAAAGCGGTTAATTACCTAGTTACTCTAGCGAAAAACTTTGTTTTTGGTGTAACAACCGAATTATTCTAATTGCCTAATTGATTTATATTCTCTGAGAATTTTCTTTTTCTCTATTAGGGATTTTCTGTTTCCTTGCTTCCATCAAGCTTTGTGCGTCAGCATGTTTAATAAAATTCGCCTTTTCGTTTTCAAACTTATCAAATGCCGTATTTATTTGCTCTGATAACCATACATCATGGTTCATCAATTTTCGCTGCTCTTCGGCTAAGCTTTCGGTAAGTTCACGACATGTGTCACTTAATGTACGCCCTTGGCTTTCTGCCATTAACTGCGCTAGGCGTTTGGTTTCTTTATCAACGCTAAATTGAATAAAAGTGTTCATTAGTAACTTACCTTTAACATACCTTTTACTCACAAATCTAAACGTTCACATCAAAGCAAAACAACAATTTTAGCCCCTTGGTGATACGTTTGCAGCCTTACAAACCTTAAATTGTCTTATATATTGTACATGTATCATTAATTAGCTAGACTTGTCTTATTATATGTACAACTATTGAGAATAATTATGCGTATTGTCTCTTTTACGGAAGCACGTAATGGGCTTAAATCTGTTCTAGATAATGTTGTTAATGACGTTGACTGTACCGTTATTACGCGAAGGGACGCGGAAGACGCGGTAGTCATGTCACTAGACCATTATAATAGTCTAATGGAAACAGTTCATTTGCTTAAATCTCCAGCTAATGCGGCTCATTTATCTAGATCTATTGAGCAATATAAATCAGGTGAAATAACCAAACGAGAAATTGTTGATGACTAGGAAACTAGCATGGACAGATGAAGCTTGGAATGATTATATTTATTGGCAAGGTCAAGATAAGAGAACATTAAAACGGATTAACAAATTAATCAGCGATGCTAAACGTTCGCCATTTGAAGGGATCGGCAAACCTGAGCCATTAAAAGAAAATTTATCAGGCTTCTGGTCTAGACGAATTGATGAAACAAATCGTTTAGTTTATGCCGTTTCAGATTCATATTTGACGATACTATCTTGTCGTTATCATTATTAGCTATATTATAAGCGGCAGCTAATACAAGTTGCTAAAGACGTTATTTTGCAAGGATGTTTAAACGTGGATTCACTCAAGTTAAATGATTATCTCCATTCAAGACCACCGCCAAAAGGGATAGATGTTTTATGTAAATTACAGCATTTTGCCATCATTACTTACGCTGTGGAACCGTCAAGGTTTAATGGACTTTTCCCTGACCGTTTTACATTGGATCTAGTCGAAATCAACGGGGTCGAAAAGGCTTTAATTTCTGTCGTTCCCTTTATCGATGTTGATTTTACTTCTGCTGTTTATCCATTTCCAAAATTTACCATGGGTCAAACCAATTATCGGATCTACATCATCGACAAACAAACTAATGAACGCTGTGTTTGGTTTCTAGGTACTACATTAGATTCATGGACACTCGCAGTTCCAAGGCTTTTATGGAATTTACCTTGGTATTCAGGTGATGTGAAATTTGACTGTGACTTCGACGAATCACAACAAATATACCGTAAATACAAAATGACAACAGCTGCTACTTGGGCTCCAGCAAAGGTAGAGTTATCACAAACAAAAGATGTTCCAATAGAGCTTGCAGGATTTCCTGACCTTGAAACGGGATTAGTATACTTAACACACCCATTAGCTGGCTTTTATCATCGTCGAGACGGGAAATTGGGTACCTATAGAGTTTGGCATAAACAGTTAAAAGTCTCTTCTGCAAACCTTGAATCAGCTAGCTTTGCGCTATTATCTCGATTAGAGCTAGTAACACCCGAGGAACAACAAGTAGCGCATAGCGTACTTGTTGAACCCATTAATGAGTTTACTATTTATTTACCACCTAAGGTGGTGGAATGATCAGGATTAATATCCTTAACTCATTTATTAACGACGAGTTAAGGATATTTCAAGCCGTTTTATTTCTCGTAGTACTGACATTCTGTTCATTTCCATAAACGTCCACATTTTCATTGCGATTTGAACAATCAAGGAAATCACTAAAATCATACCCCAATGCAATTTATCTTCAAGTAATGTGCTAACAAAAAAGAATTGATAGCCAGCCCAAATCATTAGCGCACTTACGATTAAAACAACAATCGAAATTAATATCATCCAGCCGCCTAAAGCGCCTTTAAAAGCGTGAGCTAACATAAAAAATATGCCTTCGCGCTGAACCAGTACTTGATCAAGTATTTCAGCTTCATTTTCTAATTCTTGTTTAATTTTTTCATCAATGTTCATAATAATCACCTAACTGTTAGTTAATTTATTTTTTAATACATTACGTGCTCTGTTGAGCCTTGATTTAATTGTTCCGATTGGAATATTCAAAACAATATGAATTTCTTGTAAGCTTAATTCTTCCAGATAAAAAAGATGGATAGCTTGTTTATCAATGTCGGCTAGTTGTGAAATATGAAAATGTAATTCACTTTGTTGGCTATTAGCTTGAGAGCTTTTTGTTGTTTGCGCTGGCAGGCTATCAAGCATTTCCATATCAAGAGATTCAGGCGCATTTTTTTGCTTTCGCAATAAATCTAACATTTGCCAATGTAGCGTTTGAAATAGCCAACTTTTAAAAGCGTGGTGATCATTTAAACGATTAATATTTTTAGCAATTTTGATCCAGCTACGCTGCGCTGCTTCTTGCGCCATTTGAGGATCAGGATGTATTTTATAAGCGTAGCGCAACAAACCTTGCTGAAAATGTTTAAATAATTGCTCGAACGATTTTTCATCGCCAAGTTTGGCATCAATTACCCATAAATCAATTTCAGCTTGGCTGGTTATCTTGGTTTTGTCGTTCAAAATAAAATTACCCATTCACATTAATTTCAATAAACTAAGGATATTACCGCCACAATACTGATGAGGTTTGCCATAACCTAAAGCACTAATGTCTGCCTGCAAAGTTAAAAGCTCAAACCAAAGTATTATGTTATCAACAAGACGTAGCGTTTTGACAAAAGGTTCATTTAAATTTTATTTTTTGTATTCTTATTTTCCAATTACGAAAATTACAGCATTATGAGGTTTTAGTTTTGGCTTTTAATGCAACAATTTGTTGCTCTATTTCATCAGCTTCATAGGTTAATTGTGCAAAGCTTTTCATATCACCGTTTCTTTGCGCCTGCATTGCTTGTTCAAGCTTAATATCTTGTAATTTGGTTAATTTTTTTATTGGATTGGATTTAAAAAAGGAAAACATTGTTTTACTCAAGTTAGTTGGGTAATTTATGATACGCTTAAAAGCACTGAGCAGATTACTTATTTTTAACGATAAGCTAAATTAGGTAATTTCAACCTTCAACACACTAAGGAGTTTACATGGAATATAAAGTAGTTATCTATCAAGAAGGGATGTTAGGATCGTTATTATTAGGTGGTTCAAAAGTTAATCCGGTGAAGTTCACCGAATTCCTTAATGACAATGCAGATAATGGCTGGCGTGTTCAAACGATGGAAAAAGATATTCGTCGAATGTTACTTTTTTGGAAACGTGAAGCCTATGTCGTAATTTTAGGGAGAGAAAAATGAAATATGGTTCATTAGTTTGTACCGGCTTATTTATTCTTGGCGTAATTTTGTCTTTAGTTCAAATGTGGTTTACACCATTTGAAACCGAACTTTTTTGGAAGCTCTTAATTACCATTGCCGCCTTTTTTGTTATTGCCTTAGGTATTACTTTAGTTTGCAAAGAATATTTAAGTGAAAAAGAAATGAAGAAAAAAGGCTTTATTGATTAACTTATTGTTATCTAACTTAAGTAAGTTTAAGCAAGATTAATTAAACCATAGCTGCTTGATGGTAAAAGTAACTATGGTTTACAGCACTCCTGCACTATTTAAATTGTCCTATTTATCTTGTACTGCGTTCTTGAAACAGTACCGCCTGATTTTTCCCTTGCCGTTTAGCACGATACAAAGCTTGATCTGCTTGAGCATATAAATGATTAATTGTTA
Source organism: Thalassotalea agariperforans (assembly GCF_053470345.1). Lineage (NCBI taxonomy): Bacteria > Pseudomonadati > Pseudomonadota > Gammaproteobacteria > Alteromonadales > Colwelliaceae > Thalassotalea > Thalassotalea agariperforans. Next base: position 319,717 of record NZ_JBQMWH010000003.1, on the reverse strand, counting down.
AGTTATTGTGCTTGTATATGCTGCGCACACCAATACTAATTGAAACATGAATTTTTTTGTCATCTTTTACAAAAAAGTCCGCTTCAGCTACTGACGTTAACAAACGGTTGGCAATATTCAAAGTTAGCGTTTGATTAACCCGTGGCAATAAACATAAAAATTCTTCACCACCTACGCGCCCCATAACGTCTTCAGTACGAAGACAGGTTTGAGCAATATCGGCAACTTGCTTTAATACTTTATCGCCAGCAGGATGACCGTATTGATCGTTGATCATTTTGAAGTTATCAATATCAATTAACAATATGGCCATTTCGCCCTTACCTTCGGTTTTCTTTAATAGTTTTTCCCAAAGGCTAAAAATATAACGTCGGTTGTATAAGTCGGTAAGTTCATCTTTAATCGACAGTTTTAATACTTTTTGATGGCTTTTACGTTGAAGCACTAAAACAATAATAATCACAATAATAAACACGCTTAAAAAAAACACTAAATAGCGATTTAAGCGATTAATTTGCTGATCTTGCTCAGCTTCTAATAACTCAACACGGGTGCGTTGTCTTAACAAATCGAGCTCAACATTTTTTCGTTCAAGCTCTAAAGCATGGCGTACATTTACGAGCCTTGATGAGGCATTTTCAATTAACTGTTCGGTAAATTTTTCGTAATAGTCGTTAATAATTTCAAACGCTGCTTGATAGTCTTTTTTCGCATGCGCCAATAAGCCTTTTATTTTAAGCGTTTCTAATTGCCACTTAGTGCCAGTTAATTCAGGAATATCGGCAAAAATTGCATTGGCTTTATCTAAAGCAGTTTGAGCTTGTTGAAATTGATTGAGTTTAATTAAACACATAGCTTTACGCTTATACAATTCGGCGTTGTAATCAATCGCACCGTTTAACGTTAAACCTTTATCAATAATTTTAATCGCCTGCTGACAATCCCCTTTTTCAGCTAGGGTCATACCTAAACCATAAGCACTTAAAAAACTGATTTCTAAATTAGGGGTGTATTTAATGAGCTCTTGATAATGTTCGAAGTATTCAATGGCTAAATCGTACTTTTTCCAATAACGGTAGGTAGAAGCTAAACCATAAGCGGCTTCTGCCACATGCGCTTTATAGCCAAACTGTTCGTAGGTTTCATAAGCTTTTTGGTAATAATCAACCGACTTTTGGTATTCATTCATGTAGCCATAAATAGCACCATAAGTTTCGTTGATCACCGCGATCAAAAATTCATCATTTAATGCAAAGGCTTCAACATATGCTGACTGTAAATCTTTTAATGATGCATCAAATAGCTCGGTTAAACTGCGGGTATAAGCAAGTTCTTGTTTAATTTGAATATATAAAGTGTAGTTTTCAATAGTTTGCGCAATCGCCATTGCTTTGTGAAAAAGCTCTGTCGCTTTATTGTATTCATTATTTCGTTGCGCAATTAAGCCCGCATAAAAAATTAATCGCGCTTTAATATTAGGATTTGATTCACTGGTTAATAGTTTTCTGGCTTCAGCAACGGTTTCAGTAAAATCATCATAAAAATATAATAAGTTTTCAGCAGTGGCTTTTTGTTGATGCCAAAGTAATTGTACTCGGCTGGGTTGATCGGCGAGTTTAGGGCGTAAAGCAATAATACGTTGATAACTTTGCCATGGGTCTTGATAAATATCTTCTTCAATGGTGATCAGCATGGCGAATTTTTCTTCCGCCATTACTGCTGTTGCTATGCTATTTAATAGTAAGCAACCCAAGAATAAGCATAATTTTACAGCGCGCATTTATCGTCCATGAATAAGAGATGGTTATCTATCGAAGTTATCAATACTTTAAAACTCAATACGTTAAAACAACACTTTAAGAAATTTAATAATGTTATCATAATCTTTCATCAGTATATAAGCACCTCTACTGATACAATTGTTGAAATTTTTTAATGGTAAAGCCGTTAATATAATCAGCGCCTACTTTAATAACAGGCACAGCTTTATAGCCTAAGCGATTAAATTCTTTTTGCCCTGCCGGCGTTTGCACATTACACAACCGATATTGAATATTTTGGCTATCTAAATATTTTTTAGCATTGTCACAATGTGGGCAATTATTTCGTGTATAAAACACCACTTTTTTCATTTGTTTTAACTCTTAAATTACATCAATAAATTATCTTCAATCCGGTGATAATGGCTGGCTGAATTAATTAACGAGGTAGCCGTTAGTTGCGGTACGCCATATACATGTGTGTTACAACTGTATTTTCCTGCCACTTTCAGCATTAATAAATCGAAATCGCCATCACCTGATAATAAAACAATGGTATCAACCGCTTCCGCAGCTTCTAAAACATCAATAGCAATCCCTACATCCCAGTCACCTTTAGCTGAACCATCGCTACGTTGAATATAAGGTTTTAGCTTAACGTTAAAGCCAATATGTTTTAGCGCTTTTTGAAATTTATGTTGTTGGTCATCATCTCGCGCAATAGCATAAGCATTCGCTAAAACAATATCACCCTGCTCACTAATTTGTTGCCAAAACTGACGATAATTAAACTGCCGACCATAAGCTTGTCGGGTGGTGTAATAAATATTTTGTACATCAACAAAAATAGCTATTTTTTGTTTAACTACTGAGCCATTTTCTAACGATTGTGTTGCTTGCAAAGCAAAATTCCTAAATCAACAAAATTAGCGCTACTATACCAGATAAAATTCCAGATAATTCACCTGTTCCTGATATCGCTCTGTTATAATGCGCTTAATTTTATAAGCTTAGGTACTTTCATTGTGGCAAACACGCTATTTTCTTCAACATCATTAAGCAAAGCATTGGTCGATAATTTATCAACGTTAGGCTACAACGAAATGACACCGATCCAAGCACAAGCATTACCGCATGTGTTAAATGGTAAAGATGTTATTGGCCAAGGTAAAACTGGCTCAGGTAAAACTGCCGCTTTTGCTTTAGGTATTTTGCACAATTTAAATGTTAAACGCTTTCGTATTCAAGCCTTAGTATTGTGTCCTACACGTGAATTAGCTGACCAAGTTGCGAAAGAAATTCGCAAACTGGCAAGAGCCACCCACAATATTAAAGTATTAACTTTATGTGGTGGTACACCTATGGGCCCACAAATAGGTTCATTAGAGCATGGCGCACACATTATTGTTGGCACCCCTGGCAGAATTGAAGATCATTTAGGCCGCGGCCGTTTAGATTTATCCGAGGTTAATACCTTAGTATTAGATGAAGCGGATCGCATGTTAGAAATGGGTTTTCAAGCCACTTTAGATTACATTTTTTCGCAGTGTCCGGCCCAGCGCCAAAACTTGTTATTTAGCGCAACGTTTCCAAAGCAAATTAAAGCTATATCTGAACATATTATGACTGAGCCAGAAATGGTTAAGGTTGAGTCGAAACACGACGCTTCAAGTATTAGTCAGCGTTTTTATCAGGTTTCTGATAACAGCGAACGTATTCATGCTGTGCAATTGTTATTAATGGAGCATCAACCCGAATCTGCGGTAATTTTTTGTAATACTAAAGTTGAAGTGCAAGAGCTAGCCGATAGTTTAATTAACAAAGGTTTTAGCTGTTTAGCCCTACATGGTGATTTAGAGCAACGTGATCGTGACCAAACCTTAGTGCAATTTGCCAACAAGAGTATTGCTGTTTTAGTGGCAACCGATGTGGCTTCACGTGGTTTAGATATCGACAACCTTGATATGGTGGTGAATTACCATATTGCCCACGATCCTGAAATTCATGTGCATCGTATTGGCCGAACCGGTCGTGCCGGTAGTAAAGGCATTGCTTGTTCATTGATCAGCCACAAAGAAGCTCACAAGGTAATGAAATTAGAAACTTACCTTGGTCATGACATTGAAGCAGAAGAATTACCACCGTTAGAGGTACTTAACAAAGCACCAACAACCGCAACTATGGTAACCATTCAAATTGACGGCGGTAAAAAACAAAAAGTACGTGCGGGTGATATTTTAGGGGCGCTTACCTCAACTAAAAAAGTAGAAGGTAAATTAATTGGTAAAATTCAATTATTTGATTTACGTTCTTATGTTGCCGTTGATCGCACTATTGCTAAAGTGGCTTTAAAAACCATTAACGACGGTAAAATGAAAGGCCGAAACTTTCGCGCTCGTATTTTATAACCGCTTTTATAGCTCACTTAGAACGTAAAAAATGACCTACGGCATTAACGATAACTCATACCAAGCGGCGGGGAAACTCGCCGGCATCGAGCAGCTTGTCGCTGATTTTTATCAATATATGGATAGCTTGCCTGAAGCTGCAGTGATCAGAGCTATGCATCAGCCCGATTTAACTTTGTCACAAAAAAAGTTGAGTTATTTTTTATCGGGTTGGCTTGGTGGCCCTAAACTATACAGCGAGCATTTTGGTGGTATTAATATCCCCCAAGCCCATTGTCATTTACCCGTAAGCGAAACCGAACGTGATGCCTGGTTATTATGTATGGAAAAAGCACTTAACGACCAAGATTACCCTGCAGACTTTAAGCACTATTTAATGTGTCAATTCCGCATTCCCGCAGAAAGAATAAGAGTTGCTAGCCAAAATAATCGTTAGCTACGCCCCCATACTCCCCTGCTGTATTACGGCTATTTTATATCGATATCAGGCCAAACAAAACCACAGCAGGTATCAATATATAATTGTTCAACTTTTTCTCGTGCCCAAGGGGTTTTTCTCAGAAACTTTAAGCTCGATTTAATGCTAGGGTCTTTGGTAAAACAATTAATCTTTATTCGTTTACCCATTTCTTCCCAACCAAGTGTTGCCACTAATTTTTCTAAAATAGTTGCTAAGGTAACACCATGCAAAGGATTATTTGGTTGAGTTGATGAGGTTGAATTTGTCATAAAGCAAAATGTGATAGGTAAAATAAGATGAAATATTCTAACAAAATCGCTAGTCTCTGTATCTAAGGATGACAACAATAATAAGTATTAATAAAAATGACCGAGCAATTACCGATTAACATTGAGGTCTCAAAGCCATTAACCGTGCTGTACCCTAAAATTGTCGGCATAAGTAATAAACTTGAAGCACAATTTAATTTTCAAACCATGACCGCAAATTGGTATGGTGATGAAAATAACTTACTTTCCTTAACCTTGCATTTAATGTTACCTGAGCAATACCAGATCCAACAACAATCAGAAAATAGCGCTGATATTACGCAAAAAATTTATGCTGACGATGTTTTTAGCAATGAAGCACAATTAAACAAAATTGATGCTTTTTTGGCGCTAACAGAAAAAGAGCAGCTATTATTGGAACAGCACAATAAATTATTAGCCGGCTTCATTGATACAAAAATTAGAAAAGTGATTAACCTGATTGCAGCAGATCGTCAATTAAGTCCTATTTAAAGTTCACATTCGATTAAACTTTGTGTTACTGAAAAGAAAACTTCGTATACTAAAAAGAAAGGGCCTAAATATTTTTCAGCCAAAAATACACATATCTAATCCTAATACGTCACATCCACACAAAATATTAATGGTAGCGCTAACAACTTTATTGTATGCTTTAGTTAGTTTTTATAAAAATAACAAAGGTAATTTTTAATGAAAGAACAAGAAAACAAGCTGTTTATTATAATAATCAGTTGCGTAGCCACCATTGGCGGCTTCTTATTTGGTTTTGACAGTGGCGTTATTAACGGCACTGTTGATGGTTTACAACAAGCTTTTAACTCTGACAGTGTTGGTACCGGTTTTAACGTTGCTAGTATGTTGTTAGGTTGTGCTGTAGGTGCCTTTTTTGCTGGCCGTTTAGCCGATACGTATGGCCGTAAAGGTTTACTTATTGTTGCTGCTGCCTTGTTTATTATCAGTGCTTGGGGTTCTGGTATTGCTACCAGTTCAGTAGAATTTATTATCTATCGTATTATTGGTGGTTTAGCGGTAGGTGCGGCCTCAGTAATGGCGCCAGCTTATATCAGTGAAATTGCCCCTGCACGTATTCGCGGAACATTAACAACTATTCAGCAAGTTGCCATTATCGGTGGTTTATTCTCAGCGTTTGTTAGTAACTATTTGTTAGCTGATATTGCTGGTGCTTCTGTTTCTGAGTTATGGCTTGGTTACGACGCTTGGCGTTGGATGTTCTGGATTGAACTAGCTCCGGCTTGTTTATTTTTATTCGCTTTATTTTTAATTCCTGAAAGCCCTCGTTATTTAGTCATTAAAAGTAAAAATGCCCAAGCTGGCGAAGTATTAACGCGTTTATACGGCGCTGAAGCATCAGCCATTAAACTTAAAGAAATTGAAGATTCATTAGCCGCTGATCATCACAAACCGCGTTTAGCTGACTTAATTGACAAGAAAACGAACAAAGTACGTAAAGTTGTTTGGATTGGTATTGGTTTAGCCACCTTTCAACAACTTGTTGGTATTAACGTGGTATTTTATTATGGCGCGGTATTGTGGCAAGCAGTTGGCTTTTCAGAAGCGGATGCCTTGTTGATCAATATTATCAGTGGTGCGGTAAGTATTGCAGCTTGCTTTATTACCATGTATTTCATCGACAAAATTGGTCGTAAACCGTTATTAACTATTGGTTCTGCCGGTATGGCGGTAACTTTAGCTATTTTAGTATTTGCTTTTGCAAACTCAGCGTCAGATGCAAATGGTGATTTAATTTTAGGTGATTACGGTACCATGGCGTTAATTGCAGCTAATGCCTATGTTTTCTTTTTTAATATTTCTTGGGGCCCTGTAATGTGGGTAATGTTAGGCGAAATGTTCCCGAATCAAATCCGTGGTTCAGGCTTAGCGATCAGTGGTTTATCACAGTGGACGTCAAACTTTGCTATTACCATGACTTTCCCATTAATGTTAGCAAGCTTTGGCTTAGCCGTTACTTATGGTTTCTATGCCCTATGTGCGTTTATCTCTATTATCTTTGTTGCTAAGTTTGTTAAAGAAACAAAAGGCTTAGAATTAGAAGAAATGGAAGGTTAATCTTCGTTATCTAAACAAGAGATAAACTGAATAATAAAAAAAACCGCGATATCCTTTTGGATATCGCGGTTTTTTATTAAGCTCATATTTAACGCATGATGCTCTAATTAACCCGAACTTAGGTTAGTTAAAAAAACCACCAAGTTTATCTTTTAACTTATCTTTCGCTTTATCTTTCAGTTTATCTTTTAACTTATCTTCTTGCTGCTTAACCACATCAGAATCAAGTAGATTATCTAAGGCGTTGTCTGAGTCGTTTAATACGCTTTCTAAATCTAACAATTGTGCTTTACCATCATTAGGCATGTTTAACGCGCTTGCTAACTTATCATTTAAGCCTGCTTGTACATCCGCTTTAAAGCTCGTTAGCTTTTCATCAACCTTTTTACTTACCGCATTTTTTAACGCTTTATCAAGAGGTGAAGATACATGCCAAGTAGGCGACGTTAACGCACCATCAGCACTAACTTTTAAGACTAATTCATCAAGAGATGAAACCGTATCAAGTACTAATTTACCCATGCTATTATCTGCTTTACCGTCATATTGTGCATTTTTAATGGTAAAAGCATTGTTAGTATCAATTGCCGTGTTTGATGCTTGATATTGTCCGCCAGCAAACAAGCTGCCTTGTTTAAGCGTTAATGATAATTTATCACTGTTACCTAACTGAGCATTGGTTAATGGCATACCTTCAAGGGTCCATTTACCGTCAGTATTAAACAAGCCTTGTTGATTTAACGTAAACTCACCTAGTAAGTTAACAGTGCCTTGTTGATTAAGGTTTTGGCTATTGACTTGATAACGTGTTGGTAAATTTCTTAACCAGTGCTGGTGCGTAAACTCATTAACATCAATGGCTAAATCACCTTGTGGTAAGTTCATCGAAAAATGGGCTTTTTTGATTAAAATTTCAGGTAATGGGTTTTCTTCATCAAATAATACATAACGGCCAGTGGCTGCTATTTTTTCTTCTTGCTCTGGCGTGTTATTCGCGGTTAATAACGGTGATAATTTTTGATAAATTGCCATCGCTGTATCGTAATACTCTCGCGCTTGCGCCCCAAATAATAAGTGCGCAAAGTCAGCGCCATCAATGTTTTCTAATTGGTACGTTTTTTCAATATTTTGCCAATCTTGTGATGGTGCATTTTTCAGCGCCGTTACCCGTTCGCTTAACACATTTTTACTGGTGGCTAATTGTTCTTTAGCCGCTTTAACAATGGCTTGATCAGCTTTAAATTCTGCCTTTAGTTCATTATATTGGGCTTTAATTTGCTCAATATCTTCAAGTGATTTAACTTTGATTTGCCCCAGCGCTTTTACTTTTTCTTGATAAGCCGCTAACTTTTCTTTGCTTGGTAACTTAGCTTTAAGATCTTTCAGCTTTTCAGCTTCACTTTGATAACTGGCTGATAATGCTTGGCTAGCTTTTACCGTTAATAAATCACTGTCGTTTAATAACTGCTTAGGATCAGGTAACTGTTGTTTAATATCAGCAAGTGTAGAGCCTTCAGCTGATGCAGTTTCTTCCTCATCAGCAACGTCCGTATCAAGGTATACTTCACCTATTGACGCTCTTTTCGTTGAAAAACTTAAACCATCAACCACCAACTCATCAATGATCACTTTACCTAATAAATATTGCCATAAATGAAGGTCGGCTTTCGCTTCTTTAAAAGCCACCAAGTTCATGCTTGGTTGTTCGGCATCTGTCGCCTCAAAGCCTTTTACAGATAGTGTTAAAGGCGAATATGCTAAATCAACTTCGGCAACATTAACTTCCGCCCCTGTATACCAAGCAACACTGGTTTCAATGCCTTTTTTGATCAGTGGCTCAGCAAATAAATATAAACACAGTGCAATAGCACCAAAAATAACAAAAAAGGAAGCAGCACCCTGCCAACGTAAATATTTCATCGAACTAAATCTCCTGCCCTGACACTTTTAAATAAACACGATAAAAACTCGATGCTTTTAACGCCTTCACAATTTTAAAACGTTCAATAAAAGCTTTAACGTGAACGCGATATTTAGTAATTAAAATATTACAGATAAAAAACAGAGGAATAGCCAAAACAGCACTAACCACAACAGCACCTAAAGTATAAGTATGGTGCCAATGAGCAAGTTTAAAAATACTTATCTGATAAAGCGAAGTAAACAAGCCTTGCAATGAACTAGCCGTAAGTAATGACTCACCAACAGCAACAATCGCAAACGAAAATAAATAACTAATTGCCGAGAAAATACCAAACGACAAAATAAAGCTACCAATATTCATACGAATAAATAAGACAACAAAGACAATGACCAGGTTATGTAAACTAAACAGCGGTGATAAACCAACAATTAAGCCTAAAACCACAGCAATAGAAATTTGCCGTGGAGAACTATCAGAATTTAACGCCTTAAATAATTTGGCTAGTAGAGTAAGCATTTTTTCTCCTTAAAATGCAATGTGAAAAAGTGACCATTAACTAACACAGCTAACTATGCTAATAAGGGTTTAGTTTGCTTTTCTTTTGTGTAATTTAGTTTAGTTGAATTAATCAGTAATTTTGCGCGTAAACACCCAATCATTACCTTTACTAAACTCTTCATTATACTGATAACCCGCAAGGTCAAACGCTTTTAATTGTTCAACCTCAGTTAATTGATGCTGAATAATATAACGTGCCATCAAGCCACGCGCTTTTTTGGCAAAAAAACTGATCATTTTATATTGACCATTTTTCCAATCTTTAAAGCTTGGCGTAATAATATCGGCTTCAAGTTGCTTTTTCTTTACTGATTTAAAATATTCCGTAGAAGCAAGATTAATTAAAATGTTGTCGCCTTGTTCAGCTAAAGCCTCATTTAATTTATCGGTGATAATGTTGCCCCAAAATTCATATAAATTTTTGCCTCGAACATTATCTAACTTGGTGCCCATTTCTAAACGATAAGCCTGCATTAAATCGAGTGGTTTCAATAAACCATATAAGCCCGACAAAATACGCATGTGTGATTGAGCAAAGTTAAAATCGGCTTCGCTAAAGCTTGCTGCATCTAAGCCGGTGTATACATCACCATTAAAAGCCAATACCGCTGCTCGGGCATTGTTTTGATCAAAAGGCTGAGACCACTGGCCAAAACGGGCGGCATTTAAACCGGCTAATTTATCGCTGATCGACATCAACGAGCTGATCTCGGCTGGAGATAAAGACAAGCAACGATCAATCAATAATTGACTATGCTCTAACAGGCTAGGTTGAGAATATTGTTGAGTAGCAAGAGGCGACTCAAAATCTAAATTTTTAGCTGGAGAAACAACAAGTAACATGGTTTTAATTAACACTTTTTTGGTAATTTAACTTTGGCTTCACTATAGCATAGCCAAGTTAAAAATTAATTAAAATTAAATAACCTGCCATCGTAAGCTACGCCATATTTTGGCCAGAAAAAAACAGTAAAAAAATTAAAGAAACTCTCTAGGTTGTATAAAAAATGTCATAAAAATATTTTATTATCGCGTCGAATATGATATTTATTTACTGCAGTTGTAGAAAAAAGGAGCATTTCATGGATAACATAACCGAAGCATTGAATTCGTTTGAACAACCTAAATCGAAAACAAGCAATAAAAAAAGAAAATGGCGTGAAATAGAACAGCTGAAGGAGAAATTTCAATTAGAACGAGACCTTAAAGTATATGAAGACTCATTAGAGTATATGCTGGACGAGTTTTAAACCTCTCTCAAAGCTATAAATTTAAATTACAACTAATCAAAAACCTATCATGAAAATGATAGGTTTTTTGTTTTTAGCATCACAATAATTATTTATGCTTAATTAATCGTTAGTTGGCGGTTAATTTACCAATCATTAATCTAAATTGACGTTCCTAACAGCAAGAATTTTATCTTTGTTGGCTAAAAATAAACGCACTAATTCAGGGTCAAAATGTATTCCTGCTTGCTTTTCAATAAAATCAAACGCTTCTTCCACACTCCAAGCTTCCTTATAAGGTCGCTTAGATGTCAAGGCATCAAACACATCAGCAATCGCAACAATGCGTCCTTCAATGGATATTTCTTCTGCTTTTAGATTATTAGGATAACCAGTACCATCCCATTTTTCATGGTGTTCCATGGCTAATAGGTGTGCTAGTTGTAACAGGGGAGATTCTGAGTTTTCTAAAATTTTGGCTCCGATAATTGAATGTGTTTTCATTTGTTCAAATTCTTCATCGGTTAATTTTCCAGGCTTTAATAACACGGCATCTGGGATCCCTATTTTGCCAATATCGTGCATTGGGGCAGCTTGTCGAATTAACTCGGCATATTGCTCAGACATGCCATAAGCTATAGCTAAAATTTGAGAATATTGGCTCATTCTAGCAATATGTTCACCAGTATCTGTGTCTTTATATTCAGCAGCACGGCCTAAGCGATCCACTAAATCAACATGTGCCTGCTTTAACTGCTCAGCTTGTACTAAAGATAGATGATTTTTAACCCTAGCCCTAACAATAGCGGGACTTATTGGCTTGGTTATATAATCAACTGCCCCTAATTCAAAACCAACAAACTCATCATTTTCATCACCTAATGCAGTAACAAAAATAACCGGGATATGTTTAGTTTGTTTTTGGCTTTTTAAAATTTTACACATTTCTAAGCCACTCATTTCTGGCATCATAATATCGAGTAAAATTAAATCAGGTATTTCTTTATCAATAAGCTTTAATGCCGCGTCAGCAGACTTAGCAAACGACAAACGATATTGTTCATGTAAAACTTCACGTATCACTTTTAAATTTAACGGTTCATCGTCAACCACTAAAATACGTGCGCGATCAGAAGAAAAGTTCATCGTGTAAGTCCTATTTCCCGTTAACAAGTTGGTTAATTATTTGTTCAAGCTGGCTTTGGGCACTGTCAAAATCGAAAAGTTCAAATTGCTCTACTAATGCTGTAATTTCAGACTGATATTGACAAGGTGCTGACTCACTTAACTGTAATAATAGCTCATCATTTAATTCTGCATTTTGCACATCAACTAACAATTGCTCGCATAGAGTTAATAATTCGTCGTTGCTTAACTGTTGAGCAACACGTTTAATGGTGCTTTTTTGTTGCTGTTCATCAGATAAAACCAGCTGTTCTAATGTAACTACTTCAGCGCTTAATTCCGCTAATACTTCTGAAAGTTCGACATCTTGCTCGCCTTTTTCTAGCGTTGCGATGACATTCATTAATTTAGGTAAAGCTAAATTACCCGCTAGCCCTTTTAAGGTATGTAATAAACGTACATGTTCCTCTGTTTCGCTATGTTGGGTAGATATTATGGTTAAGCTTTGTTTATGCTCAGTTAAAAAGCGGGCAATTTCACTCCAGTGTTTTTCTTTTGTGCCCCATAACATCTGCCCTTTTTTGTTATCTATATGTTTGAGTGAAGCACTGGTTGTTTCAGCTTTAGGCGCAATAACACGACCAAGATTTAACACCTGCATAATTTCTAAATTGAGCTGTTCTATATCTATTGGCTTATTGGCAAAACCATTCATACCTGCATTTTTGGCTACTGTTTTATCATGCTCAAGCACACTTGCCGTTAATGCAATAATGGGCGTAGTCGCCAAGTTATTTTCTTTTTCAATTTGTCGTATTTTTATAGTCGCATCAATACCATCACATTCCGGCATATGAATATCCATTAAAATCACATCAAATTGCTGTTGCTCAAAAGCCGCTATGGCTTCCAAACCATTATTTGCAACTACCACTTGATGCTGGTCTTTTTTCAATAAAATCGACAATAACTCTGAGTTTTGAGCAATATCATCAGCCACTAAAATTGTTAATGGAGGTAACTGACTGTTAGCTGAATTAATTGCCTGAGTTTGGTTAATATCACCGGCTTTAAGCGGCAAGGTAAAATAAAAACAACTCCCTTTCCCTTCTTCACTGGTAAGCCCGATACTACCACCCATCAATTCAACTAATTGCTTACTAATTGAGGTACCTAAGCCAGTACCACCAAAACGACGAGTCACAGTACCATCGGCTTGTTCAAACGCTTCAAAAACTGCTTTAATCCTATGTTTAGGTATACCAATGCCGGTATCAATCACTTCAAACTTAAGTTGCTCATGTTCAACAGCAGTTACCACTACCTTGATAAAGCCAACTTCAGTAAACTTAATGGCATTACCAATTAAATTCATTAATACTTGGCGAATACGATCAGGGTCAGCAAAGTACACTTTACCTTCAATGATTTTAGCGTCTAAGATCAGCTCTATGCCTTTATTTTTAACATCTAACCATAAAGTTGAAATAACACTGTCGAGTAATTCATGTAAATTAAAATTTACTGGTTCAATGGTTAGCTTGCCTTTTTCAAGTTTCGCGGAATCCAATATTTCATTTAATAAGCGCAATAACGATTTCGCAGCATTATTGACAATAACCAGATGTTTTTGTTGCTCTTGATTAAGCTCTGTGGTCATTAATAAATCACTAAACCCAATAATAGAATTCATAGGGGTTCTGATCTCATGACTCATATTCGACAAAAAGGCTTGTTTGGTTTTAGCCGCTTGCTCTGCCACTAATTTAGCTTGTTTTAAAGTATCTTCGTAATGGCGTCGCTCGGTAATATCAACTAATACACCATCAATCCACTTGGCTTTACCATTGTCATCAAACGAAAAACTGCCTTGATCCAATATCCAAATTAACTCACCGTTTTTATGCTTAACTTGATATTCCACAGCATACTGGCGTTTTTCCTGTAATGCTCTGGTGACGGCAACCATAGCGAGTTCCTGATGCTCAGCAATAATTAACTCACCAAAATGAATACTGCCAGTAAGAAACATTTCATCGGTATAACCAGTTAATTCCAGCACACTAGGACTAATATAAATCATTGGCCACTCATCACTGTATTCACAACGAAAGGCAACACCCGGCATATTGGTAATTAAAGAACGATATTGTTGCTCTTTATCAATAAGGGTTTGTTGTAAGGCTTTTTGATCGGTTAAGTCGGTAATAAACCCAACATATAGCGGGCTGTGACCAGCTTGTTTAACTTCACCAATTCCTAAACGAATAGGAAATAAATGACCATCTTTATGTTTAGCGTGAACATCACGGTTAATACCGATAACTTTGCCATAATTAACATTATTAGCATTGGCTAAGTAACCATCATGGTGCTGAGCAATTTCGTCAGCCATTAGTAATTTAATATTTTTATTTAATACTTCATGACGTTGCCAACCAAAAATACTTTCAGCAGCATTATTAAAACTAAGGATGATGCCTTTTTCATCGATAGTAACAATACCATCAATGGCAGTTGATAAAATTGCATCAATGCGTGACTCACTCGCCGATTTTTCATCTAACAAAATCCGATAACGGATCATACTATTAAGAACAACCACGATAATAGTTAATAATACCGTTGCTAACGCAACACTTACCGCTACAAAAGTTAGCTCTGACTGAATATTTTTCTCAGGAATAAAAGGTGTATCACTAACAAAACGGGTAGCAAACATGCCCATATAATGCATGCCTGAAACCGCTAATCCTAACACTGTCGCTTGGCAAAAACGGTTCTGCGTTTTGCTTAACTTTGGCACATATCGATGTAGATTGAAGCGCGTAAATAAGGCCACATAAGATAAAAAAACCGCCACTAAAATAGAGAGACCAAAAAATAGCGGATCATAACCAAGCATAGGGCTTAATTGCATTGCGGCCATACCGCTATAATGCATAGTGCCGATACCAGAGCCTAACAATACAGCGCCAACCAACATGCTCAAAGCTGTTGGTACCCTTTTTTGTAAAAGGGTAATGGTATAAAAAAAGGCGATAAAGGCTGGGAAAAAAGAGAAAAAGGTGATCAAAGGATCGTAGTTAATTTCAGTACACAATGAAAAAGCTAACATGCCAATAAAATGCATACTCCAAACACCACCCGACAAGACGATTGAAGCCGTAACATTGGCGATTCTGCGATAGTTATCAAATGGAGTTTCTTTAGCTAAATCAAGTAAATATGCTGATAGAAAGGCAGTAAAAATAGAAACAATAATAGACAAAAAGACCAAACTGTAATCATAGCTACCACTTAAAACAAGTGCAGGATCAGGATTAACAATAAAAAAATTCGACAGCATGAAAAAATGGTTAACTCATGATTAAAAATAAGGACAACTGCACCATAATATAACATAAATATTAATCAGTTATGACACTTTATAAGCAACAAAAGCGTAAAGTTAACACTTAATAAATGGTTCATTAACACATTAACAACATTACTCGCTATATTTCAAAATTTTGCTAACAATCTTAAGCGCCAAACGAAAAAACAAAGTACTTACTCTGCCGATAAATTAAGTGATAATTGTTGAACTTGCTCTGGCTCTGTCGTTTTAAAACCTAGATTTAGCCCTAATAACCTGATCTTGCGGCCATTACCTCGTTCAAACGCTTTCACCAACAAGTGCCTAAAAGTATCTAGATCATCACTGTTACTTTGTTGCTCTATGGTCGTTTGGCTAAAATCCGCAAACTTTATTTTAACCCCTTGCTTAACAATGGCTTTGGTTTCACAACGGGAAAACCTTTCGGTTAACTTTTGATATAACTCGGTGATTACTTGCTGGCACTGCGCTAGCTCAGCTAAATCGGTTGCAAAAGTTTGTTCAACACCTAACGATTTTCGAATACGATCTGTAACCACTTCTCGTTCATCAATGCCAAAGCAACGTTGATACAAACTAAAAACATTATTGCCTAATAAAGGCACGAGGTTTTCAAACTTAGCTAAACGTACATCTTCGCATGTTATCAAACCATGAGCTGACAATTTATCCGCAGTTTTAGGGCCAATGCCAGGTAACTTTTTTAACGGTAGCTTTTCAACAAACTGCTCAACTTTATCGGGGGATACCACACAAAGTCCGTTGGGTTTATTCTCGTCACTGGCAATTTTTGCTAAAAATTTATTTGGTGCAACCCCTGCTGAAGCCGTTAGTCTTAATTCATCAAATATCGCTTGGCGAATTTCTTCTGCAATTAACGTTGCACTACCCTGACAATGTTCACTGTTAGTGACATCAAGGTAAGCTTCATCAAGTGATAAGGGTTCAATTTTATCAGTGTAACGACGAAAAATGGCTCTAATATGATGTGATATTTCTTTATAAACAGACATGCGAGCAGACACTATTTTTAGCTCAGGACATAGCTTTTTAGCCTGTATTGCCGGCATAGCAGACCTGACCCCAAAAGTGCGCGCTAAATAATTACAGGTGCATAAAACACTGCGAGGACCGTCAAAGCCTACCGCTATCGGAACTTTTTGATATTCTGGAAAGTCGCGCATTTCGACTGCGGCGTAGAAACAATCCATATCAACGTGAATTATCTTTCGCATAAAAAAACCCATACTGTTTATTTTTACAGTATAGGTTTTTTGTTATGTTATTTAAAGAAAAAGTATGCCCGCATTAAAGATAGTATATTAACCGTATAATTCGCTGACACTATAAGCGAATAAAAACCCTACTGCAGCGATTGGTCCGGTAATATTATGCATATCTTCAAATGCTTCGGGGATCATGGTTTGAATGATCATTACTAAAATAGCCCCAGCTGCTAAAGCGGTAGCAAAGCCAACGGCTTCTTTACCAAACAAGCCTAAAAAGCTAAAACCGAACCATGCCGAAAGTGCCAATACTAAAGTAATTGCCAACCAAAGCGTAAAAACAAAAGCCGCACTTTTACCTGCTTTTTTCATACCAGCTGAGCTGGATAAACCTTCCGGTATATTTGAAATGAAGACAGCAAAAACAGTAACAAAAGCAACACTGCCGCCTTCTAACATACTAACCCCAATAGCGGCTGATTCAGGTATACCATCTAATAAGGCACCTAATGCAATAGCAAAGCCAGCGGTACTTGCGGTAGTAATTTTTGGATTGTTTTCTCGTATCCTTTTAGGAATACCTTGGGAGCGTTTTCGATGTAATACGCCTTGGCCACAAACAAAATAATTTGCTACGGAATACAACAACACACCAGCACTAAAGCCCGCTAGAGAGGCTAATAAACCACCTTGTTCAGTAGATTTTGCCATTAATTCAAACGACAAAGCCGAGATCAAAACACCGGCACCAAATGCCATAATACTGGAAATAACCTTATGCGGCAGATTAATATAAAAGCCAATAACTGCGCCAATAAATAACGCTAAGCCAGAAACACCTCCCCACATTGCGGCTTCTAAACCATATTCCATCATCTATAACTTTCCTAACTCGTTTAGTCATTAGCTTGACTGTAACCGCTAATATAACTACGTCAAGTGAATTTAAGTTTTCATCAATTGCTACATAACTAATTTTTATTCAATGCGTATAAGAACGCTGAAATTAATGTGATAACGGTCAATTATTTTACTGGTATTTATCTAAAATTAACTATACAGTTCTCACCAAAATAGTGCATTTAGAAGTAAGTTGATGAATCATATTCTCTGGGATCAGTTATTATCGCTTTCAGACGATATTACTAATCCAAAACAATCTAAAGATGAATTACGAAAGTTATTAATAACGCGGTTAGCCGCTATTGATATTGCGCACGAACGTGCCTTTGATCCTGCAGATCATTTTGAAGAATATGTGGCTGTTAGCTTATGCCAAGCAATTAAAAAAGTACTTTCTGAAGAATAACGGCCAGTTATGATAAAATCACAGTGACTATTAGAGTCGGAATAATCACTGTATTAATTACTATTTTATGAAAAATTAAATATTTTTAACGTCGATCATGTTTTCTTTTTCAGCCGCTAAACGTTCGCGTTCTTGTCGTTTTTCACAAGGATTTTCACAGTTACAGGCTTTTTCAATACCAATAGATCCTAAACCACCACAACTGCCGGCTAAACTTTTTTGTTGAAAAATATACCCTACGCCCATTGCGATAAATACAATGATAAAAAAGCCTAAAGTCAGTAAAAATATGGTCATGGTATTTCCTAAAGCATTGGCTTAATCATAAATTAGCTGATTAAGCATAAATATTTGTTTGAATAAAGTCAGACACGCCTACGTGAATGTTTATTTCAAATAAGGCATGAATTTTACCGTATTAATCTCTTCAAAGCCATCAGCGGTTTTAGCAATTAACATAGCGGCAATATCATGCTCTTTAGCAAACGCTAAACCTTTTTCAACACCCATCACCATAATTGCCGTTGATAAACCATCGGCTGTCATTGATGAAGGATGAATAACCGTAACCGACACTAACTTGTGCGCAATAGGTCTCGCGGTATCAGGGTCAATAATATGTGAATATCGCTGACCATCTACTTCAATATAATTTCGATAATCACCTGACGTTGCCACGGCATTATCTTTAGGCACTATAATTTGATGAACGGAGCGTTCTGCTGTTACCGGTTTTTCTACCGCGACATGCCATAGCGTACCATCAGCTTTAAACCCTTTTAATCGCATCTCACCGCCAATTTCAACTAAATAGCCATTAATACCATCACTTTCTAATAAGTCCGCGATAACATCAACGCCATAGCCTTTCGCAATAGTAGACAAATCAATATACAAGTCAGGAATAGTTTTACTTAGTTGACCATTAATTAATTGTATATGCTGTAAGCCAATGCGCGCTTTGGCTATTGCTTCTTCTTCGGCTGTCGGCATTTTTTCAACACGATATTCAGGACCAAAGCCCCATAAGTTAACCAAAGGGCCAACGGTAACATCAAGTTTACCTTGAGAAATTTTCCCTAAACGTAACGCTTCGGTAAGGACCTTGTTTAAGCCAGCTGATATTTTAATCGGGTTAATACCCTCACTTTTATTAAACAGTGACAATTCAGAGTCAGGGATATAAGTTGACATGGATTGATTCACCGCCAGCAATGCTTGATCAATTGCTTGGTGAAGCTCCGCTGTATCAAAACCTTTATCAACCACCACTTTAATATTATAAGTTGTACCCATAGTACGGCCTTGCAGAAGTACCTCTTCTTTTACCGCATCATTGTTATTAGGAAAACAGCCAACTAATAACAATGAAAACAACGAAACAAACACACATACTAAAACTTTTAATTGACGCATTACACCCTTCACTTAAAACATTAATGCTTTTACTTATTTGACTATTTATCACAAGATGCAAAAAAGACGACTTAGGTCGTCGTCTTTACGCTGAAAATCAAAGAATTATAACCATTCTGCAAGGCATCACACAAGCTACTGTGAATTTAAAGTTGCTCTACTTAATAGGCAATACTGTATTCCGATTGCTTAAAACCTATTGTCAATTATTAACAAGACATTTAAGCATGCGTGAGTTTATCAAAAGAACGTGGAGAGCTAGAGTTATTTTATCTAAATGGCACTTATTCTAGCAACCAGTAAAATATCTCTAATAGCTGCAAATTATCCGTAGATACAACATTATTTGAGGTGAAAAAGAGCTATATAGCTGGTAGGTGCAACGCATTTAAAAAAATAAATTAATAATTTTATATCAATAAAAAAGTTAAAATACAGTTTGCCTTTCTTAAAAAGTAAAAATAAGAAGCATTACTAAGTTAGTAATTACTAACCGTAAAAAAATTGAGTAAAATGTGTGATTTTTTACGCAATTTTAACCCTTGCAACGAAGCGAAACCCCCCTCTATCTTGTGTCTAGAAAACAACAAAAGCACATCATAATAATGTGTATTGGTTTGTTTTTAGTTGAAGAGAGTTAGTCAAAGCGGTTACCAACCTACTACAATCGGTAAACGCAATGACTAGGATTCAGCGCAAGCAGAGGTTAACATCTGGTGACTGAACCGTATGTACTTTTGAACGGGTACTGCGAAACAATATATTTTATTCAAATAATTTTCAATAGATTTATTTGTATAAACTTTCACCTTTTGAACTAACCTCTTAACTATCAGAAAGTTAAGCGAGGTTATTGTTATGAGTTATTTAACTCCTAATCTTGTTCACGTTAACGGATACACTCGGAAGAGAAACGGCTTCCTTGAGTATGTGTGTGGGCATGATCGTAGTTTTCCTAATTCAGGAAAATAAGTAATTAGGGGGGATTTCTCCCCCCTCTTTTCATAACTTAAATAGGTGAACGCTATGGCTCAAGGCTCTAGTATTAATGGTAACGGTTCAGGTTCTGGATCTGGTAACGATTCTTATACAATCAAGGGGCGTGGTGTAGTATCCCGTCCTAAAATAGTTAAAGAAGTATTAGCTGGAAAACACCCTGATACGCATATTTACAGTAGAAATGGTATGAAGTACGCTAGAAATAATCGGAATTGTAATCTACCTGATAACATAAACGATTAGTTCAAGTAATATTAGGAGGGCTATTCTTAGCCCTTTTTCTTATTGCGAAGCTGCTTGGTTTAGGTTCTTTAATGTAGTTGAGTTTTGATTACCATCCAAAATTGCTAACATAAAATCAGAGTGGTAACACAACTCAGCAAACTTTGATCTAACTATTTCTCTAAAATCCTCTTTAGGTATTTCACCGAGCATTTTACCTTTATATTTATTTACCCAAATAATCCCTTTCTAACAAAAAAGACGACCTAGGTCGTCTTTTTTATATCCATTACTTCTTGTGTCATTTTAAGAATTTTGCGATGAATGATTATGTTAGTACTAGGAGTGAACGCGGAGCCTAGTTTACTAGGTGAGCATTCACGACAACGTAATAACATCATCAGACAAGCTAAAACTTAAAATTAGCCGCCGAAGTCATCCAACATAATGTTCTCATCTTCTACGCCTAAATCTTTAAGCATATTGATCACAGCAGCATTCATCATTGGTGGCCCACACATGTAATATTCACAATCTTCTGGTGCTTCATGATCTTTTAAGTATTGCTCATGTAACACGTTGTGAATAAAACCAGTTAAACCGTCCCAGTTATCTTCTGGCTGTGGATCCGATAAAGCAACATGCCATTCGAAGTTGTCATTGTCAGCTGCTAAGCCGTTATAATCATCTTCGTAGAACATTTCACGTAATGAACGTGCACCGTACCAGAAACTCATCTTACGTTTTGATTTAAGACGCTTAAGTTGGTCAAAAATGTGTGAACGCATTGGCGCCATACCAGCACCACCACCGATAAATACCATTTCTGCATCAGTATCTTTAGCGAAGAACTCACCAAATGGTCCAGAAATTGTTACTTTATCACCTGGCTTTAAGCTGAAAATAAATGATGACATTTTACCTGCTGGTAAATGTAGTTTTCCAGGAGGCGGCGTAGCAATACGCACGTTCAGCATGATAATGCCTTCTTCTTCTGGGTAGTTAGCCATTGAGTAAGCACGTAAAGTTGGCTCATCTACTTTTGACTCTACGTCGAAGAAACCAAAATGTTCCCAGTCACCACGGTATTGTTCATCAATATCAAAATCGCTGTACTTAACATGGTAAGCTGGCGCTTCAATTTGAATATAACCACCAGCACGGAAAGGTACTGATTCACCATTTGGTATTTTAAGCTTAAGTTCTTTAATGAAAGTTGCTTTGTTATCGTTAGAGATAACTTCACATTCCCATTGTTGAACACCAAAGATTTCGTCTTCTACTTCAATTTCCATGTCTTGCTTAACAGCAACTTGACATGAAAGACGACAACCTTCTTTTGCTTCACGTTTAGTAATATGACCTTGCTCTGTTGGTAGAATATCGCCACCACCAGAATGCACGTGTACACGACACTGACCACAAGTACCACCGCCACCACAAGCTGAAGGAATAAAAATACCTTGATCAGCAAGTGCGCCTAGTAACTTGCCACCAGCACTGGTAGTCACAGCTTTGTCAGGGTCACCATTAATTGAAATTGTCACGTCACCTTCAGCAACCAACTTTGATTTAGCAAATAAGATTACTAGTACCAAAGCGATAACGATTGCAGTGAACATGCCTACGCCGAGAATAATTTCCATCGACTTTTCCTTATACTTCTCTAGGAGCAGACAAGTAATTACTTGCCTTGCTCATTAATCTTATTATAACGAAATACCACCGAAAGAAAGAAAGCCAAATGCCATCAATCCTGCAGTAATAAACGTAATACCTAAACCTTTAAGGCCATCTGGCACGTCAGAATATTTCATTTTCTCACGTAAGCCGGCAAGCAATACAATTGCTAATGCCCAACCAATACCAGAACCGATACCATAAACAACCGACTCACCAAATGTTAAGTTTTTAGAAACCATGAAAGACACAGCACCAAAAATTGCACAGTTAACGGTAATTAACGGTAAAAAGATACCAAGTGCTTGATATAACGCTGGGAAGTATTTATCTAGTGTCATTTCTAGAATTTGTACTAACGCCGCAATTACACCAATAAAGGTAATAAATGATAAGAAGCTCAAATCAACTGATTCAGCAGGATCGGTAATACCTAAGATGCTATCTAATGCACCAGGCGCTAAGATTGCTTGATAGATCACTTGGTTAGCAGGAACCGCTAAACCAAGTACAACTATAACGGCAACACCTAAGCCCATAGCAGTACTTACTTTCTTAGACACCGCTAAGAACGTACACATACCTAGGAAAAATGATAAGGCGATATTCTCAATGAAAATCGTTTTAACAAGTAAGCTAATATAATGTTCCATCGATTAATCCTTCTCAACTTGCGCTGGTTTCCACTGGCGAATACCCCAGATGATTAAACCGATAATGAAGAATGAGCTAAATGGTAAAACTAATAAACCATTCGCTTGATACCAACCACCATTTTGAATAAGTGGTAAAATTTCAATGCCGAATAATGTACCAAAGCCCAATAATTCACGGAAAAACGCAACTGTAACTAAGATAGCACCGTAA
Organism: Thalassotalea agariperforans; assembly: GCF_053470345.1. Lineage (NCBI taxonomy): Bacteria > Pseudomonadati > Pseudomonadota > Gammaproteobacteria > Alteromonadales > Colwelliaceae > Thalassotalea > Thalassotalea agariperforans. The sequence goes on along the minus strand of NZ_JBQMWH010000003.1, from coordinate 296,777 downwards.
CCTAAACCGTTACCAATACCATCTAAAAAGCTTACACCTGGCTTTTCTTTCATTGCGAATGCTTCTGCTCGGCCCATAACAATACAGTTAGTTATGATCAAACCAACAAATACTGATAGCTCTTTTGATAACTGATATGAGAAAGCTTTTAACACTTGGTCAACCACAATTACCAATGAAGCAATAATCGCCATTTGCACGATAATACGTACACTTGAAGGGATCATGTTACGGATAATCGAGATAAACAAGTTCGAAAATGCAGTAACCATAACAACCGCCATGGTCATTACCAATGCGTTTGCTAACGAGCTTGTTACCGCTAATGCTGAACAAATACCCAATACTTGTAATGCAATTGGGTTATTGTCAACGATAGGACTCGTTAATACTTTTTTAGCATCTGAAGACATTATTTCAATCCTCCACGATTTTTAGCAATGAAAGGACCATAGCCTTCTTCACCAAACCAAAATTGTAACGTGTTTGTTACGCCATTACTGGTTAACGTTGCCCCTGATAATGCATCAACACCGTTGATATCATCAGCTTTAGCGCCACCTTTAACTAATTTAATCGCTGGCTGACCTGATTGATCAAAAATCTTTTTACCTGGCCATAATGCTTTCCACTTAGGATTCATGACTTCCGCACCTAAGCCCGGAGTTTCTTTATGATCAGAATAAATAACACTTTTAACCGTATTTAAATCAGCTTCAAGACCAACGTAACCAAACATTAAATCCCAAAGACCTGAACCAACAATTGGTAAAACTACTGTTTCAACTTCACCAGCACCATTACGAACGATATATACAACACTGTTATGAGCACGTCGATTAATACCGGCAATATCGTTTTCTGGCTTATCTGATTTTTCTACATCACGGGCATCACGACGTTCGTCGAACATTAAAGGGTCACCTTCAATGAATTCACCTGAATCTAGATCAATCATTTTTGCTTCAACAAATTTATTGTACGCCGCAACAATGCTTTTTGCATCTTTGCCTGAGCTTTCTAATAAATTGGCTGCTTCTAAAATTTTAGTTTGTTGGTCAAGTAACTTGTTTGCTGTTTGTAAAGGTTTCAACGTTACCGCTGAAAACGATACTAAGGCAGCACAAACAATACATACTACAAAAACGAAACCAACCGTTCTGCCAAATGATTCTTTATTACTAGACATTGCGAGCAAGCCTCCGTTTGATATTCGCTTGTACGACAAAGTAGTCGAATAATGGTGCGAATAAGTTAGCAAATAAGATGGCTAGCATCATACCTTCTGGGAAAGCTGGGTTTACCACACGAACCAATACCACCATAACGCCAACTAAAGCACCAAACCAGTATTTACCTGTGTTAGTAAATGACATAGTGACAGGGTCTGTCGCCATAAACATCATACCAAACGCAAAACCACCAACTACTAAGTGCCAGTACCAAGGCATTGCAAACATCGCATTAGTATCACTACCAATAGCGTTGAATAACGTAGCTGTTGCCGCCATACCTAAGAAAACACTTAACACAATACGCCATGAGGCTATGCCTTTATAAAGAATATAAGCACCACCAAGGAAAATTGCCGCTGTTGATACTTCACCAACAGAACCAGGGATAAAGCCCCAGAATGCATTCCACCAATCAGCATTTAAGCTGTAATCAATAGTACCAGGTACTGCTAAAGCGCCTGCTGCTAATTGTGTTGCACCAGAGAAGCCATCAACAGCAACCCATACAGCATCACCTGAAATTTCACCTGGGTAAGCAAAGAATAAAAACGCACGCCCCGCTAATGCAGGGTTTAAGAAGTTTTTACCTGTACCACCAAAAATTTCTTTTGCGATAACAACACCAAAAGTAATACCGATAGCGGCTTGCCATAATGGAATTGTTGCCGGAAGAATTAAGGCAAATAAAATTGAGGTAACAAAGAAACCTTCGTTAACTTCATGCTTACGCACAGCAGCAAATAATACTTCCCAAAAACCACCAACAATAAATACTGTTGCATAGATAGGTAAGAAGAAACATGCGCCGTAAAGCATTTGCGTAAACCAGCCAGAGCTTGCTGATAATTCACCGCCTAAAAAGCTAAAAATAGCTACTTGCCATGAATCAGGTAAAGCGTATCCGGCCGCTAAAGCTTCAGTTGCTTGGAAACCAATGTTAAACATACCAAAAAACATGGCAGGAAAAACAGCTAACCATACAGTGATCATAATACGCTTAAGATCGATACTATCACGAATATGCGTATTGCCTTTGGTTACATAACCCGGTGTAAATAAACCGGTTGCGATTGCTTCATATAAAGCGAACCACTTTTCATGTTTACCGCCTTTTTCAAAGAGCGGCTCAATGTCTTCAATAAACTTTTTCAAGCCCATGTCTAACCTTCCTTCTCAATTATGGTTAGGCAATCACGAAGTAAAACGCCGTAATCTGTTTTGCCTGGGCAAACAAATGTACATAAGGCTAAATCTTCTTCGTCAAGCTCTAAGGCACCTAACTGCTGAGCGCTGTCGGTATCGCCAGCACATAAGTCACGTAATAATAAGGTTGGCAATACATCTAATGGCATTACACGTTCATAGTTACCAATTGGCACCATAGCACGTGAACTACCGTTAGTTGTTGTTGTCATTTTAAATAATTTGCTTGGTGATAAATGCGATAAGTAAGCACGAGTTACTGAAAACTTATTCGCGCCTGGCATCATATAACCAATAAATTCTTTTTCACGGCCTTCAAGTAATAAAGACACTTGTACGTGATAACGACCTAAATAAGCATGTACGCCATACGCTTTATTACCTTGTAATAAAGAGCCAGAAACAATACGTACTTCACCGTCAATTGTTTCATTCGCAACTAAGTCATTAGTATTTGCACCTAAAACCGTACGTACTAAACGTGGTTTTTTAGCTGCAGGACCAGCAAGCGAAATAACACGATTATTATCAAGTTGGCCAGTAGTAAATAACGTACCAATGGCAATAACATCTTGATAACCCACATGCCACACAAAGTTGTCGGCATTTACTGGCTTAAGAAAATGGATATGGGTACCAACTAAACCTGCAGGATGTTTACCCGCAAATTCGTTAACCGAAACACCAGTATCAACAGGAATGTTAGCTCCTGGAGCTTTAGAAACAAACACTTCACCTTCGGTTAAACGTGTTAACACGGTTAAACCTTGTTTAAAGGCTTCAGCTTGTTCATTAATCACTACTTCAGGATCAGCGGCTAATGGATTGGTATCCATAGCACTAACAAAAATAGCTTTAGCTGTTGCATCGATTGCTGGGATTTTACTGTATGGACGAGTACGAATTGCTGTCCATAAACCAGAATTAACTAAGTTATCAACAACGTCTTGACGCGCTAACGAACTTAATTGTGAAGCTGGGTAACTCGCAAACGTTTCTTGTTCATCGCCATCGACGTTGATAACGACAGATTGTAAAACGCGCTTTTCACCACGATTAATTTCAGTAACAACACCGGCAACTTGAGCTGTGAATTTAACGCCAGGGTTCTTTTTATCTTCAAAAAGATCCTGACCTTTTTTAACACGATCACCTACTTTGACAAACATAGTAGGGCGCATGCCCACAAACTCTTCACCTAGTGTTGCAACAGTTTTGATGGTTGAACCATCATGGATTACCTGCTGGGGGGCTCCATTAACAGGGACGTCCAGACCTTTCTTTATTGTAATCATAAACACTTGCACTACTTTGACGGGAGTATCAAAACCAACTAATCCCTTATATTTCAAAAGGTTAGAATGATTTCAGTGTATTTCAGTAAAAACATAATCTTACGATTAAGGTTTCACCAAGCTTAGTTAAAATATTCAGCCGCGGATTTTAGCACACAAACTATAATTGATGCTATCCACCCAGCTAAAATTTACTTAGAAATTAGCTAAATACTAGACCAGTTCATAAATTTTGCTGAAAATAAAAAAAACCAGCAATAAAAATGCTGGCTTTTTAAACAAATCAAAGTGGTTGATCATGAGAACAACACAAATAAATTTTTACTTCTTCTGTTAAGTCATCATTTCAGTGAGCTTAAGAACAGCTTTAAGGTAGCTTGCATACCATTTTGATGGATAGCAGTTAAATAGCCGGTAATAGCTTCAATAAAGCTGTTATTAGCCAATAAAGCAGCGCTACAAATACCTGACTCTTTTAATATCGCTAATACTTGCTGCTTTTCGTCTGTTTTATGAGTAACCGCAAGTTTGGTTAACGTTTCAGCTAACGGATCAATCACCGTAAAATTTTCACCTTGATGATCACGCCCTTCTAAAAAACGGCACCAACTGGCAATCACTAATGCCACAGGATCTGATATTTGACCTGACGTTAGCATAATATCAGCAGGTTTTAATAAGCGTTGCGCTAGCTTTTGTGAACCATCACAAGCTACCTGCGTTGTTTTATAAGGCACTCGCTGATTAGCAAAACGATCTAAAATCGATTGTGCATAAACAGGTAAATCAACACCGGCAACATCATCTAACGTGGTTAACATTTGCTTTTGTAACAATTGAACAAATTGATGACAGTCGGGATCAGTTACCGCTTGATGAATATAATCATAGCCCATCAAGAAACCTATATAAGCTAATGTTGAATGACTACCGTTTAATAAACGAAGTTTCATGTCTTCATAAACACACACTTCTTTTACAAACAAAGCACCTACTTTATCCCAAGCTGGTTTGTCATTAACAAAGTTATCTTCTATTACCCACTGTTTAAATGGTTCAGTGATCACCACACTATTATCTTGAACACCTAATAATGAAGAAGCGAGTGCAATGTCATCTTCCGTGGTTGCTGGCACGATACGGTCAACCATAGAATTACAGAAAGAAACATTTTCTTTGATCCAAGCAGCTATGTCAGGATTTACTTGCTCAGCAAACTCCAAAACAATAGCTTGAGTAACACGGCCATTCGACGGTAAGTTATCACAGCTGACAATGGTTAATTTACTGTTGGTAGTACGGCGCTTTTGACAGGCAGCAACAATAAAGCCCGGCACAGATTGCGGCGCATTGAGGTTATTTAAATCATTCATTACCGCAGGATTAGTTAAATCAAGATGAACACCTGACTTATCACGACAATAGCCTTTTTCGGTAACCGTTAACGTTACTACTTTTGTGCTCGTATCAGCAAGCACATCAATAACACGTTGTGGGTTTTCTGGTGCTACTAATACTTGCTCAATAGCCCCTACTAAGGAAATTTTATCTTCATTATTAGAACGTTCTAAAACCGAATAGATGTAGTCTTGTGGCTGCATCTGATTACGAATATTGGCTGAACGTAAACTAACGGCGGTAATTTTCCATTGGTTTTCACCCAAAGCTAATAAATCATTAGTGTAAACCGCTTGATGTGCCCGATGAAAAGCACCAATGCCAATATGCACAATGCCTGAGGTTGCCTTAGCCGGATCATATGCTAATTTTTCAACAGACTCAGCAAGGTTAGTTACCGTATTTTTCGTTAATAATTTATTGCTCATAACAAGTACGCCTGTTTTGCTAAGTTATACGTTAAGTCATAAGCAATTTTTTCTGCTTGCTGCTCAGTTAAACGGTGATCTGAAACCAGTTCCGCTAAAAAGACACAATCCATACGGCGGGCAACATCATGACGCGCAGGAATAGATAAAAACGCTCGGGTGTCATCATTAAAGCCAACTGTATTATAAAAGCCTGCCGTTTCGGTAACTTGCTGACGATAGCGACGCATTCCTTCAGCACTATCATGGAACCACCAAGCAGGGCCTAATTTCATGGCCGGATAATGCCCCGCTAATGGCGCTAATTCACGAGCGTAGGTTGTTTCATCTAAAGTAAAAACAATTAATTTAAAATCGGTACTATTGCCATACTTATTTAATAGTGGTCTTAAGTTTTCAACATAGCTAGTTTGTACGGGAATATCTGCGCCTTTATCACGTCCAAAGCCCTTAAATAAGTCAATGTTATGATTACGGTAAACACCAGGATGAATTTGCATTACTAAGCCATCTTCAATACTCATATTAGCCATTTCAGTTAACATTTGTGCTCTAAAACAATCGGCATCTTCAGCAGTAAAGTTTTGGCTTCTAATTTTTTGATAAAGTGCTTCTTTATCTTCATCTGATAAATCAAGGGTTCTAGCAGTAGCATGACCATGATCGGTAGAAGTAGCACCATACTTTTTAAAATACTGACGACGATCTCGCAAGCTTGCTAAATAACCGGCAAAAGTACCATGATCACAACCGGTAATTTCAGCAAGTTGCGCTAGGTTATCTTCAAAACCTTCAAATTCTGGATCAACCACATTATCAGGTCTAAAAGCGGTGATCACTTTCCCCTGCCAACCACTTTCTTGAATTTTTTTATGGTGTTTAAGATCATCAAGCGCAGATTCAGTTGTTGCGATCACTTCAATGTTAAAACGTTCAAAAAGCGCCCGTGGTTTAAATTCATCTAACTGCAAATCCGCGGTAATTTTATCGTAATACGCTTGCGCATTTTCTGATGTTAACGCTTCTGTAAAGCCAAACACATTGGCAAAAACATAATCCAACCAAATACTGGTAGGCGTGCCTTGAAATAAAAAGTAGTTATCAGCAAAAATTTGCCATACTTTTTTAGGATCAACGGATTTATCAATACCGGTTTTATTAATGCCCAACGATGCCATCGAAATACCTTGGCTATAAAGCATGCGAAGTAAATAATGATCCGGCTGTAATAATAATTCGGTTGCATTAGAGAAACATTCGTTGTCGGCAAACCAGCTTGGATCTGTATGTCCGTGTGGACTAACAATTGGTAAATCTTTAACACTGTTATATAAACGTCGCGCAATATCACGTTGAACAGGGTCAGAACTAAATAGTCTATCTGGATGTAAATTTATAAGCTGTGCCACGATGAAACCTCTTTGGCTATTTATTTTGTTAATACAAACTTAGTTACTATCATCTGCTATATCAAATAAGTAACTCGTTAGCGGCTATCATCAATAGCCATAATTTATCATAATGAGCGAACTGTTGTTAAAGCCCATATATAGGGTCTTAAAAAACTTCGGTTATTTTACCCTGAAAATATTGGTAAGGCCACCTTTCCATTTAAACAAAAAACAACCTTATGATCAAGATAATTATCACCGGTTAGCGATAAGAAGGTAATTTAACCTGAGCTCAGGATAGTTTAATAATAAAAAAACGCCCTTAACCAATACCTAAGTATCCATCAAGGGCGCGGGGAGCTAAAAAGGCTAAGGTTAAATAACCATTAATCTCCTTTTAACTTAAGCAGGGTTATTTACCGTTGTCGTAGCGGTTTCTGCTTCGGCTTGTTTGTCTTGTGCTATATAAGCATATGTTGCTGATACAAAATAAATTAACGTTGGTACAATTAACCAAGTGGTAACAGTATCAATGTCGTTATTTATATAAGAATCAAGCCCTAAATAGGCACAAGCTACTAATGCAGACCAAGCAATAATTTTCGCTACTTTAACATTAGCTGGTAAACTGACTTTTTGCGTTGTTTTTTCCGCTGTTGCTAAGTAATTAACTTCGGCAACTTTACGCGCTGATTCAGCTTGTTCTGCTGCTACCGCTTCAGGATATGTCGCTTTAGCACCCATGGCTGATGCAAGCACTATATATAACACAGTTGAAAACGCCCATAACGGCACAAGAATAAAGAATAAGTGCAACAAGCCTGCTTGCTCAACAGCTATACCAGCAACCATAGACACTATCCAAGTGATAAATGCGGCCATATTGGTAGTATTACCTTTATAATAAGACCAATAACGGGTTAAACCAATTTTCGGGAATAACCAATGCTCAGCAACAATAATCGCGCCAACCGGTGCTAATAAAAGCCCCATATAACCAACAAAACCAAGTAAACCAGAGAAAACAAATGGAGAACATGCAATGATGGTGGTGATAATACCAACCACAATCGTTACGTTAGTACGGCCCCAAGTGTGGTTTAATGAACTGAACGCTAAACCAGCACGATAAATTGTTGGGTTTGACGTTGTCCAACCAGCAATAATAACCGCTAAAATACCTGAAGCACCAAGTGCGGTATAAGCAACAGAGCCTGGGTCAATCGCGGTAATACTCGTTTTTAATAAAATCGCTGCACCTGCGCCCATAATACCAGCACAAATCCATGCCATATAGTGACCAATAAACATACCTAATGCTGAGAAATAGCCATATTTAGCACTTTTAGCAAAACGTAATAAAGTCATATCACCTAAACTACCGTGCATTGCAAGGTTTGCTACCCAAGCAAAAGCAACTACATGCCAAATACCAATTTCGCCTTCGGTATCTTTCCAAATAGATTCACTAGCCACCGTTAAGAAGTCACTGAAACTATTAATACTATCAACACCGGCAGTAGCACCAACGGTTGTCGGCATCATTACTAACGCACCAACAATAAACATTAAGATCATCCAAGGAGCACACACTTCAGCAAACGCAGCTAGCTTTTTAAAGCCTTTTACCGCCATGTAAACCACAACAGCACCAACACCTAGTACTACTAGGACAAATCGGAAATCACTTGGAAAGTAGCCTACTTGGTCTTCAATACCAAAAAGAATACGTACCGCAGAGGCTGATACGGTGATCATGGCTCCGGCCAGTACACAGAATAAAATACCATTAACCACACTGTAGAGTTTTATCGTACCCGGGCCGGCAATTTTTTCTAAATAGGCATATAAGGTTAATCGGGTGTCGGTAGCAATAGGTGCTGTAATTAAGCCCCAAGTTAATACCGCCAATAAATTACCAAACAGTAAACCAATTAATACATCGACAGCGCCGACGCCCCATGATACGAATAACGCACCAATAACAAACTCAGTACCCGCTACATGCTCACCAGCATAACTCGCCGCAAAGGTTTTTGGCCCTTGTAACTTTTCCGGGGTTACCGGTTGAGTTTCAAATTCTTCTGCAGTTGACATTTCTCGCCTCCGATTGAGTGAATAACACGCATTTTCCTGCGAACTTCACTTTTATTAACTATTGTTATTTTTATATAGGCTGCTGGCCTTAAGCTAACGGCCATGAGCTTTTAACTTCTTTGTTTATAATTTCTAGCTCTGTGAGCTTTCTTATACCAAAAACACGTGAAGATGCCTAAGCATCTTCACGTTTATTCTTAAAGCTTGTCGCTTAGGTGTAACCTAACAACAAAACCGACTTTAAACGATGCCTGAACCGTTGCCGCCACTGTTTGGACGTTCAACACCTGCTTGCGCACGGTAACCTGACTTACGGTAAGTCGCGATTGGGTCAATTGCACCACCTTTACGGAAACGTGCCATCGCTAAAATTGGCGATACGTCAGTTGTAAACGCATGCTTTAATGTATTGCTACACATTAATGCGTCATTATTGAATTGATATTCAGATAACTTAGGACGATCAACAATTAATGCAGAAACATAAGAGCGTTGTACGCTTGCAGCTGAGTTCATTAAACTTTCAATTGGGTCAGTCACGTTATGTGATTGGTCTAACATGTAGTTTGGACCAAAACCTTCTTGATTACGGTATTCAGCATCAACTAATTCATTGAAAATTAAGAATTGTTGGTACGGGTGTAAACTACCACTGTCTAAATCATCATCACCGTATTTAGAATCGTTAAAGTGGAAACCACCTAGCTTCTTAAATTGGATTAAACGAGAAACAATCATTTCAATGTTTACATTTGGCGCATGGTGACCTAAATCAACTAATGACTTAGCTTGTGGACCTAATTCCATTGCCGCTAAGATATTGCTACCCCAATCTTGGATAATTGTTGAGTAGAATGCAGGCTCGAACATTTTGTGTTCGATGTGTAATTCCCAATCAGATGGTAAACCAGCATAGATGGTTTTCATGCTTTCTAAGTAACGTTCAAACGCACTTTGGAAATGTTGTTGACCTGGGTGGTTAGAACCATCACCAACCCAAACTGTTAACGTTTTAGAACCTAATTCTTTACCCCATTCAATACAATCAAGGTTGTGTTGAATAGCAAGGTCACGTGATTCTTTACTTGTGTTGCTTAAAGAACCGTATTTAAAGCTATGCTCTTGACCAGGTTGATCTTGGAAAGTGTTCGAGTTAATCGAATCCCACTTAAGACCTAAAGCATCAGATGTTTGCTTTAATTCTTTAAAGTCATCAACTTTATCCCATGGAAAATGTGGAGAAACACGCTCAGTACACTGTGATAAATCGTTAATAACAGCGCTATCTTCTAATTTTTCCCAGATGTTACGTGGCTCGCCTTCACCAGGAAAACGTGCGAAACGTGTACCACCAGTACCTGTACCCCATGAAGGAACAGCAATTTGAAATTCTTCTGCTTTAGCTGTGATCTCATCAATGTTAATGTTTTCACGTGCAAGCTTAGCACCTAGTGCTTCATAATCTTCTTTTAAAAAGCCTTCTAATTTTGCATTTTCTTCAGCAATTAGCGCTTTGTCGATACGTTGTGTCATTATATTTTTCCTAATACCATTTTAATAATGAGCCCCTAAAAAGGGGCTTCAAATAAGGTTAGCTTAGCGTAAGAACGCTTCGTGTAAACCACCGTCTACACTAATTACTTGACCTGTTGTTTTACTTAACTGACCTGAAACCATTAAATAAGCAGCTTCTGCTTGATCAGCTGGCGTAATTGGAGACTTAGTTAATGTACGTTGTGCATAGAACATCGCTAATTTATCACGTAATTCATCATCTGAATCTGCTTCAGAAAACTCAACGTTGTACTTAGTTAATGAAGCAATTACACGATCACGTGGGAACATGGTGCTACCCTTAACAACCGTCGCTGGTGCTAAACCATTAACGTTAACTAATGGCGCTAGTTCAACCGCTAATTCACGTACTAAGTGGTTAGCTGCGGCTTTCGATGTGTCGTAAGCTAATGAACCTGCTTTAGCAACTGCTGCGTTAACACTAGTAGTTAATACTAATGCACCTTTTAAGCCTTGTGCTTTCCAGATTTCGTTTGCTTCAGTACCAACGATATAACCACCTTTAACGTTAACAGCAAAGCTAACATCAAATTGTTGGTCGTTGCTCATACCTGCTTGACCTGGGGCTAAGAAAACACCCGCAGTTACGATAACTTTATCAATACCACCGTAAGCTAATGTAACTTGCTCAAACATTTTTTGAACGCTTGCACGGTCAGTAATGTTAACTTCTTGAGCGATTGCTGGGCCACAACCTGAAATGCCAGTACCGGCAACACCAATGCCTTGACCGTAAATAGCCGTTAATTCATCAGCTGTTTTTTGTGCTGCTTCAAAACGTAAATCAGCACAAACAACGTGAGCGCCTTCTTTAGCTACACGGAAAGCTGTTTCTTTACCAATACCGTCACCAGCACCAACAACTACAACGATGTCACGCGCTAATGGCGCTTCTTTTGGCATACGTTGTAACTTAGCTTCTTCTAATGCCCAGTATTCAATATCGAATGCTTCTTGTTGTGGTAATGCTGTGTACTCACTGATAGCTTCAGCACCACGCATAACTTCAATGGCACAGTTGTAGAATTCAGTAGTAACACGTGATTCAGATTTGTTTTTACCCCAACCAATAATACCAACACCTGGAATTAAGATAACTGTTGGGCTTGGATCACGCATCGCTGGTGAATCATCACGCTTACACGCGTCATAATAAGCTTTATAATCAATACGATATTGCTCAATACCGGCATTTAATTTTTCAACTAATACGTCAAAATCATCAGTAGCAGGGTTAAAGTCAACATATAAAGGTTGAATTTTAGTACGTAAGAAGTGGTCAGGACATGAAGTACCTAATTTAGCTAAACGAGGTGCATCAACACTGTTTACGAAACGTAATGCGGTTTCATCTGATTGAACTGTTGCAATAAATTTAACTTTATTTGATAAGATACCACGAGCAACAGGTAAGAATTTAGCAAGTAATTCAGTACGTGCTTCTTCTGATAAGCTTTCTACTTTAGCACCGCCAAAAGTCATTTCACCTTTGTCGTGCTCTTCAATATAACGTGCTGCCGTTTCGATAACCCATAAAGAAGTTTCGTAACAGCTTTTGCTTTCGCTTTCCCAGTTAGTGTGGCCATGCTGGCCTAATAAAATACCGATACTGTCTGGTTTTGCTGCATAAGCTTCTTCACATACTTTAGCTGCTTCCCAACCTGGACGCATCCAAGGTACGTAGGCCATTTTACCGCCCCATACTTTTTCAGTTAATGCTTCTTGATCTTTACAAGAGGCAATAGCGATAACCGCGTTCGGGTGTAAATGGTCAACATGCTTATCGGCAATCATTGAGTGTAAAGGTGTATCAATTGATGATGCGCGAGGGTTCAAGCAAAAGTTACAGTGCTTGTACATACCAATCATGGCATCTTCACCGGCTTGCTTATAACCTTTGTCATCACGTGCTTGATAAGTTGCATCTAACGCGTTTAATTTACCTTGGTATAAAGAAGAAAAGTTTTCAACTTTTGCCGTACGTAAATCGCCACCTGAGCCTTTAACCCAAAGAACTTCAACTTGCTCACCCGTTAATGGGTCAGTTTCCATTAATTTTGCCGAGGTATTACCACCACCGGTGTTAGTAATACGTTGGTCTGCGCCGAGGATGTTTGAGCGGTAAACGAGGCTTTCAATTGGTGACAACTTATCCGCAACGGCGTCATCCCAATTATAATCAACATGCTTAAATTCACTTTTTTTGCTTGGCATCTCTGTTCAACTCCAACTAGTAACAGTCTAATAAAATTTATAGATAAAATAATTTCTACTAATACTACAGATAAAGAAAACAGAGTCAAGCATAATCAATCATATCCACTCACAAAAACCACAATTATTTTATAATGAGCGAAATTAAAACAAATAATTTTAATAACATAGCTAAAATTGAAGCTAAAAAATATTTTTTGATCTGTACCTATTTTATTTAATCAAACCAGAGAAATGCACCAGAAACGGGCACTTAGAGAGATATCTATTGCCTTAACCACAGGCAAAAAAGCTAAATTATAAACTTTTCAACTAACAGTGAACCACTGCATAAAAACCATAACCACCTGAAAATAAAGTATAAAAATTAAAAAAGATTAAAAATAAACATTATTTGTTTATTTATGATTTAAATATGATTCATATTGAATAAAATAACCACTAGGGTCTGTTTATCTTTGTTTAATAATTCAGCTGAGAGATAAAATCGTTTTAATCAAGGCTGAAATTATGTCGTTTAGTCATCTAAACCAATAATTTTTAACGCCGAGTAAAGCGATTTTAGCCTCAGCCCACAGGGCAATGGCTATTTTTTGCGTTAGCTGCATTAGAATTTCACTCATTTGGAACAACCAAACAACGTTCATTCTGCTTTGCTACCACTTAAAATAGCCTATTGCTGAAAATATAAACAAAGAGCAACAGACCCTAAAACAAAGCCGTTTCAATCCGCCTAATTATGAAGGTTTTTGTTATCTATTGAGTTTTAATCTGTAGGAAAATGTGGAGAGTAAGGACTGAATAATAAAATAAAAAGGTGATCCAAAATCACCTTTTTATTTTAAAAGTTTATATATTAGCTAGCTAACCGCTTAAGCCATGCTTGTTTATAAGCAGCTAAACCTGCAACTTGGCTAGCATCAACCGCAACCGTGTTAACTTGGCAATCAGCACCATGCCAATTAGTTAAACAAGCCGCACCTTGCACCGTACCCGTTGTATCAGTTGAAAGGTTTACTTTTTGTGCTGTTCTTAATTGTGCAAGCAATGAACATAATTGTGGGTTTTTAAGTAACACACCTTCAATATAGATGTCACCTTGAGCCGCTAATTGCTCTAGTTGGTAATCAATCATTAATGCACAATACAACGAGGCTAACGCAACGCCTTTGATTTTTGATACATCACCAATGATTTCACCTTCGCGTGCACCAAATGGCCCACTACCACCGCTAAAATCAGGTAAAATATAAATGTCTTGTTCAATAATGCTTTCAATATCAGATAAGTCATAAGGATCGGAAACTTGAGCTCCCGTTAATTGACAAATGGTGTCAAACTCTCGACCGCCCATAAAGCGACCACAAGCAATCGGTTTACCTGTTGCGTCAATATTCGCTAACATATCTTGATTTGGCATTAACGCATTTAACGCCACATTGGCCGCCATAGTGATCGTCCAAGTACCGGTAGAAATAACCGTGAATGGTGCATCATTCTGACTTAAGCGATAACGTAAAAAGCTAGCATTACTATCATGAATACCTGCATGGATTTGACAATCTTCTGGCAAGCCTAATTCTTTTGCTAAATCTGGCAGTACACAACCGACCGGCTCCCATGCCGGTACAACGGTTGGAAATAAATTTTGCCAGCCTTTTTGCTTAACTAATGACGAATAACCCCAATCATCCATTGACCATAAATCGGTATGACAGCCTAATGACGTGATTTCTGAGACTTTTTGCCCAGTTAAGCGCCACGCCCAATATTGCGGATACATTAAAATATCCGTTGTTTTAGCAAAAGCTTCTGGATACTTCTTTTGTAGCCAAAATAGCTGTTTACCTAAATTTAAGCCAGCAGGTAAATCAGGTGAATAAGTTTCATTAAAGTCAGGCTTAACTATTTGGTATTCATCGTTTAGCTCATCAATACCGGTATATTCATAGTCTAAAATTGGCAGCACTAAGTTTTGCGCTTCACTATTAATAAGAGCAGCAGTAGCGCCGTGGGTGGTTACCGTCATAGCTGAAATAACAAACTTAGCTGTCGCTTCTTTTATACCTGAAGTAACCCACTGCCAAAGGAAGTCAACATCAACCATTGGGTAGTTACCTGATGTATCAACAACATTGTCGGCTTCTTTTGAAAAAACGGCTTCATAATCCGCATTTAAAACATAAAGTTTGATATGGGTTTTACCAATATCAATAATAAGAATATTTTTAGGTACTGGAGTGTTAGTCATACTATATAGCTAGCCTAGTAAAATTATTGCGCTAGATTAAGCAAAATAACAAAAATAATCAATATCAATCACAAGTATTCGCAATAAATTTATTTTTCAATTTAATTAGTCGATATTTTAGCGGTATTTATTAGTGTTACTCTAAAAGCGTGATTCATAAATCCTTTATTTTTATTCGCCTTACAGCCAAAAAACAACAATTAGAAGTCAAAATTTGTCTTTTTTAATCAATATATGCTAACGTATTATGTAATTGTATATAATAAAATAAATAGATAAAATATGAATAATCTGCTAGAAAATGCCTCGCTCAAGGGAAATAGTTTACCAATGTTAGAAAAACATAGACAGCAATTGATTAAAGATATTTTAGATCAACAGCAATTTGCCAGTGTTCGTAGTTTAACTGAAAAGTTAAGCGCTTCAGAAGCAACCATTCGTCGCGATATTACTAAAATGTCTGCTCGCGGAGAAATTAAAAAGATCCGTGGTGGTGCTGAATCTGTTAATGGTTCACCGAAGAAAAAGCATATTTCTAGCTCGGCATTTATTGTTGATAAAAACAAACGTCCAACCACTAAGCGATTAATCGCTAAAAGAGCAGTTGAGCTTTGTCAAAATGGTGATTCTATTATCATCAATGGTGGTAGCTCAACTTACATGATGGGCGAGTATTTATGTGCCTTACAATTGAACATATTAACTAACTCGTTTGTGTTAGCTAACTATATTACTGAAAACAGTGATAATCAGGTAACACTACCTGGTGGTGAGATTTACCGTGAACAAGGTATTATTCTTAGCTCTTACGAAAAAGACAGTACAGAGTACTATCATGGCGCTATGATGTTCATGGGAACACCGGGTATTGGTGAGTTTGGTGTGATGGAGTCTGATCCACTATTAATACGCTCTGAGCAAAAGTTAAAAAAACAAACTGAAAAACTGGTTATTTTAGCGGATAGCACTAAATTAGGTAAACGTAGCAACTTCATCTTTTGCCCACTCTCTGAAGTTGATATCTTAATTACAGACTCTAACGCTGAGCCTGAATTAATTAAATATTTTGAAAGTCATGATATTGAAGTGATTGTTGTTGAAGCAGTTGATGAAGATTAAAGCTACCGTTTAACAATAAATTTGATATTACTAATAGATAAAAAAAGTACTCATTTGAGTACTTTTTTTATCTCCGGTGTTTGATCCTTGTACAGAAATTTAGTCCTTGTACATTTTATAACCCAGCCTGTTGTTGTATATTCATAGGTAATCGGGTTATTTCTCTAATTTTCATCTGACGATAATATAATTCAGCTCCCTCAGATTGAATTTGAATTTGCCCTGAATCAAGCTTTTTACCAGCATTGTTAATAGAACCCTCAATCACCATGACCACTTCGTTATTAACAACAAATACTGCCATATCATTAACCGCATATAAATCTAAGGTGTTCCAGTGACCATGCGGAGCATCAAGCTCTTTACTTGCCATAGTATAACCTTTAGTTAAACGCGCTGGCATGTCAGGGTTATATTGATAAAGTTTTGCCATTTTTTCACTACGCACCTGAGCAGCAGGACCTGCTAATGGTATATAGTCGCCAATATCTGTTTCTTGAATTTGAAACTCTTGGCAAGCTTTCCAAACATTCCAAAAAACACCGTGTTCACCACGACAATGAAATAATATACCGCTGTCTCGTTTTGCCGTTAAACGTGGTGCCCACTTTTGCTCACCCCATTTAAATTGGGTCCTAAAATGGTAGTTTTGATAATTTTTTAAGGTTGTTAAGCCTCCATAAATTTCACCGGTAATTTTTAATACGGGCTGGCCTGCCTCCTCAATCACAGTAAACACTTGTTTAACATCGTTATCTAACCCCATTCCTGAGCCAATGTTGGTTTTTAAGTTATCCGCTTGGTAAGTACCCTCAGGTAAGCCCGTTACAGATTTATGCGGTACCCCCATCCACACTTCCCATTGACTTAAGTTTTTATCTAACAATGGCTGCCAACCGCTATTCTTGTGCATTGCACTGCAACTTGATAGCAAAAAAGCGAGTGAGATCATCCCCGTTTTAGCGATAGTCGTGAATTGCTGCATGTTATTTTTTATCCTTGTTTTTTATGCTGATAAAAAAGCACTAAGTAACTTTAGCTAGTTAGTTAGTGCTTTAATAGATGACTCTATTTATCTCTGGTTTTAATCGAGAGCTTTAATCGAGTGCTTTTATGGACTCTTGAGTATATGGAGAGGTTTGAGTTTTTGTTTTTCTCCGTATTTTACTAACCATTTCAGGTGTGATTGGGCTAGCACTATTTTGCCATTCATTACGGATATAAGTCGCAATATCGGCTAAATCTTGATCATCAATGGTATTGTTATTGTCTAAACCTGGCATCGTCATTGGTGAATTAAACTTTTGTTTATTAACCGTTATTGGCCCTGTAAAACCATGTAATAAAATAGCAATTAATCTTTGTTCAGCCCCCGTTACCCATTCACTGTTGTTAACAGGTGGAATAATAGCGTTGCCATCACCATCTGCACCATGACAACCAAAACATCCAACTTCACCATGATACATCGCTTTACCACGTTCAAAGCTTGCTTTCATTGCAGGCGTTAGTGCTTTTTTTACTTTTTCTTTGGTTTGGAAATTTGCCACAGCAAGAATGCGATCTACCGTTGTTTGTGATACAGCTAAAACACCTTGCTTGCCTTGAGCATTTAAAAAGTTAAGTTCTTGCTCTGCTAAACTTGCAATGACAAAGTCGTTAACACCAAACTGATTAACAATAATCGACATACCTGACCACACTTGATGACGAGCAAGAGCAAAAACTAACGCATTAGCAGCAAACTGATCTACATGTCTTGCTTGCGCTAACAACCATTGATTAACATCTGCTGACGGCGCTAAGAACTCAGCTAAACGATAAGCACTTTGCTTAACTTGGCTATGAGCATTTTCAGCCGCTTGTGATAATGTTGCTAACTCAACAACACCAAGGCCCTCTAAGGTCCATAATGCTTTGATTTGCGCAAGATGGTTATCATGATTTTTTGCCATTTCCGTTAACGCTGGTACAGCCGAGTGATCCTGTTTCATCACAAGTAACTGTTGCGCCATATCACGATGCCAACCATTGCTATGAGCTAAAAAAGGCACTAATTCAATCGCTGATAAACCATCTAAATAGTCAACCTTAGATAAAGGTGAATTTTTATATTTTAAACGATATAAACGACCAATATGGCGATTACGCTCTAAGTCACGTTGTTTAATTTGATCCGCTAAATAACTGGTTAAAAAGGTACGGTGTTGAAGTATGCCATGATAAAAATCAACCAAAGTAATCGTTCCATCAGGCGCATTACGGGCATTAACAGGTCTGAAACGTTCATCAGTTGAAGCAACAATTTCTTGCTTGTCGAACAGATTTGACCCCGTCACTACACCATTTTTTTCAACAAGTTTATTCGCTTTAATTAAATTACCTGCTGGCTCTTGTACTAAACCAATACCGTAATATTCAGCTGGGTACTGATCACCGCGATAAATTAGTGGCCCACAAGCAGCTGTATGATTTTTTAAACTAAAATCTTCACGATAATTTGAACGTTGATAACCTCGGTTAATCCCTGGGTTAACACGTACAGGATAAACATCAGTAGTACCTACTGCCTGCTTTAATAAAGTAGGAGGGAATTTATGCTTTTTGTTACGTTGGGCAATATTCGGTAAAAAAGACGTTGTCTGTAAAGGTGTTGAATTATGATTAAAATACAAACGACCATAATCATCTTGGCTTAAACCAAATTGACCACGAAATTCACTTTTTGCTCGCACCATTTTCCAGTAGTTATTACGATAAATTTCTTTACTATCGCTTGGAATATTCGCCGTTAAAGGATAAGCACGATAGCGTTTATCTGATTTAGCACTGTAGTACCAATTATCTAAATTAAATAATAAACCATTAGTTTTATGTTCAAGGTTACCGCCCTTAGCATAAGTTTTATCTACCATCTCCGTTTTTACATGAGTAAATTCACCGTCTTTTTCACTTAGCTCACTAAAAAACAAACTTTCGTTGTCTGCCCATAAAATACCTTTATCAATAAAAGCAAAAGCGCGTGGTAACACAATTTTTTCAACCACTACTTGGCGTTTGTCCATTTCACCGTCATTGTTGGTGTCAGTTAAAACCACTATTTGGCTTTGTTTTAGAAATTCATTATTACCTTCAACATCCGGCATAAAAGTCGTCATTTCTACCGCCCAAACACGGCCAGCAGCATCATACTCAATAATGATAGGGTCAAATATTAACGGCTCTTTGGCTACCACTTGTAATTCAAAATCTTGATGAACATGAAATGATTCAAGCGCTTGCTCAATAGTTAAGATAGGAGCTTTGGGTATTAACTCTTTAGGAACAACCTCTTCCATAACATCATTTGGTCGATCACCAGGGCTCTTTTTTACCACAGCGGTTGTTTGTTCATTTGCCAAAGAAGTAAAGCTGAAAGTACTGCTCAATAGTAGCAGCGAAGACAACACAGAAAACACTTTCATATTTTTTATGACCTAAGTTATACGCATAATACGTAATTTATCGTTGATGCATTCTAACCAATCAAGATTATTTATCAACAAAACACGATTGACTATGATTGATTTAGATTTAAATTTAGTTTTCTTTAAATAATTTAACTTGTTTACTTATTAATCTGGCCTGTATATACTCAACCCGTTAATTATTCTTATCTTGTTTATTTAACCGATGTGCCAATCATATTTTTATAATATAGTTTTATAGATTGTCATTATCGTGTTTTGCCTTTCCCTTTCACAGTTAGTCATCACTCAAAAATATTAAGCTTAAATTATTGTCTGAGTTTCAAGAAAATCTCGTTAAAATTGATGTAGTTATATATCAAAAGTTTTTCCGTACAATAATATAGCTTTTCTAGTTCATGCGCTTAAGCGCACTAAAAAGAGTTTTATTATGTCTTATACATACCATGGTCAGGTGTATTCAATACAATCGCCGATCAGCTCCATTTCAGTAAATAAACGCAATGTGGTTATTACTGATCAAAGTGGTAGCAAATTAATCAAGTTTACCAATGTAAACGATTCAAAGTGTTTTTTAGCTTGGCTCTACCAAGCGTAATTTAATAGCGTTACCTCACATGAGGTAACGTTTATTCGTAGTCATTATTCTTCTTACTCTCGTCATTTTTATTTTTCTTTGTTATCCGCTCTTGCTCTTGAATTAATATGATATATTCATCCTTACGAAGATTTTATTAATACAAAAAAGTAACAAACAATAATATGAGAAAAACAGATAAAAAAATTGAGCAACAGCTCATCGCTGCGCTAACTCAGGTTTGTGAAAACGCCCTCAAAGAACTGACTGGCTTTCAGTGGTTAACTCACTTAGTTCAATACCCTAAGGTAGAAAACACGTTAAAAATTATTTGTGTGTTTGACACCAAAGCGAATCTTGCGCTCTTTAACGCTGATAGCAAAAATCAACAAAAACTGAACTCACACATTCAAACTGAACTTGCCAGCATCAATATCAAGCTAAAAAATATCAATCGTCATATTTTTTATGATAGTGAAGAAGCATGTTCTTTTGAACATAATGGCAATTGGGCGAGCCGATTAAACAATAACTAACTTGAATTCGGAATAACTAAATTCGCTAAGTCTGCTAAAACTAAGTTAGCAATAATACAAAAAAGAAGTTATCTCTATGATCGCACGTAAATATCACCGCCTTGTTTTTTCATTTTTTATGTCTTTTTTAATGTCAGGCATTATGTCTTTTGTTATTAGTATTTTTAATTTAGGCTTTATTGACGGAATTTTGTTTATTTGGCTAAAAGCTTGGGGCTTTGCTTTTACTATTGCTTTTCCAACCATCATCTTAGTATCACCTATCGTTTTTAAGCTCGTAGAATTAGTATTAACAAAAGAGCCTGAGACAAAACCTTAATACTGAAAATAAAAAACCAGCATCAGTGAAATCACTAATGCTGGTTTTCTGTTAAAGTGAACCTAATTAACTATTTAACCTGTATTACGTAAACCTGTCGCAATACCAGCAATACTAACCATTAACGCTCGCTCCATGCTCACTTCTAATGGCGCATCACTACCTGCATGGCGTGCTCGTTGTAAAAGTTCCATTTGGATTAGGTGCAACGGCTCTAAATATCCTGAGCGAATATTCATTGATTCTTTACCTGAAACATCCTTAGCCATCACTTCGGTTTGACCTAACAAACGCAATAATAATTGCTGACTTTGTGCTAACTCTGTTCGTAAATTTTCACCAAAATAGCGTAAATCATCTGGCACTAATTTTTCATCATATTTAGCGGCAATTTGTTGATTGGCTTTCATAAATACCATTTCAAGCATAGATAACCGTGAAGCAAAAAATGGCCATTCATTCATCATTTCTTTCATGATTTTTTCATGATCATTATCTAACGCCACTTGAAAAGCTTTCATAACACCTAACCATGCAGGCAGTACCAAACGATTTTGTGCCCAAGCAAAAATCCAAGGAATAGCACGTAAACTTTCAACGCCACCATTAGGTTTACGCTTAGATGGACGGCTACCTAATGGGAGCTTAGACAACTCTAGCTCAGGTGTTGCGGCACGGAAATAAGCAACAAAATTAGGATCATCACGTACAATAGCGCGATAATTATCACAAGCATCATTTGCCATCGCTGTAATAACATCACGCCAAGCTTGTTTTGGTGCCGGTGGTGGTAACATTAACGCTTCTAATATTGCACTGGCATACAGTGAAAAGCTATGTTGTGCCAATGGCTCAGTACCAAACTTATAGCGAATGGTTTCACCTTGCTCTGTCACTCGTAAACCACCTAAACAAGAGCCTGGCGGTTGTGAGAATATGGCACCATAAGCCGGTAAACCACCACGGCCAATCGTACCTCCACGACCATGGAATAAAGTTAAAGAAACATTGTAACTTTCAGCTAACGCTACTAATGACTCTTGAGATTGATACTGTGCCCAACCTGCTGCTAAGGCGCCAGCATCTTTCGCGGAATCAGAATAACCTATCATCACGTACTGATGACTTTGGATAAAACCACGGTACCAATCTATCGCTAATAATTGGCTCATGCTGTCGTGAGCATTGTTTAAGTCATCTAAGGTTTCAAATAATGGTGCTACTGGCATTGGCCAAGAAATACCTGACTCTTGTAATAACAAATGTACAGCTAAAACATCAGAGGGCTTACGCGCCATTGATATAATATAAATACCTAAGGCTTCTTGGTTCTGTTGGGCAACAACTTGGCAGCTAGCGAGTACTTCTTTAACTTCGTCAGAAGGCTGCCAATTACGAGGAATAAGTGGTCGTTTAGAGTTTAGTTCTCGTAATAAAAAGGCTTGTTTGTCTTGCTCTGACCATTCACTGTAATCACCAATACCTAAATAACGAGTTAATTCACTAAAAACATCCGCGTGACGATCAGAGTCTTGGCGAATATCAAGTTTTAATAAATTAATGCCAAAACAATAAGCACGGCGAATGGTATCTAACAATAAGCTATTGGCAATACCACTCATGCCTTGGCTTAACAATGAGTGATAACATAATTCTAACGGCTCGGTTAAATCGACCTGATTTTCAATACCGACAACAATATTTGACGTTTGGCCTTGTAAATAAGCTTCAATACCGTCATACGTTTTGATTAATTTGGCTTTTAAATCGCCTAATATTGCTCGATACGGTTCGCGATCATCACCTACTTGCTGACGAAGATCGTCTGAGCAATCTTCCATTGACAGTTCGATATAAAGCTTTTCAACATCGTTTAAAAATAACTGTGTTGCGCGCTGTTTAGCTAATAGTAATACTTTTTCGGTAACTTTAGAGGTAACAAAAGGGTTGCCATCACGATCTCCCCCCATCCAAGAGCCAAAACGCACAAGGTTAGAATTTAACGGTAAGCTGATGTTAAATTCGTTTGATAATTGTTTATCAAATTTACGAATAAAATCAGGTACAGCTTGCCATAGAGAACTTTCAATAACAGAAAAGCCCCACTGTGCTTCATCTACCGGCGTTGGTCTTTCAACCCTTATTTCATCGGTATGCCATGCTTGGCTGATCAATTCAGCAATACGTGCTTCAATTTTTTCACGTTGTTCTTCAGTTAAATTATCTACATGTAATTCTGACAGACATTCAGCTAAACGTGCATATTTATAGATTAAGGTTCGACGCGTAACTTCTGTAGGATGTGCCGTTAATACTAATTCTATTGATAATTTATCAACCGCTTGCGCTAAACTCATTTCCGTTGCGGGCTTACTTTTTAATTTATCAAAAAAATCATTGAGCGGGTCTTGATCAAAACAATTAGCTACCGTATTTTCTTGCTCAGCTAGGTTAGCTAAATTTAAAAACTGTGAAAAAGCACGGCCAATTGTTAAAAGCTCATCATTCGACATCGCTTTAAACGCTTGCTGTAATTTATCCGTACTTTGGCTATCACCTTCAGAAGACTTTCGTCCTTGTTTACGGATACTTTCAATTTTATCCAACCATTCATCACCTAAATGCTCTTGAATAATATAACCAAGCTCACTACCTAAATAACGCACCATGTCGATAAATGAATCATCAATGCCTTTTTGCATTTTTATACTCCGTAAAAATTAGTCTTAACAATTTGCTAAAGAACCATAAGCTTAGTATATGGGGCTTAACCAATAGAATACAATTACATCTAACAATTAAAGTTTATCAAAATTTAGCTGAAATATTGCAAACCTAACGCTAGCTACTTTGACAGAAAACTTAACTTATCGCCACGATCAAAAAAGCCTGAACAACTTTCATTGTTCAGGCTTTTTTCTAAGCTAAATAAAGTAAGGTTTAACTTACTTTTTACCCAACTTCTCTTTGATACGTGCTTTCTTACCAGAAAGGTCACGAAGATAGTAAAGTTTAGCTTGACGTACGTCACCGCGACGTTTAACTGCAATTGAGTCAACTAATGGGCTATGTGTCTGGAATACACGCTCAACACCAACACCGTTCGAAATTTTACGAACAGTGAATGCAGAATGTAAGCCACGGTTTTTAATAGCGATTACAACACCTTCAAACGCTTGAAGACGTTCTTTATCACCTTCTTTAACTTTTACTTGTACCACAACCGTATCCGATGGTGCGAATGCTGGTACGTCAGTTTTCATTTGCTCTTTTTCGAGCTGATCAATAATATTGCTCATAATACCTTCTTCCTAGAGTTCACAGTCTGGTGAAACAAATTAGTTACTGTTTTTAATTTTCAGTAACATCTGCTCTTGCTCAGCTGTCAGAGCTAGGTCAGTTAAAAGTTCTGGTCTTCTGGTCCATGTTCTTTCTAATGACTTAAATAGCCGCCATTGTCGAATTTTTTCATGATCACCACTTAATAAAACCTTAGGTACTGATTGTGCTTCTGGAGAAGCGTCTTCAAGTACTTCTGGCCTAGTGTAATGTGGACAATCTAATAAGCCGTCAGAAAATGAATCCTGCTCAGCTGATTGTTGATGTCCTAATACACCAGGAATAAACCGTGCTACTGCGTCGATTAAGGTCATTGCCGGTAATTCACCGCCACTTAACACATAATCGCCGATTGACCATTCTTCATCTATTTCAGATTGAATGATACGCTCGTCTATTCCTTCGTATCGTCCGGCAATTAATATCAGACGATCCGACTGTGATAATTCACAAACACCCGCTTGGCTTAACTTACGTCCCTGCGGTGACATATAAATAACCTTCGCTTTTTTACCATCCACTTCAGCCGCTTGTCGCGCTGCATGAATAGCATCTCGCAATGGTTGAACCATCATTAACATCCCTGGTCCGCCGCCGTAAGGTCGGTCGTCCACAGTACGATGCTTATCATGGGTAAAGTCTCTTGGATTCCACGTGTGAAATTCAATTAACCCATTACGAATCGCTCGGCCAGTCACCCCATACTCGGTTATTGCGTCAAACATTTCTGGAAAAAGGCTGATCACCCCAATCCATAATTTATTGTCACTCACAAGTTAGAAACCTGGGTCCCAGTCAACTTCAATTTGTTTATTTTCTTGGCTAACGTTAAGAACAACTTGGTCTAAAAGATACGGAATTAAACGCTCTTTTTTACCAAAACCGTCATTAAAATTTGCCTTCACAACCAATACGTCATTAGCACCGGTTTCCATCATGTCGGAAACCACACCCAAGTCATAACCATTAGAGGTGATAACTTGCATACCCATTAAGTCTTTCCAGTAAAACTCACCTTCCGGCAATTCTGGTAATTCTTCTGGGCGTACTGATATTTCAAAACCAACCAAGCTTTGTGCTTGATCTCGATCGTCAATGCCAGCAACTTTAGCAATTAAGCCATTATTATGTCTGCGCCAATCAGTAACATTTGCTGATTGTGATTTTTCACCTAAATTTAACGACCAAGGTGCATAGTCAAATATAGCTTCAGGATCATCAGTAAATGAATGAATCTTTAACCAACCTTTAATGCCGTAAACTGCGCCTACTTTACCAAGGGTTAATTTTTCCACACCACTCACTTTTGGCTCCTAAGTACAAAATTGTACAATTAATTAAGCAGCCGCTTGCGCGTCTTTAACTAACTTAGCTACACGGTCAGATAAACCAGCGCCTTGACCAACCCAGTGGTTGATACGATCTAAGTCTAAACGTAAACGTTCAGCTTGACCTTGAGCTGTAGGATTAAAAAAACCAATTTTCTCGATGAAACGACCGTCACGAGAATTACGACTATCAGCTACTACTACCTGATAGAATGGACGCTTTTTAGCGCCACCACGAGCTAAACGAATGGTAACCATATCGTCCTCTATTTGTTTAAATGTTAATACGAATTTTCCAGACACTTCCATCGCCTAGGCGACAGAAAAGCCCGCGTATTCTACGCTTTTTAATAAATAAAGCAAGTATAATATAGGGCAGTTAAACCAAGTACTTTACTTGATTCAACCGCTAGTTGATAAAACACAATTAGTGGGGAATTTAACTAACCTGAGTTTGGAGTAAGAAATTAGCTAACAATATAAAACTCAAATACTTTTGATACTACACCTATTCTAGCTTGATGTTTTTTCTTATTACAGGGCAAAAGTACAAGGCAAATTTGAGCGTCAATAACGAGCCTCGGCTTTAGTTCAAACGTCGCTCTACCTTCCCCATCCATGGGGCGTATTGCAATCAAATTTAACGCAGTAATAAGGAAAAACAGCTGCTAGAAAGCAAGTTGTTACCCCGAGTTCGGGTTAACTACTTTCTTTTTTTAGCTTAATAATTAAATCAATATGAGGGATAAGTTCTTCTATTTCCTGAATATGGCTACGTAACGCCTGCCATTGGCTTAACTCTAACTTGCCTGAGTTTAGAATGGCTTGTTTAAGCTCACTCACTAATGAGTTATTTTCTTGCTGTTCAATAAACTCATTAATATGCAGTAATTTATCAATATCTGCTTGGCTAATAATATCTTTTGTTTGTGCCATAAAATACTCAATTTTTAAAACGTCTAATAAAAAGGTAGCTTATTTATTACTAAATAACAGCTACCTTTTTATTTTATTATTTTTTAATTTGTTTGAATAACAAATTTCTTGTATTAACGGCCAAACATACCGCCGCCACCGCCCATGCCTGGAGGCATCATGCCTTTCATGCTACGCATCATTTTTTGCATGCCACCTTTACCTGACATTTTTTTCATCATTTTTTGCATTTGCATAAATTGTTTTAATAATTTATTTACGTCTTGTATCTGGGTACCTGAACCGTTAGCAATACGACGCTTACGAGAACCTTTAATAATATCAGGACGTTGACGTTCTGCAGGTGTCATAGAGTTAATAATGGCTTCCATACGACCGGTCATTTTATCATCCATTTGACCTTTAACTTGCTCAGACATATTACCCATACCCGGTAATTTATCCATTAAGCCCATCATGCCGCCCATGTTTTTCATTTGTACCAACTGATCACGAAAATCTTCTAAATCAAACCCTTTTCCTGATTTAACTTTTTTCGCTAATTTTTCAGCTTGTTTACGATCAACTTTTTGCTCAACTTCTTCGATCAGAGATAAAACATCACCCATGCCCAAAATACGAGAGGCAATACGATCAGGATGAAAAGCTTCTAACGCATCTGTTTTTTCACCGACACCCATAAATTTAATAGGTTTACCGGTAATATGACGAATAGATAAGGCTGCACCACCACGGGCGTCACCATCCGTTTTAGTTAAGATAACACCAGTCAACGGTAAAGCATCGTTAAATGCTTTTGCTGTGTTAGCCGCATCTTGCCCTGTCATTGCATCAACAGTAAATAAGGTTTCTACTGGGTTAATTGCACTATGAAGATCTTTGATTTCGCTCATCATGTCATCATCAACATGTAAACGACCGGCAGTATCAACAATCACCACATCGTGAAATTGTTTTTTTGCATGGGCAATGGCAGCATTAGCAATATCAATCGGTTTTTGGCTAATATCACTTGGGAAAAACTCAACCTCAACTTCACTTGCTAAGGTTTCAAGTTGCTTAATAGCTGCTGGACGATAAACATCAGCACTTACTACAAGCACTTTTTTCTTTTCACGAGTTTTTAAGAATTTAGCGAGCTTAGCCACCGAGGTGGTTTTACCTGCACCTTGTAAACCTGCCATTAACACAATTGCCGGTGGCACGGCTTTCAAGTCTAATGCTTCGTTAACCTCACCCATGGCAGTTTCTAGTTCACTTTGAACTATTTTTACAAACACTTGCCCTGGCGTTAAACTTTTTGAAACATCTTGCCCAACGGCCCGCTCTTTAACATTTTTGATAAAATCACGAACAACAGGTAAAGCTACATCAGCTTCTAATAAAGCCATACGTACTTCACGTAAAGTATCTTTAATATTGTCTTCGGTTAAGCGACCTCGACCGCTAATGTTTTTTAGCGACTTGGTTAAGCGATCAGAAAGATTTTCAAACATGAATAACTCAGTAAATTAAATTAATGGATGCAATATATTATTGATAACGAGCTGCAATTTAAAATTGCAATATGCCGCTATTATAACCTTAGGTAAAATAAGCGAAAGCATAAATTAGTAAGATAAGGCGAAATATCATTATTTCAAGGGATGAATTCTTTTGATAAGTTGTTTACCAAGCAGAAAAACAGCTGTTACTATAGAGCAATGCTTAATTAAAAAGCGATGATTTATAAAGAGTGATGATTTAATGACAGACTCGATGGACAATTTTACAGCAACAATACTTTTACTTATCAATAACTTTATTGACTTAACTATGGAAGCAAGTCCGTGGTTATTATTAGGTTTATTCATTGCCGGTTTAATGAAGTATTGGTTACCCGCTAAAATTTTAAGTCATCACCTTGGTCATGGTAAATTAGCTATTATTAAAGCCGCTTTTATTGGTGCTCCGCTGCCACTATGTTCATGTGGCGTAATTCCTGTTGCTGCGGAATTAAGACGCAGTGGCGCATCAAAGTCAGCAACCGCTTCATTTTTAGTTGCGACACCTGAAACTGGCGTAGACTCAATTACCGTTTCATACGCCATGTTAGGCCCTGTTTTTGCCATATTTAGGCCGGTTGCCGCTATCTCATCCGCCATCATTACAGGGATTTTGGTAAGCTTTGATAAGACCGAAGAACTTGCTGAAAAACAAACGAACAACAATAGCAGCAGTTCATGTTGCGCAAGCCAAAAAAGTAAAGTAAACGAAGTAAAAACCAGTTGTTGTGGGACAACCAGCGCAGCAAAGCCGCTTTCAGCGGTAACTAAATCATTAAAAGGTATGCAGTATGCGGCAACACGTTTAATTGATGATTTAATTATCTGGTTAGTTATAGGTTTAGTGTTCGCCACCTTAGTGAAAACCTTTGTGCCATTAGCTTGGTTAACCTATTACGGTAGCGGTTTAGCGGCCATGTTAGTGATGATTGTTATTTCCATTCCCATGTACATTTGTGCCACCGCTTCAACACCTATTGCTGCCGGCCTTTTATTAGCGGGTATTTCACCAGGTACTGCGCTTGTCTTTATGTTAGCTGGCCCAGCAACGAATATTTCAACGCTTGGCGTGATAAAAAAAGAAATGGGTGCAAGTACGCTTTATCGTTATTTATCCGGTGTTATTCTTTCGGCATTATTTTTTGGTTATTTATTGGATTATCTTGTTAATTTTTGGGCGATTGATGTTAATCAACACATGCAACATAGTCATGAAATAGTGCCTGATTTTATTGCTGTTGCTTCGAGTTTATTACTATTATTTTTAGCAATTTCACCAATACGCAACTTATTCATTAAACCTTTGCATTAATTCATTACAAAACATGGCGTTAATAATCGAATCTGATAGAATCGAATGCTCAGATAAAACTAAGCCGTTTTAAGCCTTAGTTTTATCGTTAAATTTATATCTTGGAGATTTTCGTGGACTTGTTTATCGCAAGCACAACATTTGCGTTTGTCGCTTACGCTATTGCAACTTTCGCAATTTTAACGCGTTTGTTGTCGCCGCTTGGACCTAATATCAAGTTAGTTATCGGCTTTGGTTGTTTAGCAATTATTGCTCATAGCTTTTCGTTAAGCCAACAGTTGTTTTCTGCTGCGCAAATTAACTTTAACCTGCCAAATGTTATTGCCTTGGTAAGTTTAGTGATCACCAGCACAGTAACCTTAGTTGCATTAAAATTTAAAATTAATTTATTACTTCCTGTTACCTATGGCTTCGCCGCTTTGTGGCAATTATTACTGGTATTTATTCCACCGGTGAATCAAATTGTTTTATCAGCCAATAGCTTTATTATGGTTACCCATATTACCTTGGCGTTAGTGGCTTACTGTATTTTGGTGATCGCGACCTTGTATGCTTTTCAAGTAAAATACATTAATAGTAAATTAAAGGGCAAAGACTTATCCGCCGTTAATCACTTACCACCACTAATGCAGGTGGAAAATCAGCTCTTTATCATCTTAACTTTGGGTACCATCAGTTTATTTGCTAGTGAAACTATCGGTTTAATTTTTCTCGATAATTTTTTTGCTAAAGCACAACTACACAAAACAGTATTATCTCTAGTGGCCCTATTCATTTATGTCATTACATTATGGGGACATTACCAACAAGGTTGGCGCGGTCATCGCGTATTAACTTTAACTACCACAGCAACGGCTATATTAACGTTAGCTTATTTTGGTAGCCGATTTGTGAAAGAATTTCTCATCGCTTGATAATTAATGTATAAATAACCCCTGCTGTTTACTCAGCCATAATTTAAGAAAACAGGATCATTTTTTTGGACGACATATCAACCAACATGCTATTTATCGCCTTAGGCGTATTAGTAGTTATTTCTGCTTATTTTTCTAGCTCTGAAACCGGTATGATGTCGCTTAACCGCTATAAGCTGCGTCATCTTGAAAAACAAAACCATAAAGGTGCCAAACGGGTTACTAAACTATTAAACCACCCTGATAAACTAATTGGTTTAATATTAATTGGTAACAACTTAGTGAATATTGCCGCTTCTGCTATCGCAACCATTATTGGTATGCGTTTATTTGGCGATGTTGGTGTATTTTATGCGACCTTAATTTTAACCTTAGTGATCTTAATTTTTGCTGAGGTAACACCAAAAACCTTAGCGGCTTTGTATCCTGAAAAAATCGCTTTTCCAAGTTCAATTTTATTAACCTTGTTATTAAAGGTGTTATACCCGTTAGTATTTTTAACTAACGCAATCACCAATGGAATATTACGATTATTACGGATTAACCAAGATCAAACAGAGCACCATAGCTTAAGCACTGAAGAATTAAGAACCGTAGTTTTTGAATCAAGCGCGCTAATTCATGAACGTGATCAAAGCATGTTAATGAGTATTCTTGATCTAGAAAAAGTCACCGTTGAAGACATTATGATCCCACGTAATGAGCTCTCAGGTATTGATATTAATGCTGATTGGCGTTTGATCCAAAAACAACTAACCCATTCTACCCATACCCGCGTATTACTTTATCGTGACAATATTGATGATGTAGTCGGTTATGTTCACGTTCGTGACGCTTTAAAATTATTATCTAAAAATCAGTTTACCAAAGCGAGTTTGTTACGCGCGGTACGAAAGCTGTATTTTATTCCTGAAGGGACATCACTGAACGTGCAATTATTAAAATTCCAAGATGCCAAAGAGCGCTTAGGATTAGTAGTTGATGAATACGGTGATATTCAAGGCTTAGTAACACTTGAAGATATCTTAGAAGAAATTGTTGGTGACTTTACTACTACCATGACACCAGCCCCTTCTGATGAAATTCAGCCTCAACCTGATGGTAGTGTACTGGTTGATGGTGGTGTCAGTATTCGCGAAATGAACAAAGAAATGGCATGGCATTTCCCAACGGATGGCCCTAAAACCTTAAATGGTTTAATTGTAGAAATATTAGAAGATATACCACAAGCAAAATTAAGTTTACGTATTGCAGGTTACCCTGTTGAAATAATTGAAGTTAGCGACAACATGATCCAAACCGTACGCGTGATGCCTGATTATTACGTTAAAACTAAACATTTGGTTGAATAAAGTCTATTGAGCAATAATGAATAAATGACCATTAATTCTTAAACTGCTCAGGCAAAAAATAGATCACTAGATCACATTAACCTAACATTGCACTAACATATCTTTAACCCAAATTGGTAAGAGCAGCTACAGACCTTGTACACTATGGTTCGCATGGTATACAAGGTCTTTTTTTGTGGATAATATATAAGCAGACCAACTTTATACACAGGTTTACACACAAACCAAGAAGTAAAAGTTTATTTTCCACAATATCTGTGGATAACAAATCCGAGACCAATAAAGAATAGCCCTTCAGATTTGCAACGATTTTTATCAATTATTTTACATTTTTTTTCGTACTATTTTGGCACAAAAAATACATCTTCAAAGTGCTTTAAATTTCACGCTTACTTGTTCAAAAAATATTAATTTTAGTAAAAAATACAATCAATTCTGAGCATGACTGACTGAAACTCAACGGTCAGCGAAAGCGCTTCTATTTGGAATAAATAACTCTGCTAAAGCTGCGTATACGATAAACTAGCTAAAACTAGAAAAATACTAAAGCGACAGCTAAATATCAGCTAAAAACGGCATGCCACAAGAACAACTGACAAATATCGCCATACGGTACAGACTGCAATTCTATATATAAATAAAAATAAAAAAGTGCTCACTTACAAAAAACGGAGCCGAAGCTCCGTTACTTTTAACCAAAAAATAAGCGCCATAACCAGCTGCGGTTAAGATCATCTTCACAACTCTTTAATTGACTGCTATATATTCGCGCTCTTTGATCAACCTTACGAGCCACTTTAACCAGCCAAGCTTTTTTCTTATAAGTTTTGCGCTTAAAACCACCCCAACCCTCATGGTAATTTAAATATTGGTTATAACCGTCCCATTTAGAAACACCATTAACTTTTTGCGTTTTATAAATAAACCAAGCCATAAAATCGATAGCATCTTCAAAATCATCACGATCAGCCCCAGAATTACCTGTTTCGCGAATATAGTCTGACCAAGTCATACTCTTAGCTTGGGAATAACCATAAGCCGTGCTAACACGTCCCCACGGAATAAAACCTAATAAGTAATCTCGTGGCGGTAAAGCATCAGAGCGAAAAGAGCTTTCTTGATACATCATCGCCATAGGAATATGTATAGGTACTCCCCAACGTTCTCTGGCCGCTTTAGCATCAAAGTACCAATCTCGGTTTTCACGAAAGATAGCACAAAGGTTTTCAGGGTTCTTTGGTGGCGGTGTCGCACAGCCAATTAAGGTAGTAAGAATGAAAAAAAATAAAAAATAAATACGAATCATAAAAAATTAAAGATAAATAAAGTCGCCATATCATGCCAGAAAATCTTAAAATGTCACCCGAATATCAATAAATACTACGATCAATACACTTTAGCCTTAGCATTAGTGAGCAACTGTATCAGCAAAGTAAATAACCTGAACTGTTCCAATAAATTAAAAAATGTTTATCAATTGAACAATTATTTGAACTTATAACAAAAACCATGTTCTTACCTTGTGAAAGACTTTAATTTCCCTAAGTATTTCATGTTTTAAAGCGCATTTAAAATGCGCTTTTTTTTACCTGTTTTTTAGGGTCTGTTGCTCTTTGTTTATATTTTCAGCAATAGGCTATTTTAAGTGATAGCAAAGCAGAATGAAGGTTGTTTGCTTATTCCAAATGAGTGAATTCCAAATGAGTGAAATTCTAATGCAGCTAGCGCACAAAATAGCCATTGCACTATGCACTGAGGGCTGAGGCTAAAATCGCTTTACTGGGCGTTAAAATTATTGGTTTAGTTGACTAAACGACATAATTTCAGCCTTGATTAAAACGATTTTATCTCTCAGCTGGATTATTAAACAAAGATAAACAGACCCTAGCTAAGTTAATGAAAACAAGTGAAGAAAAATAAAATTTTAAAAAAAGTTAAAATATTTTTGAACTAATTTGTATTACACCACTCATACCTTATGAAAGTTTTAATCTCCCTTGTATGTAATATTGTATTTTCATGTTTTTAAACGCATCTTTAGATGCGTTTTTTTTGCCTATTTTTTTTTGCTAACCACCTAATACCATTCCGTATAAAAATAAAATCAAAAAAATTAAAATATTTTTGAACTAATTTATCTTCCACCACTCATACCTTATGAAAGTTTTAATCTCCCTTAGTATTTTCATGTTTTTAAACGCATTTTATAATGCGTTTTTTTTTGCCTGTTTTTTAGCTGAAAAATAAAACCTTCATCAAAGGCAAGCTACATTTAACCGCCTTTCTCTCAACAGGTTTTTATTAGCATAATTAATTACCTGATATGATAGAATTTTATCAGTAAGTTTCAGTCTATTGATTTATGAACATTCGGGTAATGGCTTGTTTAAAAAGCTTTTGCAGGTCTAATAAATTATTATAAGGTTCTCGTACATTGGATGATCGAACTCGTAAAGTAATCTATCGCATAACTTACCCAAATGGAAAAATATATATTGGTAAGGACTTAACGGATAGTATTAACTACTTTGGTAGTGCTGAAAGTAAACGCATTGCCAAAGATTTTACCAAAGCCGAACGAAATGACTTCACTATTAGAAAAGAAGTCATCTTTGAATCTGATGATGTAAAAGAAATTAATGCTATTGAGTCAAAACTGATACTAGAGCATTGTTCAAACAATCCAGAGATCGGATATAACCAATGGCCTAAGTTCAGCGAATAAACCTTACAACAAGTCAATTCAAAAAAGACATAAACATTTGGCTTTTACTCTTTCGTTGCTCATTTTAGTCAACTATATTTTGTTAATTAACAGGGCATTAGAGTGTATCAATTTTTATATGACTACTTTTTTATCATTCTTGATGAACTGAATAGGTATAAAACTGATTATGCGAAATACGCCTTAGCCTCAAATTTGAAGTGCAAAAAAACGTAATTATTCATAAAAACACCCCAGTGTTTTTTTAAATAACCAAATAAAATTAAAAAAATTAAAATATTTTTGAACTAATTGATATTCCACTACTCATACCTTATGAAAGTTTTAATCTCCCTTAGTATTTTCATGTTTTTAAACGCATTTTATAATGCGTTTTTTTTGCCTGTTTTTTAGCTAAGTTAATGAAAACAAGTAAAGTTAAATAAAATTAAAAAAGTTAAAATATTTTTGAACTAATTTATATTCCACTACTCTTACCTTGTGAAAGCTTAATTCCCCTTAATATTTCATGTTTTTAAACGCATCTTTAGATGCGTTTTTTTTATCTCTTTTTTGACACATGAAGTTTAAATAAAAAAATGGCGCTGATGTAAAACATAAGCGCCATTGGTAAAAACAAACTTGTTTATTCACACATAAATTTAATGGGTAAAATAATCAGCTAAAAACTCATCAAAGGTTAAGGTGTCATTCTTTTCTATTTCAGCTTGAGCTAGATGTGATTGTTTCGCGGTTTCAATAAAGTAATTTTCATCAAAAAATTGATAAGGTTGGTTTAATAAATTGCTTTTATACGTTTGTGCCTGTGTTAAAGCATAACCGGTTAAACTCACATTTTGCTCAACAATTAAATCGACAATTTTAGCTGATGGGGTCAGTTTAGCATCGTTAATTTTACTTAACTCACTTTCAAGTGCCACCAAATATTTATTCGATTGGTTCGCTTGATCTAATAATTGAGCAATCGCTTTCATTTCAGCAAAAATTTCATTACCCCAGTGTGGTATTGATTTTTCAACACCAAAATCAGACAACAACAAGGCAGGATCTCGCCCTTGATTAACAACGGCATCCATATTGTTGTCAAACTCTTGTTGTTGCTCACAGGCCAGTTCAGGGCTTGGTAATAAAGCACAATAAGTTAAGAATACATCAAGAAATAACACTTGCTCGGTAGTTATACCGGTTTGTGAAAATGGGTTAACGTCTAACGCGCGTACTTCGATATATTCAACACCACGGCGTTTTAACGCTTGAGAAGGTTTTTCACCTGATTCAGCAACCCGTTTAGGCCTGATAGGTGCATAAAGTTCATTTTCAATTTGTAATACATTACTATTTAATTGCTGATATTGGCCATCAACTTTAATACCAATTTTAGAAAACTCTTCCGATGATAAACTAATCGCTTTTTCTACTTGCGCAATATAACTTTCAATATTGTTATAACAAATATACAAAGCTGATTGTTCACTATTGGTATAACCTAAGTCACTCATTCGCAGTGAGGTTGCATACGGTAAATACATATAACCGTTAGCAGAAGTTTTAAACGGTAAGGCTGTTTTTTTGCCTTGTAAAAATGACGGACAAATAGCCGGTGAACTTCCGTATAAATAAGGGATCAACCAACAAAAGCGCTTATAATTTCTAATTAAGGCAAAATAGCGCTGAGAGATAAAGTCATTTAAGGGAGCTTGATTACCTTCAACTTCTTGGATCACTTGCCAAAACGACTTGGGTAATGAAAAGTTGAAATGAATACCGGCAATTACCTGCATCATAGAGCCGTAACGGTTTTTTAAACCTTGGCGATAAACCCGCTTCATTTTACCAATATTTGAATTACCGTAATTGGCCAATTCAATTTTATTCGCGTCTTTAACAAAGCACGGCATACTCATTGGCCATAAAAGTTCATCATCAATTTGTGATAAAACAAATTTATGAACATCTTCTAATTGAGTGATCGCTAGCTCAGGCGTATAACTGACTGGCGTTATAAACTCCATTAGGGTTTCGGAATAATCTGTCGTGATTTGTGGGTGAGTAAGTGCTGACCCTAAACTATTGTAATGAGAATGTGTTGATAACCGCCCTTCAGATAAAACACGAAGTGATTCTCTTTCAATACCTCGACCAATTTCTGTTAATGTAGAAAGATTATTAGGAAGGCTTAATGCCGAAATAAAATCCTGAATTGATTTAGTCAATGTGACTCCCGAACATTAAGTATTGCTAATCTCAAAGCTATTTGAGGGTAAAGTATTTATTTTCAATGGCTCGGCCTAAAAATAACGATAAAAATACAGTTGCCTTTATACCACAGCTATTGACCGGAGAATAAAGTAAATTGTTTCAATATTTTATTAGCCCAGTTAAAATCTGTTCCATATACTAACTGCTGTTATTAAACCTTTGAGCATAGCCTTTTAAATGACCCATTCTGCCTTTCATCTTGTTGCTCAAACGAATGACTTTATTGTGATCAATAAAAGTGCTGATATTAATTTTCACGATGAAGGTGAAGTAAACCAAGGTTTATTTAACCAAATAAAACAGCAACTCGCATTGACTGAATTATACCCTGTGCATCGGCTCGATAAAATGACATCAGGATTATTATTACTCGCAAAAAATAAAACCGCGGCCTGCCATTTTCAGCATCTATTTAGTCAGCACCTTATTCAAAAGTATTATCTCGCCATTTCAGATCAAAAACCTAAAAAAAAGCAGGGGTTAATTAAAGGTGATATGGCAAAAAGCCGACGTGGTGCCTGGAAACTATTAAGAACCATGGAAAACCCAGCCATTAGCCAGTTTTTTTCTTATGGTTTAGGCAACGGCTTACGCTTGTTTTTAGTTAAGCCACATAGCGGTAAAACCCATCAAATACGCGTTGCGCTTGCAAGTATTGGCGCGCAAATATTGGGTGATCCTTTATATGCAAAAGGAGAAAGTAAAAATCAGGCTGATAGAGGTTATTTGCATGCCTATGCGCTTAACTTTCATTGGCACGGCCAAGCCTACCACTATGTGTTAGCCCCAACACAAGGACAGCATTTTGAGAAACTCGAGTTACCAACAGAAACATTATTACCTTGGAACTTAAACTGGCCAAAAATAAAATAGCTTACGCTGATATTCAAGCAACCACATTAAGGCTGGCGATGAACAAACTTAAACCATAGCGTTATATCAAACTATGTACAAATACGGCAGCAATTGCGACCGGACAAATAAATTTGGTATATACCGGCCATATCTTCCAAAATACTGACGCTTCTACTTGTTCATTACCTTGTTTAATTTCATTAATTAATGAGTTACGTTGCCAGATCCAACCAACAAAAACACAACACAGCATAGCAACAATAGGTTGACCATATTTTGTAGACACAGTGATCACTAAACCAAATAGGCTCGAAAAGTTAGTCATGATCAACAAGCTTAATAAAAAGATCAAAACACCTATAATTAATGAGGCTTTTTTACGAGCATAACCATGGCGTTCAACTGCATAAGAAACGGGCCCTTCTAACATCGAAATTGATGACGTTAACGCGGCTATCGACATTAAAGCAAAAAAGCCAATCGCAATAAATAAACCCGCTACTCCCATGTGATTAAATAAGCTCGGTAAAACCGTAAATACTAGCGTATCTTCAGACAATAAACTGCCATCAGCTGCAAATATTTCAACCCCTTGTGCTTGTGCAACGTACATAGCAGGAATAATTAATAAGCCCGCTAAAAAGGCAATTGAAACATCAATTAAGGTAACTTGTGCCCCTAAGGTCACCATATTTTCTGTTTTCGCGATATAAGAGCCATAAATAACCATGACACTGGTACCTAGCGATAAAGAGAAAAAAGCTTGCCCTAGCGCACTTAACAATAATTTAGCTTCAAAAACACGAGAGAAATCAGGATTTAAGTAAGCAGCTAATCCTTCACTAGCGCCTTCTAATGTCATCACATAAATAATTAAGGCTGATAACAAGGCTAACATTACCGGCATTAAACGTTTTGACCATTTTTCAATACCTTGCTCAACACCTCGGCGAATAATTAAAATAGTTAAACCAATAAATAAGCCGGTAAAAATAACATTTCGGCTGAATGAAAAAGACGTTAACCAGCTGGCAGCATTGTTATTACCAATAAGTTTAGCTACTGGTTCGGCAGTATGTGCCATCATCCAACCGGCAACGATGCCATAAAAGCTTAAAATTAATGCCGCACAAATAATGCCGGCAAAACCGACAATAAAGGCAAAGTTTTTTTGAAAGCGATTACCTGACATTTTTTGTAACGAGGTTACCGCATTTGCTTGACCATAACGGCCGATTAAAATTTCTGCCATAAAGGCCGGATACGCCAAACAAAAAGCCAGTACTAAATACATTAATACAAAAGCCGCACCACCATTACTTGCGGTTTGAGTTGGAAACCCCCAAATATTGCCTAAGCCAACAGCTGAACCTGCTGCGGCCATAATAAAGCCAATGCGTGAACTAAATACGCCTCTTGCTACTGTCATGATGTAATGGTTTCTCTCACTGCTTGTTAATTTATTGATTTAAAGCGTAATCGCTCTTTGGCACTTTATCTTAATTTTTTTAGCTTAACTTTTCTATGCACCGTTAAAATAAAAAAGGAGCTAAAAAGCTCCTCATTCAGTTAACCTATGGCAATAAACCATTAATCTTTAAAGTTATTAAATTGAAAAGATTGCTCTAAATCTGCTTCACGAACAAGTTTCATTACCGCTTGTAAGTCATCACGTTTTTTACCGGTAACTCTCAGTTGCTCACCTTGAATTGCGGCTTGTACTTTTAACTTACTATCTTTAATAAGTTTAACTAATTTTTTAGCAACTGGCTGTTCAATACCTTCTTTAAAGCTCACTTGCTGAGAAAAAGTGCGCCCTGAATGATTAGTTGAACCTAATGTGAGTGCTTTCGCATCAATATTTCTCTTAGCTAATTGACCACGAAGTAGATCAATCATTTGATTAATTTGAAAATCAGCTTCTGCCTTTAACGTAACATTGGGCGATTTCCATTCAAAACTTGCTTCAACACCGCGAAAGTCGAAACGGGTAGCTAATTCTCGGGTTGCATTTTCTGTGGCGTTGCGCACATCTTCTAAATTAATTTCAGAAACAATATCTAATGAAGGCATAATTATATCTGCTCAAGTCTAGTTTAAAACCCGCAAATAATAACAAAATATTCGCTTAAAGTAATCGCTATCTATTAATATTAATTAAAGCCATGTTATTATTACTTATCACTTTTTATAACCATCCTCACGTGAAAAAAAATCACCACCTGTTATTGTTATTTTGTATTATTTTTATTGCGATTATTTTTTCATTTATCCCTGGCTTTAATGAACAGCTAGTTGAAAATACAAAAATTGATACTATCGGCCATTTTATCGGCTTTTTCCTATTAACTTGGCTGATCCATGCTTTAGTTAAACTGCCGATTAGCGTTATTGCCGTAACCTTAATTTTTTATGCTGCCGCCTCTGAGTTAGGTCAGGCATATTTAGGTTTTAGAAATGGCGAATTTACCGATTTTGTTGCCGATATCATGGGGGTTGGCAGTTTTATCTTTATTCATTGGTGTACCCTAATTGTAAAAGCTAAGTAATGAATATTGTAATTGTTGGCGCTGGTGCTATTGGCTTATTATTTTATCAACAACTGTATACTCAGAATAAAAAGCAAGCCCAAAGGCAATTAGCATTAAAAGCGCGAAAACAAGGCTCCACTCATTTCAGCTTTACTCATTTTCAAGGCCTTAGTTATCAAATTCCCATTAACTATGCCGATCAGCAGTCAATTGCGAATGCAGATGTGATCTTAATTTGTGTGAAATCATACCAAATTGATCAAGCACTAATTCAACTTATGCCCTATTTGCCAAAGAATGTAAAAATCATACTTTGTCATAACGGTATGGGAGTATTAACAAAACAAACTTTACTTGATTTATCAGCACAACACCCCCTGTTAACCCTATTAACGACTCATGGCAGTAAAAAAACATCAGCTTGTCATATCATTCATACAGGGTTGGGGTTTTGTGATCTGGGGTTATTACAAGGCAAGTTAAGTTCGGAAGATAAAAACCAGTTAATCGCAGAGTTTGCTAACAGCCAGTTAAATGTCCACTGGCAAAATAATATTAGTGAAAAACAATGGCTAAAATTAGCAGTTAACTGTGTTATCAATCCGTTAACGGCAATTAATAACATCAATAATGGTGAACTTTGCTCGGTGAAATATCAGCAAACGATAAAAACGCTAATACAGGAGTTTATTAGTGTAGCGGCCAGCCAAGGACAAAATATGGCTTTTGAAGACGTTTATGCGTTGGTTATGACAGTAGCAGAAAAAACAGCGTTAAATTGTTCTTCAATGCGCAGTGATGTTATCAAACAACAGCCCACCGAAATTAACTACATTAATGGCTATTTAGTCACGCTTGCTGACAAGGCGAATATTAATGTGCCAGAAAATAAAAAGCTTTGTCAGCAAATTAATCAGCTAACAAAGCTTTATTGATATAGGTATTAATATTAATTAAGGACGATAAACCTTAACGTTTTTATAGCCATTATCATGTAATAGTAACGCTTGTAATTGACTCATAACACCACGGTCACAATACAATAAATATTCTTTCGATTGGTCTAAATCACCAAATTTACTGCTGATTTTGTAAAAAGGAATATGAATAACGTCAACATTATCTATTTCTACTGGCTTTTCTTCTTCTTCTTCAGGGCTTCTTACGTCAATTACAATAGCGCCTTCAGCGATGCTTTCCACCGTTGCTACAGAAGATACTTCGGCTTCTGTTTCTTCAGCAATTTTACGAATATCAAACACACGACATTCTTCAACAACTTTGTCTAAAATTGCAAAATCAAAGTTTTCTTCTTCCGCTTCAACCTTTGACAATACCGCTTTAACCGTTGGTTTTTTCGAAATTACGCCACAATACTCAGGAATGGTTTTAGCAAAGTCTTCTGTACCTATAACCCGCGCAATATCAATAATTTCTTGTTTGTCGTACGCAACCAGCGGGCGTAATATTAAAGTTTCAGTGACACGATCAATCACATTTAAGTTGGTTAATGTTTGACTAGACACTTGCCCTAAGCTTTCACCTGTAACTAAGGCTTGAATTCCCATTTTTTCAGCTACTTTAGCGGCCGCACGCATCATCATGCGTTTAAGTACAACCCCCATTTGACCATTTTCGATGTTTTCTAAAATTTCACCAACTACAGGTTCAAAATCAATAGCAAAAAATTTCACCTTATGTGAAGCGCCGTATTTGTTCCACAAATAATAACTTACTTGTTTAACACCAACTTCGTGAGCAGAGCCACCTAAATTGAAAAAACAAAAGTGA
Source organism: Thalassotalea agariperforans (assembly GCF_053470345.1). NCBI lineage: Bacteria > Pseudomonadati > Pseudomonadota > Gammaproteobacteria > Alteromonadales > Colwelliaceae > Thalassotalea > Thalassotalea agariperforans. The sequence continues at coordinate 254,786 of NZ_JBQMWH010000003.1, read as the reverse complement.
GTACGAGCGCCTTTTTTGATCATTTGATAACTGGCAACACCAGAATCAAAACCACCTGACATTAATGATAAAACGTCTTCTTGTGTGGCTATTGGAAAGCCACTTAAACCAATATGACGCTCTGTTACAATAAACAGCTTATCTTGATTAATTTCAAGGCGAATAGTAACTTCTGGCTTAGTTAGTTTTACTTTAGCGCTAGCAACATTTTGGTTTAAACCTCCACCCACATATTGCTCAACTTCTAGCGAGCTAAATTCATGTTTACCAACACGCTTAACACGAACACAGAAGGTTTTGTTTTCGATGGTTTTGGCATGAATGGCGAGTGTTTTTTCAAAAATGCTATGAACATCAGTAAAGTCAGTTTGCTGAACTTCAATAAAAGCAGGAATACCAGGAATACATTTTAAGGTTTCAATTAACTTTAAACGATTTTCAGGAGTGTTGTTTTTAGTATTAACTTCAATACTGTCCCAGTTCAAGCGGGTAGTTATTTGGTCATCAACCCGACGAAGTACGTTTTTTATATTAGACTCTAATATTTTAGTGAAACGTTTGCGTACCGGACGCGACTTAATTGTAATTTCCGCTTGTAATTTGACAATAAATTTCATCAATGTAACCACCTTAAAAAGAATGGCGCGAATTATACACGATCAAAAAGAGCTACCATAGTAGCTCTGTAAGTTTATTCTTCAATAAATGAAATCGGGTCGGTTTCTTTCGCTTTACCTTGATTGATAGAAATTTCAACTCGGCGGTTTCGTCGTCGATTTAAAGCATTGGTATTTGGTACCAAAGGTTTAGTGTCGGCATTACCCACCACCAATAAACGACTTTGGTCAAAGCCCGGAACTTTAATCATTTCATGAGCAATAGCCACTGCACGCTTAGAGGACAAATCCCAGTTAGAGGTAAATAATTCAGAGCTGATCCCTTGGTTATCGGTATTACCTGAGATCATAATTTCACCAGGGATCGTGTTTAACAACTTACCAATGTCTTGAATGATCGGTTTAAACTTAGGCTGTAAAAACGCCGATCCTGACGGAAATGAGCCATTTTCACGAATGCGAATAATAATTTGCTGGCCTAAAGCTTCAAGCTCAATGGCTCCGTCTTGAATTTGTTCTTCCATTTGCTCAGCAATTTTTTTCACCAACTCATTCATGTTTTCTTGTTGGGCTTGCTGCATTTGCTCTTGCGCTTGCTGTATTTGTTGAGCTGATAACTCTTCCGCTGTACTTTGAGATTGGCCACCTCGTTGAGTACCACGTTGCTCTTGACGGCCACCAGCTGAGGTTTCATCACCCGCTTGGAACTCCAACATTTGCTGGGTCATTTCCATGGTTTGCTGTTGGATCACTTCAATAGGTGTCGGCTCAGGTTTACCTGGGCGGAACTCTTGCGCAATAACACTGGTGCCTTTAGGAATGTCTTTTACTTCAATTTTATTTTGCACACCAAAGGCAAACTTCATTGAACCGGCTATTTGTTTGAACTTTAATACGTCCATTTCAGAAAACGACAACAACAGTACAAAGAAGCACATTAATAGCGACATTAAATCAGCAAAGGTTCCCATCCATGCGGGCAACCCCGGTGGTGGGCACTTACACTCAGGAGGATTCGACATAATCGATTACTCTTCCACAGTTGATATTGCGCGTTTACTTTCAGCTAAATAGTTTTTCAGCAAGTTTTCAATAACACGTGGGTTTTGACCATCTTGAATACCTAATACGGCATCAAGAATTAACTCTTGATTGAGTTTTTCTTCTGCTAAACGCAGTTTTAATTTATTAGCAATAGGAATAGCAATTACGTTTGCTAAAAAGGCACCATAAAGTGTTGTTAACAGGGCTACCGCCATCGCCGGACCAATCGCTTTTGGGTCATCCATGTTTGATAACATCGCCACCAAACCAATCAAGGTACCAATCATTCCCATAGCTGGGGCAACATCGGCTAAAGCGGATAACATACCAATGCCAGTTTCATGACGTTCTGTAGTTAAAGTAATATCTTTTTGTAAGGTCGCACGCACAACATCCGCATCATGACCATCTACCAGCATATCAACACCTTTTTGCATAAAGGCATTGGTAATTTCGGCTTCTTCTAGTGCTAAAAATCCCCCTTTACGGGCAGCATCAGCCATTTCTACTGATTTTTCAATTAACTCATCTGGCGCTTCAAGTTTAAACATAAACGATTTGCCGATGATTTTGCCGATACCAAAAAACTGCCCCATGTTATAGTTCGACAACACAACAAAAATAGAACCACAAAATACAATCAAAATAGACTGGGTATCAACAAACATGCTGATATCGCCACCTAAGATCATTGCCATAACAATAAAGCCGATTGCGCCTAGCATGCCAATTATCGTTGCTAAATCCACAAAACTCTCCTAAAACTCAAAACGAATGCTGTTATTTTTTCTTTATTATATACATGATGACATAAATATTCGCGAATACTTATTAAATTTATTATCGGCAAACTTCTCAATAACTTAACGAATATATTTAAAAATTATTTCTAACTTATTTTCAGATATAATTGACCCTCAAAGCTAGCTGAGGTAACGTTGCGCCTTATTTTGTTTTCCGCAGATAAAAGTGTTTTATGGCTAAGAAAAAACTTGAAAATGTTTCCTTCGAAGAATCGCTACAAGAACTCGAAAATATTGTACATAACTTAGAGCAAGGCGACTTAAACCTTGAAGAGTCAATGACTTTGTTTGAGCGTGGTCTGCAGCTTAGTCAGCATAGCCAAAACAAATTACAAGATGCAGAACAAAAAATTAATATTTTGTTGCATAAAGACGGTGAAGCCAAACTAACCTCATTCGACACTTCTGAGAGCTAATTTTTTCGTGACTTCCTTGCCAAACCTAAACAATTATCAAACCCGTATAAATACTTTTCTTAATGAAAAAATAGACCAATTACCGGTTAACGACCCCAAATTATTAGAAGCCATGCGTTATGGTTTATTAATTGGCGGAAAACGCATGCGTCCTTATTTAGCTTATATCACGGGTGAAGCGTTAGGTTTAGCACTAAGTGACGTTGATGGCATTGCCGCCTCTTTAGAGTGCATTCATGCTTATTCATTATTACATGACGACTTACCTGCCATGGATGATGATGATTTACGCCGTGGCCAACCTACGTGTCATAAAGCTTTTGATGAGGCCACTGCGATTTTAGCGGGTGATAGTTTGCAAACCTTAGCTTTTGATATTTTAGCGAACCACCCTTTTTCTGAAAAAATTCAACACAAACAAATAAAACTGATTCAGCGTTTGGTACAAGCGAGTGGTTACCAAGGCATGTGTGGTGGCCAAGCGTTAGATTTAGCAGCCACCAATCAACAAATATCCTTAGCAGCATTAGAACAATTACATTCACTAAAAACCGGTGCTTTATTACAAGCCAGTGTTTTAATGGTTGCAGATTGTGCCGACGATATTACCGCTGAACAGCAAAATAGTTTAGCTGATTTTGCCAAATTTGTTGGTTTAGCTTATCAAGTAAGAGATGACATTATTGATATCACTTCAACAGAAGCAGAGCTAGGTAAACCAAGCGGTTCTGATGTGGCAGCGAACAAATCAACATACCCTGCTTTATTAGGTTTAGCCGGAGCGCAAAAAAAAGCTGACGAGTTATTTGCACAATCACTTCAAGCTTTAGCAACTTTGCCTTACAATACCCACAACTTAGAAAAATTCGCGACCTTTATTGTCAACCGCACCCATTAATCTGTTTTAATATTATGACCATAAATTTAACTGACTACCCTTTACTGTCGAATATTAACTCGCCTGACGATCTTCGTATGTTAGATAAAGATCAATTGCCTCAGGCCAGTAAAGAATTACGTCGTTTTTTATTAAACTCGGTCAGTAAAAGCAGCGGTCATTTTGCTTCTGGTTTGGGCACAATAGAACTAACTGTTGCGTTACATTATGTTTATAAAACCCCTTTTGACCATGTTATTTGGGATGTAGGTCATCAGGCCTACCCACATAAAATATTAACGGGTCGACGTGACCAACTTCATACGATTCGACAAAAAGATGGTTTGCATCCGTTTCCGTGGCGTGAAGAAAGCCCTTATGATGTATTAAGTGTTGGTCATTCAAGTACCTCTATTTCTGCGGCATTAGGTTTAGCGGTTGCAGCGGATAAAGAAGGTCAAGGTAGAAAAACAGTTGCTGTTATTGGTGATGGTGCAATGACCGCAGGTATGGCATTTGAAGCTTTAAACCATGCTGGTGATATTCGTAAAGATATGTTGGTTATTTTAAATGATAACGATATGTCCATTTCTGAAAATGTTGGGGCGTTAAATAATCATTTAGCTAAAATGTTATCTGGCAGTATTTATTCTGGTATTCGCGAAAGCAGTAAAAAAATTCTCGGTAATATTCCCCCGATAAAAGAATTAGCCAGCCGTGCTGAAGAACACTTAAAAGGCATGGTTGTGCCGAGCACTTTTTTTGAAGAATTAGGGTTTAATTATATTGGCCCAATTGACGGCCATGATGTCAAAGGTTTAGTTGATACCATTAAAAACATGCGCAATTTAAAAGGCCCACAACTACTCCATATTGCAACTAAAAAAGGCAAAGGCTACGAAGCGGCGGAACAAGATCCAATTAAATATCATGCTGTACCCAAATTTGATCCAAAAGAAACCACTTTACCTAAAGCTAAGTCAGGCTTACCTACCTACTCAAAAATATTTGGTGATTGGCTTTGTAAAACAGCCGAACACGATAAAAAGCTAGCCGCAATCACACCGGCGATGCGTGAAGGCTCTGGCATGGTAGAATTTAGTCAGCGTTTTCCGGAGCAGTACTATGATGTGGCTATTGCAGAACAACATGCGGTGACCTACGCCGCCGGTTTAGCTATTGGTGGATTAAAGCCTGTTGTTGCGATTTATTCGAGCTTTTTACAACGTGGTTATGATCAGTTAATTCATGATGTTGCCATTCAAAATTTACCGGTGTTATTTGCCATTGATCGGGCAGGCATTGTTGGCGCTGACGGCCCTACTCATCAAGGCTCATTTGATTTAAGCTTTTTACGTTGTATTCCTAACATGGTGATCATGACGCCATCGAATGAACGTGAATGCCAGCTCATGTTAACAACAGGTTATCAATTAAATTCACCAGCGGCTGTTCGTTACCCTCGTGGCTCTGGCAATGGCAGTGAATTACCTTTAATTAGTGATACCATAGAAATAGGTAAAGCTAACCTTATTCGCCAAGGCGAAAAAGTTGCCATTTTAAATTTTGGTACCATGCTAGATGAAGCCTTAACCGCGGCAGAAGAGTTAGGTGCAACGGTAGTTGATATGCGCTTTGTTAAGCCGCTTGATGAAGCAATGTTAACCTCATTAATTGAGTCACATCAGGTATTGGTTACCGTAGAAGATAATGCGATTGCCGGTGGTGCAGGTTCCGCTGTTAATGAATATATTTTAAGCCAAGGCTTAGCCGCTAAAATACTTAATATTGGCTTACCTGACATTTTCATTAAACATGGTACACAACAAGAAATTCATGCTGAATTAGGATTAGATGCACAAGGCATTATTGACAAAGTTACAACCTTTATCAAAAAGTAATCTCCTCTCTAAAGTAAATCGTTAGCTAAATCACTAACAACAAAAAAGGCATTAACTAAATAAGTTAATGCCTTTTATTTTATAGCTTTTATCAATCTAAGTGATGTACTTATGCTTGAAAAATAGCTTCAATAGATAAGTCTTCTTGACTTAAAATATCACGTAAACGTTTTAATGCTTCTACTTGAATTTGTCTCACACGCTCGCGTGTTAAACCAATTTCACGACCAACATCTTCTAAAGTTGCAGCTTCGTAGCCTAATAAACCAAAACGGCGGGCTAATACTTCACGTTGTTTAGAATTAAGCTCATTCAACCAATGCACGATATTGTTTTTCATATCATCGTCTTGTAGCTCTGATTCAGGACCTGAGCCTTTTTCGTCAGCAATAATGTCTAACAAGCCTTTTTCTGAGTCACCAGCAAATGGAGTATCAACTGAAGTAATGCGTTCGTTAAGTTTTAACATTTTACTAACGTCTTCAACCGGTTTGTCTAGCGCTTTTGCGATATCTTCAGCGGTTGGTTCATGATCTAATTTTTGAATTAAATCACGAGCAGCACGTAAATAAATATTTAATTCTTTCACTACATGAATAGGTAGTCGAATGGTACGAGTTTGATTCATGATAGCGCGTTCGATAGTTTGACGGATCCACCAAGTAGCATAGGTTGAAAATCTAAATCCACGTTCAGGATCAAACTTTTCAACGGCTCGGATCAAGCCTAAATTACCTTCTTCTATCAAATCTAATAAGGGTAAGCCGCGGTTATTGTATCGACGGGCTATTTTGACAACTAATCGAAGATTACTCTCGATCATGCGTTTGCGCGATGGTGCATCACCTTTTAATGCTAATCTAGAAAAATACACTTCTTCTTCAGCACTTAACAATGGTGAAAAACCAATTTCGCTTAAGTACAATTGGGTTGCATCTAAGTTTGCAGAAACCTCTTCTACTGCTTTTGACTTACTTTCATTCTCTTTGTTTTGAGCTTCTATCGCTATAGCCATGCTATTCTCCCCAGGTCAGCAATCGTTAGACATTAATTATTCACAGTAACTCCAAAATATTATTATTATTATTTTATCTTTTCGGTAAGTACTTCATAGGGTTAACTGATTTACCACGGAAGCGAACTTCAAAATGAAGCATGACTCTTTCCGCATCAGTATCGCCCATCTTAGCGATTTTCTCTCCGGCTTTAACGTTTTGCTGCTCTTTTACCAAGATTTCATCATTATGTGCATAAGCGCTTAAGTAATCATCGTTATGTTTAATAATCACTAATCGGCCATATCCTCTTAGTGCATTACCTGCGTAAACAACAATTCCATCTGCGGCAGCGACAATATTTTCACCTCGGCGACCAGCAATGTTAATACCTTTATTACCTTCTTGTTTCGTAGAAAAATAGCTAACTATTTTACCTTCGGCTGGCCATTGCCATTTTCGTATCTTTTGCGAAAATGTTGAGCCAGTATTTTCTAGGTTTTTGCTTGCTTTTTGTCTACTTACACTTTCACCATACTCCTGCTTTTTATTCGACGCAATAGGTTTTTTCACCTGATTTTTAACTTTTTTTGTCGAGTAATTATTCAATTTTTGCTTGGAAGTCTTGTCAGTTATAGCGTTAGCCGATTTATCACTCAAATAAATTTTTTGTCCTGGAAAAATTTTATAAGGTGGTGAAAGTTTGTTCAAACTCGCTAACGTTCTAATATCACTATCAGAACGCCAAGCAATCGAATAAAGAGTTTCCCCTTTACTCACGATATAAGTATCAGAATTGATGGTACCTTTTCGGTATTTAGAGGCTATTTTACTCGCCTCTATTTCAACTACCGGTGCCGGTGTATGATGCGAAGAACAGGCCGCTAAAAGTGTAAAAATTATTAAATAAAAATACGCTCTCATTGAGTATTCATTCTCATCAGTAAAAGTTATTGGTCTCTATTTTAATAATAAGTAGGCAACTACGATCAGGATCACACAAGCCCATCCGATAATATCAACCCATTGTTTTAGTTTTTTCTCAAACGGTGCCCCGCCCCAACGAATAAGACCGGCAACTAAAAAGAAGCGCATGCCTCGGCCAATCGCTGACGCAAGCAGGAATGGCAAAAACAGCATTTGTAAGAAGCCAGCACTAACGGTGAATAATTTATACGGTATAGGTGAAAACCCTGCAATAAAAACCACCCAAACACCCCATTCGGCAAACCATGTTGTGACCTTTTCAAAGCGCTCGGTATAACCTAACGACTCTAACGCTGGTACTATCCAAGGTTCAAACATATAGTAACCTAAAGCATACCCCAGCATACCACCAATAACTGAGGCTATTGTGGTAATAGAAGCATAACGCCAAGCTTTTTCTGGTTTAGCTAATACCATAGGGGCTAACAAGACATCTGGTGGAATAGGAAAAAATACCGACTCAGCAAAACTTAATACCGCTAAAATTTTAGGTGCTAGTTTGTGCTCCGCCCATTTTAGTGTCCATTCATATAAAGATGTAAATATTTTCATTGCACCGCTCCTGGTACTAAAGGGACAAACTTCACCATTTCAACTTGTTTTTCTTGATAATCAATTCCTTGTTCGGTTTCAACCTTAGTAATTATCTTTAATACTTGGGTTGCTTGGCCAACAGGAATGACTAGCTTACCGCCAACAGCTAATTGCTCTAATAAAGCTTGTGGTACTGACGTTGGTGCCGCAGTAACAATAATCGCTTGAAAGGGTGCTTTACTCTGCCAACCTTGCCAACCGTCACCATGTTTCATTGAAATATTATGTAAATCCATTGCTCGTAATCGGCGTTTAGCTTGAAACTGTAATGCTTGAATACGCTCAACCGAATAAACTTTCGGAATTAGTTGCGCCAAAATTGAAGTTTGATAACCTGAACCTGTGCCTATTTCTAAGACGTTATCAGGAATACCATCCGATAAAATAAGTTCTGACATACGAGCAACAATATAAGGTTGAGAAATTGTTTGCCCTTGGCCAATCGGTAAGGCGGTATTGTCATACGCTTTATGCGCTAATATTTCAGGAACAAAAATATGTCTTGGTGAACAAGCAATTGCTTGCAAAACATGTTGATTACTAATGCCTTCAGCGGCTAACTTTTGCGCGAGTATTTCTCCACTTCGACTTGATTTACCACCGATACGGCTCGCTAATATTTTACTCATAGTGATACTTCACTTATCCACTGGGTCATTTGTTCTAAACTTTTATAGGCGGTCATATCAACCGTTAATGGGGTAACCGAGGCATAATGTTCAGCTATGGCATTAAAATCTGTGCCTTCGCCGGCATCTAATTCAGCACCTAACTTGCCATACCAATAAATATCCCGTTGCCATGGGTCGGTCATTTTTTTCATGGTTTCAGCTTTGTGACGATGCCCTAACCGAGTTGCTTTAATACCTTTGATTTCGGCTAAAGGTAGGTCAGGAACATTAATATTTAAGATTTGATCAGACGGTAACGGATGCTCCGCTAAACGTTGAATCACCTTTATCGTTACCATAGCGGCTGTTTGATAATAATTTTCATCACGCCCTATTAATGAAACAGCAATCGCAGGCATGCCCATATGACGTCCTTCCGTTGCTGCTGCCACGGTACCCGAATACAAAACATCATCACCTAAATTTGCCCCGTGATTTATACCGGCAACAACAAGATCTGGCGGTGAATCCATCAACTGACTTATTCCTAAATGGACAGCATCGGTTGGCGTACCATTGACGGAATAAAAACCATTTTCTAGTTGGGTTGCTCGCAAAGGGTTTAACAAGGTTAGTGAATTACTTGCGCCACTACAGTTTCTATCTGGTGCAACAACGGTCACCTCTGCAATCGTACTTAATGCTTGATAAAGCACTTTAATACCTAACGCGTTAACACCATCATCATTACTTAATAATATTTTCATTGTCCACTCCCTCCGTTTTATGCCGTAGCTGAGCTATGTGAACTATGTGAGTTATGGTTATGATCTGCGCGCGGTGTCGCATCACGATAATTAATTAACTCTCGTAAAATAGTGGTTGCGTAACTACCCGCGGGTAAACAAAAAGAAACGGTTAACACATCAGCATCAAGAGATAATTTTGCCATTTGCATCATTAAACGAATTTTCCGGCGCTCTTGTTTTAAGCCGAAGGTTTCTAAGCCATTGGCAAAATCCGGTGTTTGCTGAACGATTGCTAATTCTTGTTGCTGGACACTATCGGTAGTCATTAATTGCCCACGCCCCCACATTGGCGCGGTAATATCAATATCAAAACTGGCTAATCGTTCAACTAACGTTTCATCAACTGCAGGCACATGAAATACCGACTGACTACCGGCTAACATACAAACATCACCATCAATTAATTCGCTAAAACATTGTTTGTTAATGCGCTCTGCCACTACTTGATTAAACAAAAAAGATCGGGCTGCGGATAAATAAATACCACGCTTTTTTTTGTCTTTTACTTTTTTGCCCGCAAAAAGTTCTTTCGCGCGCGTTATATTACCGCCATCAATACCAAAGCGTTGTTCACCAAAATAATTTGGTACGCCTTGTGCCGAAAGTTGCTGCCAACGCTCGGCTAAATCATCACCATTACAGACATTTCTTAATGTCAGTTCAAAGCGATTACCTAATAATGCGCCGGTACGTAATTTTTTATTGTGGCGCTGCGCTGATAACACCTCAACGCCTTCAATGTTTAGCGATGATAAATCATCTTCGTTTTTTCCGGGCAAATGAATACTGAAATATTGTTCACAAACAGCAAATCGATCTTTTAAGCCCGCATAGGAAACGTGTCCTTCTTTGACACCAAAGTATTTTGCTAATAAACGAGCAACCACAATGGTATTAACACAGGTTTTACGAATATAAAGTACTAAGTGCTCACCTTCGCCACTTGCCTGAAAAGGTAATAACTCAAAAACTTTAAAGTCTTCTGGCTGGCTGCGTAAATCACCGCTAGCAACCGGTTTACCATGTAAATAAGGTAAGTTAGCCATCAGCTTGATATTATCGATGTCAGTTGTCATTTTAGTTATTACCCTGCGTGCATTGGGTTAATAACACCACAGCATGTACTGAAATACCTTCTTTACGGCCAACATAACCGAGTTTTTCAGTAGTTGTTGCTTTAACATTTACTTGTGACAATTCAGCTTGTAAATCTTCAGCTAAACATGTGCGCATGGCTAATAAGTGCGGCGCAATTTTAGGTGCTTGTGCACAAATGGTAAGATCGGCATTACCTAACTGATAACCCGCTTCTGTCATCAACGAAACCACATGGCGTAATAAAATACGGCTATCGATATTTTCATAATCCGCATCAGTATCAGGAAAATGGTTACCAATATCACCTAACGCCAGCGCACCTAAAATAGCGTCACATAATGCGTGAATAGCAACATCGCCATCAGAGTGCGCGACAAAACCTTGTGGGTGTTCAATTTTAACACCGGCTAGTACTATTGGTCCTTGCCCACCAAATTTATGGACATCAAAGCCATGACCTATTCGCATGAAAGTTCCTGTTGTTGTATGTGTTGTGATTGCGGTGTTATACCAGCTTGAATTGACTGTTGTTGAAGAATAAAACTAGCAAGTGCCAGATCATCGTGACGGGTAATTTTAATATTATCACTACGTCCTTCAACAAGTTGACTGACTGCCCCCGCAAGCTCAATAGCAGAAGATTCATCGGTTATCTGCCATTGTTGTTGTAAACCTTGCTCTATTGCTTGTATTAACGTTTCAGTTAAATACATTTGTGGTGTAAAAGCATGCCATAAAACACTGCGATCAATCGTTTTATCAACCTGTTCACCAGCAGCTTGCTTCATGGTATCTCGTACAGGGCTTGCTAATAAGCCACCTTGCTGCTGCTGTAAACAGGCATTAATTAGTTTGGAGATATCATCATGAGTCACACAAGGCCTTGCTGCATCGTGCACCATCACCCAAGGGTATTGCTGTAGATCAATCACTTTTAAACCAGCAAGCACAGAATCCACTCTTTCTTTACCACCGATCACGGTTTGTATTTTAGGATGATTAAACAACGACGTTCGCGGAAAATATTCATCGTTCGCGCCTAACGCTAGTACCACTAAAGCAACTTGTGGGTGACTCAATAACCGTTCAACGGTATGTTCTAGAATGGTTTTATTAGCAATGGTTAAATATTGTTTCGGGCAATTGGCTTGCATTCGTTTACCAACACCTGCAGCAGGTATCACAACAGCTACCGAGCTTTGAGTTTTTATCATTATTGCTCAGTTACCCTCGAGTTATCTTGTGTTTGTTCATTTGGAATAAGTCGAAAAAATGTTTCACCTTCTTTGATCATGCCAAGTTCGTTACGAGCGCTTTCTTCAACCGCTTGAATGCCTAATTTTAAATCATCGATATCTGCGTATAAAATTTTATTTCGGCTTCTCAATTTTTCATTAGCTAACTTTTGACGTTGTACGTCTTCTTTCAAACCATAATAATCTGGCACTGAATTTTTGCCGAACCAAAGCCGATACTGTAGCAGCAACAAAAAAATCAATAATATGATTGAAATAATACGCATAAGGCAATTATCAAGTTAAATAGACTAGCTATTATAAAAGGCTAAGCGGCACTGTAAATTAAAAAAACAACTTAATTTACTAAAGCTGAAATTATGATGGGAAATAAAAGGAATTAAGTAGCCTGAATAGTAATTAAAACACAATTGGCTGTTTAAAGTTTCGCCAGTTAATAGCACATGATAAAAGCAATTCTCGTAATGATGGCATTATTGGTCGAGCGGTGCCGGTACTGTGCCAGCAATGGCCTGCACAAGCTGCTGTCATGACTTTTTTATTAGGCTTTAACAAGCGAAAATTGTCGGTATTTTCAATCATTCTGGCTTCTGTAAACCAGCCATGCTTATTGGTTCTAAAGCGCTGTTGATCGGCATCAATTCGATCAATTGAATCAAGCACAATAGAATTGGCATGTAATATCGGTACAATTAAACCATGCGGAATACTAAAACTTGTATACCATAACCAGACATCACTCGGGTTTTGTCCTGCCAGTGGCATTTTTTTAGTTTGTTTAGCTGACCAAGAAGCATTTTGCACATCAAGTTGTAACGGTGATACTTGTTGAGTCATTAAATGGGCAGTACGGTTAATATAATAACTTAAGCTTTTTACTTTCCCTTGAATTGCCTGCACGCTAGCAAAATCCCCATTAGCCAGTATACGTAACTCTCGCTCATAAAGCGCATTACATAACTCTGCATATTCAGCCGATATAGGCTGTGCTTGCCAAAGTGAGGTTTGTGACATTAATCGTTATAAGCTCTTAAGTGATCATTACCTTTAAGAATACTTGATCGTTGTCAAAAGATAAAATAAATGTAGCAATTTTAATCATTTGCACTTTTAAGGTTTAATTGAGGCATAAAAAAACCAGCACCTGAGTGCTGGTTTTTTAAGATAAGGTTTTTAGCAATAAAAAATTATTGACCTTTAACTTCAGATAAACCGTTAAAGATAGCTTTATCGCCTAAGAACTCTTCAATACGTAATAATTGGTTGTACTTAGAAACACGGTCAGAACGACATAAAGAACCTGTTTTAATTTGACCCGCTGCAGTACCTACTGCTAAATCAGCAATAGTTGCATCTTCAGTTTCACCTGAACGATGTGAGATAACAGCAGTAAAACCAGCATCTTTAGCCATTTTAATTGCTGCTAACGTTTCAGTTAACGAACCAATTTGGTTAAACTTGATTAAGATAGAGTTACCAATACCTTGCTCGATACCACGTGCTAAAATCTTAGTGTTAGTTACGAATAAGTCGTCACCAACGATTTGGATTTTGTCACCAAGGATCTTAGTTTGGTAAGCAAAACCGTCCCAATCTGACTCGTCTAAACCGTCTTCAATTGAAACGATTGGGTATTCTTCACAAAGGCTTGCTAAGAAGTCAGAGAATTCGTTAGCCGTAAATTGCTTGCCTTCACCTTTAAGGTCATAAATACCTGTTTCTTTGTTGTAGAACTCAGAAGCAGCACAGTCCATTGCTAAAGTAACGTCTTTACCTAATTCGTAACCAGCAGCAGAAACCGCTTCTTTGATTACTGCTAAAGCATCAGCGTTAGATGCTAAATCAGGAGCAAAACCACCTTCATCACCAACGGCTGTGTTTAAGCCTTTAGCTGATAATACTTTCTTAAGTGCGTGGAAGATTTCAGCACCCATACGTAATGCTTCTTTGAAGCTGTCAGCGCCAACAGGTTGAACCATAAATTCTTGGATATCAACGTTGTTATCAGCATGCTCACCACCGTTGATGATGTTCATCATTGGTAATGGTAAAGAATAAACACCAGGAGTGCCGTTTAAATCAGCGATGTGTTCAAATAATTGTACACCTTTAGCATTTGCTGCCGCTTTTGCTACTGCTAAAGAAACCGCTAAAATTGCATTAGCACCAAATTTTTCTTTGTTTTCAGTACCGTCTAAGTCGATCATGATTTGGTCAACTTTAGCTTGCTCTAATGCGCTTTGACCAACTAATGCTGGAGCAATGCTGTCGTTTACTGCAGCAACCGCTTTTAAAACACCTTTACCTAAATAACGAGCTTTATCACCATCACGTAATTCTAATGCTTCACGCGAACCAGTTGATGCACCAGAAGGAGCAGCGGCACGGCCCCAAGCGCCAGACTCTAAATATACGTCGGCTTCAACTGTTGGGTTACCGCGAGAATCCATAATTTCACGAGCAATAATTTTACTAATATTTGACATTTTTTTTCCTCTGTATGTATCAATCTGATTTTATGTTTATTACAACATAAGCTCATTAAACTTTTATTGACGATAATGAATAATTCATTTTATTTACTACCTTTTCAACTAGCTAAAAAGGTTTTTGCTCTGTTCCATGAGCGGGTTTAAAAAACTTAATTTCCTTTAACGAAAAACCGCAGCTAGGCTACGGTTTGACGTGTTTAATGGCGTTAGTTTTGTTTACTGTGGGTTAATGCCGCAGCGACAAAACCTTGGAATAATGGGTGTCCATCACGTGGTGTCGAATTAAATTCAGGATGGAATTGACCCGCAATAAACCAAGGATGATCTGGTATTTCAATGACTTCAACCAGTTTTTTATCTGAAGATAAACCAGAAAATACTAATCCGGCTGCAGATAATTCATCTCTAAAATTATTATTTACTTCATAACGGTGACGGTGACGTTCATAAATAGTTTCGCTACCGTATATTTCACACGTTTTTGTGTTTGGCATTAAATGACAAAGCTGTGAACCTAAACGCATAGTGCCACCCAAATCTGAGTGTTCATTACGGTATTCAACTTTACCTTCTTCATCTAACCATTCGTTGATCAAACCAATTACTGGATGCTCACTTTCAGGGTTAAATTCGGTACTGTGGGCATCAGCCATACCAGCAACATTACGGGCAAACTCGATTAAGGCCACTTGCATCCCTAAACAAATCCCTAAATAAGGTATTTTATTTTCACGTGCATATTGAGCGGCAATAATTTTACCTTCAACACCACGCTCACCAAAACCACCAGGCACAAGAATCGCATCGATGTTTTGTAATACTTCAATACCTTTACTCTCAACATCTTGCGAGTCAATATACTTAATATTAACTGTTACTTGGTTTTGAATACCTGCATGTTTAAGAGCTTCGTTCACTGATTTGTATGCATCAGGTAATTCAATATATTTACCTACCATACCAATAGTGACTTCACCTTTAGGGTTAGCTTCTTTGAACAATACTTGTTCCCATTCGGCTAAATCTGCTTCAGGTAAATCTAAACCAAAACGCTTAGTGACTATTTCGTCAGTACCTTGCGATTTTAATAACGCTGGAATTTTATAAATGCTGTCAACATCACGCATTGACACAACAGCTTTTTCTTCAACATTACAGAACAATGCAATTTTTGCGCGTTCAGTTGCTGGAATAGAACCTTCACTACGACACACTAAGATATCAGGGAAAATACCAATAGAGCGTAACTCTTTAACGGAATGTTGAGTCGGCTTAGTTTTAATTTCACCTGATGGTGCTAAATAAGGCACTAACGTTAAATGCATAAACATAGCGCGTTCACGGCCAAGTTCAGTGCCTAATTGACGGATAGCTTCTAAAAATGGTTGTGATTCAATATCACCAACCGTACCACCGATTTCAACCATAGCTACGTCATAACCTTCCGCACCTTCAATCACACGGCGTTTTATGTCGTTAGTAATATGTGGAATAACTTGAATTGTTGCCCCTAAAAATTCACCTTTACGCTCACGCGCAAGAATATCTTGGTAAATTCTACCTGTGGTAAAGTTATTGCGCTTCGTCATTTTGGTACGAATAAAGCGTTCGTAATGACCTAAATCTAAATCAGTTTCGGCACCATCTTCAGTAACAAACACTTCACCGTGCTGAATAGGGCTCATGGTGCCCGGGTCAACATTAATATACGGGTCAAGCTTCAGCATGGTAACTTTTAAACCACGCGCTTCAAGAATTGCAGCTAATGAAGCAGCGGCGATACCTTTACCGAGGGATGAAACAACCCCGCCTGTGACAAATATATATCTTGTAGTCATGTAAAACCCAGAAGTATGGAAATAAGAAAAATTGGCTAAATCTATTTAATACAAAACAGTAATAAAACAGCTTAGCAAGACGGGAAAACATTATACCGAAAGCCGCGTTTAGTAACAATATCTGAAAACAGAGAATTACCGATTAATTAGAATATTTTCATGCGTGCTGTCAATATAGGAAACTAGATTGAAAATATTCCGATTCGAGTTACTATAGTGCAACTTTTTTCTTCAAGGTAATCTTATGACCAATCAACGCCTAAGCGACACTTTAGCTGCTATCGATAATATTAATCGTCAAGATCCCAACGTTACCGATATCAATGGCACAGCAACCCCGAAAGAATTACTTTACGGCGAGCGCATGTCTGCTTGTTTAAATAAATACTGGCCTGACGCCAATGAATATTTACAAATTGCGGTGCGCGCACAACATATTAAGCGCTGGCACTTAAAACGCGCTGAATTTCCAGAAGGAAAATCAGGCTACTTTACTTGGCGTAAAGAGTTAGGAAAATTTCATGCTGAACTTGCCAAAAGTCTAATGTTAGAAAATGGCTATAGCGAAGATGAAGGCCAAATCACTGCCGACATTGTGAAAAAAACAAAATTAAAAAGTAATGAAAATAGCCAAACCCTTGAAGATGTTGCTTGTTTGGTATTTTTAATGTTCTATTTTGATGAATTTGCCGCTAAATATTCAGAAAGTAAAATTATTTCCATAGTCCAAAAAACATGGAATAAAATGTCTGATAAAGGCCACGAGATAGCATTAAGCTTAACGTTACCGCCCCATTTAGCTAACATTGTTGGCAAGGCACTAAACGGCTCATAAATAAACGCGGCAGAAATTCGCTGGCAAAATGTAATTAATTGTAAAAACAGTCGTGTTTTAAGCCTATTGTTTCTATGATGTCTGCCTAGCTTAAGTCTAAAGTACAATGCCAAGCTATCTATATTGACTATAGATAATGAAAAAAATAGAAAGATAAAAACGACAAGAGGTTCAATTGAAAACACCATTTCCTAAATTAAAAGCCGCCAGCTTATTATCAACGGCTATTCTGTCAACGTTAATTGCCCCGATGTCTGCCAATGCGACCGTGGTAGAGTTTGATACTTCGCATGGTAAAGTAAAAGTCAGCTTGTATGATGAAACAACGCCAACTACCGTCGCTAACTTTTTAAGTTATGTCGCTGATGGCAGTTATGATAATACGATTTTTCATCGTGATGCTAAAACATCTGCAGGTGATAACTTTATCATTCAAGGCGGTAGTTATTATTTTGATCCTACTGACTTATTTAAATTTAAGCCAAGCAATGCGCCTATTCGCAACGAGCCTATTTATTCAAACGTGGCTGGCACTATTGCCATGGCGAAAACGTCAAGCCCGAACAGCGCAACCCGCCAATGGTTTTTTAACTTAAATGACAACAGCTCAAGTTTAGATATTGTAGAAAACAGCGGTGGTTTTACTGTTTTTGGCCAAGTAATTGAAGGTTACGAAAATTTAGAAGCAATGGCTGAGATTAATAAATGTTTCTATAATAATCGTCAAGAATTACCCTTTGTTGTTGCCACCGATAAAACCTGTAGTGATTACACTTTAACACCAAGTGATGACTCAGATAAATTAGCCATTACTACTGATAACTTTATTACCGTCAATTCAATTACTATCACAGATGCTACTGTTGATACTGTGAGTGGTTTAACCTTACCTATCAATGAATTATTAGACTCTGATGCTGATGGTGAAGTAAACACCATTGATGATGATGACGATGGTGATGGTGTTTTAGATGTTGATGACTTATACCCATTTGATCCTACAGAATCAGCTGATTCTGATGGTGATGGCTCTCCTGACAATACCGATAAATTCCCTGATGATAGTTCGGAACAAACCGATTTTGATGAAGATGGCACAGGTGATAATGCCGATTTAGATGATGACAACGATGGGGTTGAAGATACTGAAGATGCATTCCCATTTGACGATTCCGAAACAACGGATTCAGATAACGACGGTGTGGGTGATAATGCTGACGAATTCCCTAATGATCCTGAGGAATGGCGCGATCTTGATAAAGATGGTGTAGGTGATAATGCCGATGCTTGTCCGGTTGATGCATCAGAGCAAGTAGATACTGATGGTGACGGTTATTGTGACGGTAAAGATAAATACCCAGAAGACGCTTCGGAATACCTTGATACTGACTTAGACGGTATTGGCGACAATGCCGATGATGATGATGATGGCGACGGTGTTTTAGATGTTGACGATTATTATCCAAAAAACCCAGATCGTTGGGAAAACCCTTACGGCACTGATGATGACAGTGGCGGCTCACTTTCTTGGTTTGCTCTATTGTCTTTAGGTTTGGTTCGTTTATTTCGTCGTAAATAAACCAAACAAATAGCGATGTTTACCTTTATTTAGCGTTATGCTGACTGTTCAGCTTTAACTCTGATAAAGGTAAACGAGCAATAAAAATTATCGGGAACATCATAAATAAAATAAAGCTGATTTTTACATAGGTATTTTCTATAAAATAACTCGAATAAATCATAGTTAAAATAATCGACAATAACGCGATCACTTTCGCTTTTTTAGGAATGCTTCGAGTTTCACGCCAATTTGTGATTAGCGGACCAAAAACTTTGTTATCTAATAATTTTTGATGAAAACGTGGTGATGACTTAGCAAAACAAGCGGTTGCTACTAATAAAAAAGGGGTTGTGGGTAATAAAGGTAAAACAACACCTAAGCCAGCTAAACCAACAAAAAATATTCCCGCAATTTTCAATAAAAATATCTGCATTATCAATACCTATGCCACCATTCTTTTTAAGCATAGCCCAAAATTTTAGTTATCCCGAGTTCAGGTTAAATAAACTCTGATTATTTAACCTTAACCGTATTGTTGGTATCTCGGCTTTGTTTAATTAACTGATCCGAAAAGTGGGTTAAGTTTGATTTGGCTAAACGATCATAAAGCAGCACATTAACACTCGCTGCTAAATTCATACAACCAATAGTTGGTACATAGACAACACTGTCGGCACTATCGACAACCGCTTGGCTAATAGTGCCGTCTTCTGGACCAAAAATATACATGGCCTTTTCAGGATGAATAAATTCTGGTAGCGGGGTTGCTCCTTCCACTAGATCAACACAAATCACTTTTACATCATCAGGCTTATTTACTAAAAAGTCATCTACATGCTCAAGCGGAATTTTATTGCTGACATCTTTTGTATCCGTTTGAAACTTTGCCGCTTTCGCATAACGTATGCCGCTATAAAGTACCTTGTTGGCTTGATAACATCCTGCCGCCCGCATAACCGCACCAACATTTGTTGGGCTTTTAGGATCAGTTAACGCGATGGTGACATCTTGGTTGGCGGGTAATGAAATCACTTTTGCGACTTCTCGATACCTAGTATTCGCTTTTTTCATCTAGTTTCACTTGTTGCCAATATGCTTCTAACGAAGGTAAGTCATGGTCTTGAAAGGGTTTTCCTGAAGATTTTACTTGTGCTTCGACCCCTTGAAAACGTTTAGTGAATTTTTTATTCGCCGCTCTCAATAAAGCTTCAGGGTCTTGTTTTTCATGACGACATAAATTCACTACTGCAAACAATAAGTCCCCTAGCTCTTCTGCTAACGCTTGCGGCTGTTCATGAAGCACTTCTTCCACTTCTAGTACTTCTTCTTTAATTTTTGCTAACACATCTTCTTTGTTATGCCAGTCAAAACCAACATGAGAACAGCGTTTTTGAATTTTAGCGGCTTGCGACAATGCCGGTAAATTTTTAGGAATATCGGCCAGTACACTTAATTCTTGCTCTGCGTTTTTATCTTGTCGCTCTTTCGCTTTTTCATTTTCCCAATTTGCTTTAATTTCTTCGTCAGTGGTTAATTTTGAATCGGCAAACACATGGGGATGACGACGAATTAATTTTTCACAAATAGCAGCAACAACTGCATCAAAGTCAAACAGTTTTTCTTCTTCTGCTAGCTGGCTATAAAAAATGACCTGAAATAATAAATCGCCCAGCTCTTTTTCTAATTCATTAAAATCTGCCTGCTCGATAGCATCAGCAACTTCATAAGCTTCTTCTAGCGTGTAAGGCACAATTGAGGCGAAGTTTTGTTTTAAATCCCATGGACAACCGGCATCAGGATCACGTAATTGCGCCATGATCCAACGTAATTTATCAATGGAAGGTACTGCTGTTAACATAAATCATTTACTCTTTTATACCCGATGAACGTCAACAACATCATCAATTTGACTCACTTTATTGATCAAACGCGTTAACATATCACCATTAGATACTTCTAATTTTATTACCATCGACATGCTGTTTTTCATCACATCTGAATTACTTTCCATACCTAAAATACTGATCCTATCATTGGAAATAATGGTGGAAACATCACGCAATAAACCTTGGCGATCATTCGCTATAATTTTTAAGCTAACTTGGTATTTCTGGGTTTGTTTATCACCCCATTGCACCTCAACTTGTCGTTCAGGCTGTTGCGATAATAAATGATTTAATTGCTCACAATCTTGGCGATGTACTGAAATACCTCGGCCTTGAGTAATAAATCCTAAAATGTCATCACCCGGCACAGGCTGACAACATTTGGCCATATGCGTTAATAAATTACCAACGCCTGAAACCGTAATGCCGTTTGCATCAACATTTTTTTGCTCGCTCGGCCGTTTAACAATGCTGTTAATATCAAGCTCTGGCTCAGGTAAATCAGCCTTTTCTTTTTGCTCAATAAAGTGAATAACATTTAATAACTTTATATGACTAGAGCCGATTGCAACATAAAGATCATCAACTGTGGTTAAGTTGTAATGCTTAGCCACTGTTGATAAATTAATCGAACTCAAATGCTGTTTTTGTAACTCGGCATCAAGTAACTCTTTGCCTTGGCTTAAATGTTTGTCACGGTCGAGCAATTTAAAAAAGTGCTGAACTTTCGCTCGCGCTCGACTCGTATGAATGTAATTTAAATTAGGATTTAACCAATCTCTACTCGGGTTCGGTGTTTTACTGGTTAAAATTTCAACTTGGTCACCGGTTTGTAATTGGTAGGTGAACGGTACAATTCGACCACTTATTTTCGCCCCAATACAACAATGTCCAACGTTAGAATGAATATAATAAGCAAAATCTAATGGCGTAGCACCAACCGGTAAATCAATGACATCACCGTTTGGAGTAAAAGCATAAATTCTATCTTCAAATACTTGGCTACGCAGCTCATCCAGCATGGTATCACTTTCAACCACATCATCTTGCCATTGTAGAATTTTTCTTAACCAATTAATTTTTTCATCAAAACCTGATGTTTTACCATGCGCCGAGCCTTCTTTATATTTCCAATGGGCAGCAACACCGAGCTCGGCATCTTCATCCATTTGTTTAGTACGAATTTGTACTTCAACGGCTTTGCCTTCAGGCCCTAAAACAACCGTATGAATTGATTGGTATCCATTCGGTTTTGGTGTCGCAACATAATCATCAAATTCATTGGGTAGATGCTTCCAGGTAGTATGCACCGCTCCTAATGCGCCATAACAATCTTGGAGTTCTTCAACAATAATGCGTACCGCTCGTACATCAAACAATTGTTCGAAGTCGAGGGATTTTTTTTGCATTTTTTTCCAAATACTAAAAATGTGTTTTGGTCGGCCATAAACCGTGCCTTTTACATGCATTTTTTCAAGCTGAGCTTGTAGGTGATTAACAAAATCCAGCATGTATTTTTCGCGATCTAAACGCTTACCATCTAACCAACTGGCAATTTTCATATACACGTCAGGGTGTAAGTAACGAAACGAGATATCTTCTAATTCCCATTTCAATTGCCCTATACCTAAGCGGTTAGCTAACGGTGCATAAATATTTTCAGTTTCTTTGGCCGCAATAACACGTGTTTCTTCATCGGCGTTTTTCACAATGCGCAAATAACACAAACGCTCAGCCAGCTTAATAACCACAGCACGAACATCATCCACCATCGCTAATAACATACGACGAATGTTGTCGATTTGATTATTACCTATTTGACTGGTTTGTGACTGCTGTAAGGTTTTAATGGCTTCCATTTGAGCAACGCCGTTACAAAGCATATAAATAGCTTTGCCATAATTCGCTTTGACCTCTTCTAACGACATTAATTTATATTCGCAAAGAGGCACTAAAAAAGCAGCGCATAAAGAGTCAGCATCTAAATTTAACTCAGCAAGAATTTCCACCATTTCTAATGACTTGGTTTCACATTCTAAGTGATTAATTAATTTACCCTTTACTTGTAACCATAACGCTTCAAGTGCCGATTTTTTATTGGGTGTTAGCGAGAGCCTTGATAGCCATTCATCAAAGCTAGTTTCAGACATAAGATGTGATTTACGAACAGATACCATAACTGTATCACCTTAAAAAATTAACAGCTGTGTAATCATTTACTTGGAACAAACAATACCATAGTTTCAATGTGCTTTGTTTGAGAAAACATGTCCATTAAGGCAATTTTTTCAATTTTATAACCTTGTTTTATCATCAAAGCAGTATCTCTGGCTAAACTACTGGGATCACAACTAATATAAAGGACTTTTTCGGCCTTAAATTGGCTAATTTGTTCAACCGCTTGTTCGGCACCAGCACGAGCAGGATCGAGTACAATTTTATTATATTGTGTGGCTAACCAAGGTGCATCCTGCCAATCACTATTAAGATCAGCATGATAAAAATGGCAATTATTAAGCTTATTTAAACTAGCATTTTCGCCAGCTTTATCAACCATGGCGGTAACGCCTTCAACACCGGTTACCGAGCTGACCTGTTTAGCTATTGGCAAACTAAAGTTGCCTAAGCCACAAAAAAGATCGAGCACTTGATCCGTGTTGGTTAATTCCAACCAGTTAATGGCTTGTTGTACCATTAACTGGTTAATTTTGTGATTTACTTGAATAAAATCATTCGGTGAAAATCGGATCTCACTATCATCAAGTAACGAATAGGTTAACGCTAATGAAGCATCCTCATTAGATAAAGGCTGTAACGTTTTACCATCATCAATAATCACCTGCCATTGATGCTCTTGTGCGGCAGCTAACCATAACGCTTTATCTTCAGCGGGTAGTTTGATCAATTGACGAACCACTACACACACCCGATCTGCCGAAATCACTTCAATATGACCAACCGATTTATGACCGGTTAACGTATCGAGCACCTTTTTTAACGGCACAAAAATATCGGCAATATTTTCATTCAACACCTGACAATGCTGAATATTAATCAAATTATTACTACTGTTTTGACGAAAGCCAACAATGGCTTCACCGTGTTTATTATATTGCACACCAATACGTGCTTTTCGCCGGTAATGGTAAAAATCGGAAGTAAGATTGGTTTGCCAAGGTAACGCCGAAATATCTATATTCGCTCGGCTTAATAACTGACTGACTTTTTGCTGTTTAAAACTTAACTGCGCAGGGTAATCCAGATGTTGTAAATTACAGCCACCACATTGACTAAAATATCGACATGGCACTTGCACCCTATCTTCACTTTTTGATGTGATCGCCAATAATTTCGCTTTAATGTATTTACTGCTTTGTTCAATAACTTTAACACTGACCTTTTCACCGGGTAACGCTTGTTCAATAAACACGGATTGCTTTTGATATTGCGCCACACCGCAACCATTATGATCTAAACGACTAACATTTAGCGCTAATGTTTTATTCAGTAAACTTTGTTTTTTGGGTGGTTTGTAAAATGTCACCATAATGAATGAAATCTCTTTCTGCGGGCACAATACGTAACTATTACGTAATAGCATGTTATATCGCTATAAATTTACATCGCTATATGACATGATATGATTTAGGTAGCAGATTTTACACTAATTTTTCCTCGATAGATGCAGAAAATAAGCTTAAAAGAATGGGTTGTACTACTGACTATTGTGCCAACAACTGTCATAGGGATCAGTATTGCCAGCTACTTTTCCTACCAACGTTATGTTGAACTCGATGACTTTTTAGCCTTAAGAGCTACAAGTATTATTGAACCTTTAGCGATCACCAGTTCTGAACATTTACAGCATAAAAATCGCGAAAAGCTCCGTGAACTAATCGGTTTTGCCCACCGTAGCCATTCAACCATCATAAAAAGTATTACGGTTTTTACTCTAGATCACCAAGTTTTTGTTACGAGTGCCTATCACGGCGATACCAACCTTTTACGGTTAAATAATCAAACCAATATTCCTAGTAATACAAGTCGAGAAAGCATTGATGATTACGTAATTTTTAGAACACCGATCATCAATGAATATCCTCGCCTTAATGATAGTAATGACCATATTGAAAACCTAGGTTATATCACCTTACAAATTGACCGTAGCACGTTAAAGTTTGATCAACAAACAGAGTTACTTACGGCTTTTTTTATTGTTTTGGTTGGCTCTTTTGTCAGCGGTTTTTTTACTTTTAAGCTAATAAAAAATGTAACTCGACCAGTAACTTCTATGGTACAAGCGGTTGATAGAATTCGAGAAGGTAAATTAGAAAGCCGAGTTAGTGGCCAATTAATTGGCGAACTCAATTTTCTTAAAAATGGTATTAATGCGATGGCGCAATCATTAGGAGATTATCATGATGAAATGCAGCGCAGTATTGACCAAGCAACTTTAGACTTACGTGAAAGTTTAGAGCAATTTGAAATACAAAACGTTGAATTAGACTTAGCCAAAAGAAAGGCGCAAGATGCCAACCGCGTTAAGTCAGAATTTTTAGCGAATATGAGTCATGAATTAAGAACTCCGCTAAATGGTGTCCTTGGTTTTACGCGGCAAGTATTGAAAACGCCATTAACCGATACACAGCGTGATTATTTAGAAACCATTGAACGCTCTGCTAATAATTTACTCGCCATCATCAACGACATTCTCGACTTCTCAAAACTTGATGCTGGTAAAATGATCATAGAAAAAATTCCGTTCATTTTTCGAGATGCGATTGAAGAGACGATTACCTTATTAGCGCCAAGTGCCCATAAAAAGAATATTGAATTTTCATACCGAGTTGCTAGCAATATTCCTGATGGCGTTATTGGTGATGCCATGAGAATTAAACAAATATTATTAAACCTTGCCAACAATGCGATTAAATTTACCCAAACAGGTTTTGTCACTATCGATATTGACTGTGATCAAAATGACGGCAAACAAGCCTTGTTAAAGTTCACCATTACCGATACCGGTATTGGCATGAGCAAAAAACAGCAGGCATCACTATTTGAAGCATTTAGCCAAGCAGATAAAAGTGTCACGCGACTTTATGGCGGTACCGGTTTAGGGCTGGTTATATCGCAGCGTTTAGCTGAAGAAATGCAAGGTGATATTGGTTTTCATAGTAATAAAGATCAAGGTTCTTCATTCTGGTTCACCTGCCAATGTGAAATCAACCCGGTACAAATTAAAACCTCAATTGATACTTCGCCATTACATCAACAGCCCATTTTATATTTTGAACCCCAAGATCATAGCCGTATGGCAACCAGTCGGTTATTAGAAACTTGGGGCATGGAAGTGACACCATGTACTAGTATTGAGGAATTAACCAATATACTCATTAATGAAAACCATTATCAACATGCGCTGATCGGCTACAATATTAGCCCTACCGCCCTTAACGATTTAAAAGAGTTATTAACAACACTAGCGCCGAAAATAAATAATATTCATTTTGCCATCAATAGTAATTCGCCCAGCTTACAAGAAGCATTATTGTCCGCAGGTGCTAAAAGCTGTTTAAGTAAGCCGATTATTCCATCGAGGTTATTAAAAGAGCTTATGCCGCATGCAAGTGTTGCCGAGCAAAATAACAACACTAAACATTGCCAAAAACTACCAATAAAAGTACTCGCTGTTGATGATAATGATGCCAACTTAAAATTAATTAAAGCCCTTTTATTAGAACAGGTAACTGACGTTGCCACCGCGGTTAATGGTGAACACGCTTTACGCATGGCTGAAAATGAAAAGTTCGCGTTAATTTTTATGGATATTCAAATGCCGGTGATGGATGGCGCAACAGCATTAAGTAAAATAAGAACTGAAACCTTTAACGAAAGCACACCAATTATTGCGGTAACGGCTCATGCCTTAGCCGGTGAAAAAGAAAAACTCTTGCAACAAGGTTTTGACTCTTACATGACTAAACCTATTGATGAAGCCATGCTAAAACACACTATTTATGAATATTGTGATACTAACCTGTTTACTTCTGAAGTAGTGCCTGAGCTATTGAACACACCATTACTAGCAACAAAAACGGTAACCAAAGATGCTAGTAATCAGGATATTGATTGGCCTTTAGCGATAAAGCGCGCGGGTAATAAAGAAGATCTGGCCCGTGACATGTTAGCCGGCTTAATTAAAACCTTACCAGAAACAAAACTCAGTATTGAAGATGCCATTTCATGTCAGGATACTGAGCAAGTAAAAACCCTGATCCATAAGTTAAATGGAGCTTGCTGTTATTGTGGCGTACCAAATTTAAGTAAAATTATTCACCAAATAGAAACACAATTAAAACAAGATGCCAGTTTAACCTGCTTGGAACCAGAGTTTTTTGAGTTTGCTGAACACATCGAACGATTAATTGTCAAAGCACCTAGATACTTAAGTTAAACCTATCATCTATTTAACCTTTTCGAATCTTAATATCTGGAGATGAGTTGATATCTCCATCTTCGGTGACAACAGCGATCAAGCTATCACACGTTAATACCGCAATATTATGCCCGTTTTCGTTGCGTATAAACGCAAGTTCGTAACCGAACTTTCCTAAACTACTCGCTGAAAATTTTTGCGCCAAGGTCAATTTTTTCCATAAAACAGATTGCTCAGGTGGCTCCTTTCGTCTTTCGAGTAATAGATTTCTTTCAAGTTCCATGCTCATACAACATCCTTAAACGGCTTTACGGGTCTAAAAAAAGTATAGTGGATAATTAGAATTACAGTTAATTAAAAATAACGCTTAACGAGAAAGCACAACAAAAGCAACGGCATACTGAACTTCATCGGACAAACTTATATGCCAGCTGCTGGCATTCATTTGCTGTGCTCGCTCAAGTGCCCTGTCACTTAAATTTAATATAGGTTGGCCACTATTAAGCGAGGTAATAGAAAAATGCTGAAAAGATACACCTTCAGCAATACCTGTACCTAGTGCTTTCGCTGCCGCTTCTTTACCGGCCCAACGCTTAGCTAAATAAGGGATAGGAAACTTGATATTACTATAATGTTGATACTCAGCATCTGTGAGCACACGGCGAGCTAATTTAGCTCGCACCACATCACTCATTTTTTCTAAACGGGTAATATCAACAATATCGGTGCCAATACCAAGAACAGACATTAAGCTCTAGCTTCTAACATTAATCGTTTCATATCACGTACGGCTTTCTCCATACCATCAATAGCAGCACGAGCAATAATGGCGTGACCAATATTTAATTCAATTATTTCTTCAATGGCGGCAATAGGTTTAACATTAAAATAATGTAAGCCATGGCCAGCATTCACTTTTAAGCCTTGGCTGCTAGCATATTTTACCCCTTCGGTAATACGCGCTAACTCTTGTTGTTGCTCATGTTCATTTACAGCATCGGCATAATGGCCGGTATGAATTTCGATATAGGTTGCTTTTGAACTAACCGCTGCATCAATTTGTGCTTTATCAGCATCAATAAATAAACTAGTTTCAACCCCTTGTGCAGCCAATTTAGCAACAGCATCACTGATACGGGCTAAATTACCAATAACATCTAAACCACCTTCCGTTGTTAGCTCTTCACGTTTTTCAGGAACTAAACAGCAAAAAGCCGGCTTTACTTCACAAGCTATGGCCACCATTTCATCGGTTACT
This sequence comes from Thalassotalea agariperforans, assembly GCF_053470345.1. Taxonomy (NCBI): domain Bacteria; kingdom Pseudomonadati; phylum Pseudomonadota; class Gammaproteobacteria; order Alteromonadales; family Colwelliaceae; genus Thalassotalea; species Thalassotalea agariperforans. The sequence goes on along the minus strand of NZ_JBQMWH010000003.1, from coordinate 226,469 downwards.
GCCATTTCAAAGTTCATGCGTGTTTTTAACGTTTCTTTTAACACATAAATATCTCGGTCTTGAATATGGCGGCGGTCTTCTCTTAAATGTACGGTAATACCATCAGCACCAGCATGTTCGGCAACTGCAGCAGCATGAACAGGATCAGGGTAATTAGTACCACGCGCTTGTCTTAGTGTAGCAATATGGTCAACATTCACACCCAGCAGAATATCTTTCATTTAGTTTTGTCTCTTCGTTTATTTTTTAGTAAATAGCTTGCGAGAATTTAATGGTTTATTACCTAATAAAGGTGCCATTATTTGCCGCATTAATAACTTAAAGCTGTATAAGGTTTTGTCATCAGCAAAATTTTGCTCAGCAATTGCCAGTAAGTGATGTTTATCATAACAAGGTTGTGGCAATTTGTTGATAGCGGGAATAAAACCATGCTCAGCAATATAATAAAAATGCGATGCTGCGCTCATATAAAGCTCGTCAAAGTCGATAGTTTGGCCTAACTCTTCTAACAATACCATTTCAAAATTTCTTAAAACAATTTCGATGGTATGCTGTTCATTTAAAGCCAGCAAGCTTTGCTGATACTGCTGATACAAGGCTGGGCATGGAATAAGCTCCCCTAATAAACGCACCATTAATTCATTTAAATAAAAGCCGCTGTACAAATAATTACCTTGAAAAGCATAAGACTTACCGACGGCTTCTACTAAGGTTAAATGTTTAAGAGAACGCTGACCTTTATAACTAATATTAAGGGGTAAAAAAGGTTGTAATAGTGCTTTTTTGCTAGATTTAACACTATTACCAGAAAAGGTAATAGCAGAGACTTTACCATCATGTTCGGTGATAAAGTCGAGCAATAGCTGATTTTCTTTATATGGCCGAGAATGTAATAAAAAAGCAGATTGAGTATTGGTTAACATGGCTTTGGTCAGTGATGTTAAAAACTATTCTATCCGTTGAATAGTAGAAAACAGCTTACATTATGATGAATAATCATCACCATAACCTAAAGAACGTAAAGCACGTTCATCATCCGCCCAGCCTTGTTTTACCTTCACCCAGGTTTCAAGAAAAACTTTTTGGCCAAATAAGGCTTCCATATCGCGCCTTGCTTCTTGGCCGATAGTTTTCATTTTTTCGCCTTTGTTACCAATAATCATACGTTTTTGGCTATTACGCTCAACTAAAACTAAGGCATTAATGTGTAAAATACCTTTATCGTCTTGTTTAAACTGTTCTATTTCAACCGTGGTTGAATAAGGCAATTCTTCGCCGGTAAAGCGCATTAATTTTTCACGAATAATTTCTGAGGCCATAAAACGACTTGAACGATCGGTAATGTAATCTTCCGGAAACCAAAATTCACTTTCCGGTAAATGCGCAAAACAAATTGCTTGTATTTTATCGAGATTTTCACCTTTTTTAGCTGAAATTGGCACGATTTCTTTAAAGTCATATTGGCTAGCTAATTTTTGTAAATGCGGTAATAGCTCTTCTTTATCTTGAACATTGTCGGTTTTATTGACCACTAAAATACAAGGTGCGCCTGACTGCTTTATTTTTGTTAGTACTAATTCGTCATCCGTCGTCCAGTGAGTACCTTCAACCAAAAATAACACCAATTCAACTTCAACAATCGAGCTACTGGCCGCACGATTCATTAAACGGTTAATGGCGCGTTTTTCTTCGTTGTGTAAACCAGGGGTGTCAACAAGTACCGCTTGATTATTTTCTTCGGTTAAAATACCTAAAATACGGTGACGAGTGGTTTGTGGTTTACGTGAGGTAATACTGACTTTTTGCCCTAATAAGGCATTTAAAAGCGTTGATTTACCAACATTCGGTCGACCGACAATAGCGATCAAACCACAATGCTGGTTTTCAGTTGGTAATGCGTTATTTGCCATTATCTATTTTATCCAAAACTTGTTGTGCCGCGGCCTGTTCAGCTTTACGTCGACTGGTTGCTTTTGTTAGTACCGTTTCATTCAGTACTTCAGTGTCACAGCTTACGGTAAACATTTGATTATGTGACTTACCTTGAATATCAATCACTTCATAAACAGGTAATGGAATTTTTTTGCCTTGTAGGTATTCTTGTAAACGTGTTTTAGGATCTTTATGTACACCTGGCTTTATTACCGCTAAATGCACAGAAAACCATGACAAAATTAACGCTTTGCAAGTATCAAGATCCGAATCTAAATATACCGCACCAATAATGGCTTCAATGGCATCTTCTAAAATGGACTCACGTTTATGACCGCCACTTTTTAACTCGCCAGGGCCTAAGACTAAAAACTCACCTAAACCGAAGTCAGTAGCAAGTTTGGCTAAAGTAACGCCTTTTACCAAACTCGAACGCATGCGCGTTAAATCACCTTCACAATGTTTAGGAAACTTATCATAAAGCGCTTCCGCAATAACAAAGCCTAAAATTGAATCACCAAGAAACTCAAGGCGTTCGTTATGCTCGCCTTTAGCACTACGATGAGTAACCGCCTGAATTAATAAATTCTTATTTTTAAAAGTATAGCCAATTTTACTGACAAGTTTATTGTAAGCTATTGGGTTAGTTTTGATATTCAATCAATAGCACCTATACGAGAAAAACGAACACCGGTTGGGATCCAAGTTGGTAAGAAGTCTTGTTCGGTATTTTCAAAATCAAAACTCATCCAAATAGCTACCGCTTCACCCACTAAGTTTTCTTCCGGTACGAAGCCCCAAAAACGACCATCTAAACTGTTATCACGGTTGTCACCCATCACAAAATAATGCCCTGCTGGTACCACATATTCATCAATGGCCGTGCCTGATTGCTGACATAAACGATCACCTGCATGCATACAAAAACTCTTTGCTTGTTGCTGGGCTGGAATACTCAAATCAATCAAAATGTCATGACTTTTGTTTGGCATCTTCGAGGTATAACGATATAAATCATCACCGCCCGATTTATATTCACCTTTATTAACAAATTCCGTGATCACTTTTTCAAGTTTAGGACAAGTTTCATCTGTTGTTTGACAAGCCGGTTTAATATAGATCGATTTATCACGATAAATAATGCGATCACCCGGTAAGCCGATAACACGTTTAATGTAGTCAATTTGGGGATTTAGTGGGTATTTAAATACCACTACATCGCCTCGCTCAGGCAAACCATTTTCATAAAACTTATGGCGAGCCACTGGATCACGTAAACCGTAGTTAAATTTATTTACTAAAATAAAGTCACCATCAAGTAAGGTTGGCATCATTGAGCCAGATGGTATTTGAAACGGTTCCCATAAAAATGATCGTAAAATAAGGACAAAAGCAATCACCGGAAATATTTGTACTGAGGTATCAACTAAGTTTGATGGCTCAACAATTTTATTAACGGCATCAGCGGGTAATTCACCCTCACATTGCGCTTTAGCTTCTGCTAATTTTAGCTGCCGTTGTGGCGCTAAATAAAACTTATTGGCTAACCAAACAATGCCCGTAACTACCGTAATGATCACCAAAAAAATTGAAAAATAAACAGCCATATTATTCCCGTATTCGTCCTAATTATTTGTCTAGTTTTAACACTGATAAAAACGCTTCTTGAGGTATTTCTACATTACCTACTTGTTTCATGCGCTTTTTACCGTCTTTTTGTTTCTGGAGAAGTTTTTTCTTACGAGAAATATCACCACCGTAACATTTTGCCGTTACGTTTTTACGAAGTTGTTTCACGGTTGTACGGGCAATAACGTTATTGCCAATTGCCGCTTGAATCGCAATATCAAACATTTGACGATGAATAAGCTCTTTTAGTTTTTCAACTAACATTCGACCACGAGAGATAGAATGAGAACGATGGGTGATCATTGCTAACGCATCAACACGATCACCATTGATCATCACGTCAACACGAACCATGTCTGCCGCTTCAAATCGCACAAAGTGATAATCGAGAGAGGCATAACCACGACTCGTAGATTTTAATTTATCAAAGAAATCCATCACCACTTCAGCCATCGGTAATTCATAAGTAACCGCAACTTGTTTACCATGGTAAATAATATCTTTTTGCACACCACGTTTTTCAATACATAAAGTAATAACATTACCTAAATGCTCTTGCGGCACTAAAATATTCGCTTGTACAATCGGCTCACGAATTTCGTCAATATTATTAATTGGCGGTAAATCACTTGGGTTATCAATTGAAATTACTTCACCATTGGTACAAGCAATTTCATAGTTAACCGTTGGCGCTGTGGTAATTAAATCAAGATTGTATTCACGTTCTAAACGTTCTTGCACAATTTCCATATGCAACATGCCAAGGAAACCAATACGGAAACCAAAGCCTAAAGCTGAAGAGTTCTCTGGTTCAAAAAGTAATGAGGCATCGTTTAAGCTTAATTTATTAAGGGCATCACGAAAGTTCTCATACTCTTCTGAACTAACAGGGAAAATACCCGCATACACTTGCGGTTGAACTTTTTTAAAGCCAGGGAGTGGCGCTGCCGCTTCTTTTTTCGAAATAGTGATGGTGTCACCAACTGGCGCGCCATGAATTTCTTTAATACCCGCAATAACAAAACCAACTTCACCCGTTCGTAAAATGCCGGTATCTTTTTGTTTCGGGGTGAAAATACCAACTTTATCAATGAGGTGAGTTTGTCCTGTCGACATCACCACCATTTTGTCGCCTTTTTTAATTTCACCGTTCATTACACGAACCAGTGACACAACCCCTTGGTAATTATCAAACCATGAGTCGATAATTAATGCTTGTAAATTAGCATCTCGTTCACCAACAGGAGGTGGAATATTAGCAACAATTGTTTCCAAAACATCTTCTATGCCTAAGCCGGTTTTAGCTGAACAGGTCACAGCATCAGTGGCATCAATACCAATAATGTCTTCTATTTCTTCCGCAACTCTTTCTGGATCAGCTTGTGGTAAATCTATTTTATTTAAAATAGGAATAACTTCTAAATCCATTTCTATCGCCGTATAACAGTTAGCAACCGTTTGCGCTTCAACGCCTTGTCCTGCATCAACCACTAATAACGCCCCTTCACAAGACGCTAATGAACGTGATACTTCATAAGAAAAATCAACATGGCCTGGCGTGTCGATAAAGTTAAGCTGATAAGTTTCACCATCTTTAGCAATATAATCTAACGTTACACTCTGTGCTTTAATAGTAATGCCACGTTCGCGTTCAATGTCCATTGAGTCAAGCACTTGCGCTGCCATTTCACGCGCTTGTAGACCACCACAATGTTGAATTAAACGATCAGACAAAGTCGATTTACCGTGATCAATGTGAGCAATAATAGAGAAATTTCGAATATGTTTCATAGATAGAGAATTAACAGTTTACGGCTAAAAAATAGGTTGGCGAGATTTTAGCGAATTTACGGCGTGCAAGCTATCTTTAGTTGGGATCAGGAGGGTATTTCAACAATATTAATTGTTTCAACTTGTTTTCTCAGTAATTTCGGCGCTAAGTTTTCTTGTTCCGTTAACCGATTCTGTAAATATTTAGCGTATTTAAATCCGCTAAAAGCGCCTAAAACACCAAAAATTATCGTTAATAACTCATGAGTAAGCGCAAAATAATGGCTGATATATTGCCCTAAACCGGCACAAAAGAGTAAACCGAGCAGCGGCATAAAATAGACTTGCCAAGCACTTTTTAATAATTGATGTTCAGGAATACCTAAAACCACCGGATCACCAATTGTCAGGTTTAAATGGTTTTCAAGTTTAACGGTTAGTTTACGATGAGGGATAGCTTTTGCTACTTGGCCACTACCACAGTTATCGACTTGCTGACATGAGCTACAAGTCGATTTTACTTGGCTTTCAACAATAATTTTATCATTGTCGATTGCAATAACGGTGGCATTTTCTTCAATCATAATGGGGTCTGTTTATCTTTGTTTAATAATTCAGTTTAATAATTCAGCTGAGAGATAAAATCGGTTAATCAAGGCCGAAATTATCTCGTTTAGTCATCTAAACCAATAGTTTTAACGCCCAGTAAAGCGATTTTAGCCTCAGCCCTCAGTGCATAGTGCATAGTGCATAGTACATAGTGCAATGGCTATTTTGTGCGCTAGCGGCATTAGAATTTCACTCATTTGGAACAACCAAACAAAGTTCACTCTGCTTTACTATCACTTAAAATAGCCTATTGCTGAAAGTATAAACAAAAATCAACAGACCCTGTGACTGATTACGGTGTAACTTTAAAAATTAATGAACTGGCAATTTTTTGTGCCGTACTCGCTGGAATTTTACCAACAACACTCACTTCAATGCCATTAATCACTTCATTAAAAGCGATTGTTGCGCCGTCTTGAGCAAAACCTGATGGCCGGTTTTCATCTTGGCTTGGACTAACATAAACAGAAAAATCCACTAAACCGTCGCTAAACATTTTAAATTCAGTCGGCTGTTTGGTATGCATGATCCTATGCGTATTAGCGTTAATTTCGACAAAACCTTCTGGCAACCACGATAGCCCCCAAGCATGATCTTGCTTTTGTACCAAATCAGGTAAATCAATCACCGTTGGCAAATCCGTTAATTCGATTTGCTGCAATGATGGATTAATGGTTTCATCTAACTCAAGATGAGTAAATTGAATTTGTTCTAATACCTGACCATTATCGTTAATAACCGCCAATTTTAACAGCAAGCCAGAATCTTTATCTAACCAAACCCAATGTCCATAACGAAAAGGATCTTTAGGAATAATACGAATAAACTGAGCCACTCGCCCTAAAATCCGACTACGACCGGCAGAAACCAAATCATAATTTTTTATTAGCTTTTCAGTATTACCTGAAAATATTTCAGGGATTGGGCTCGCAATAAACGCACTATTAACTGAATAAGGTTCAATACCTGATTCCAAATAACTGACAATATTATTACGACGCACCACATCACGATGAGGACCATTTAAAATTGATAACACTTCAACTTCCGCGTTATCTTCATTGATGCCATGCGACCAATGATACGGTTCCGCATTGTTATTCTTAACAACAACAAAGGAAGTAGTGAAATTTAAAGAACGAAGGGATTGGGATAGCTTTTCAAGCGAAGTATAGGCTTGATCATTTTCCACCGCTGCTGATAAAAAACTGCTCAGCAGCAATGGTATTAAAAAGAGGGATCTCATTGAGTATTATTTTCTACCTGTGTCTCAGATTGCTCAGCTTGAACAGTAATTTGTTTTAACTTTAACTGCTGCTGATGATCAGCTAATAATGCTTGAAAACGACGCTGTTGTTCCATATATGCTTGACGTTTCGCTTCTTGTGACGGCTTTTGTGAGACATTTAAACTCACCGGATCCGCGGTACCAAACACAGGCATAGTTTGCACAACTTGGTTAGGAATGATTTGCTCTGTTTGCGCCACATTCTGTTGGACACCAACAATCATTAAGGTAGCCGCAGAAGCCGCGATAGCAACTTGACCAAAAGGTTTTGCTAACTTAATTACCGTGGCTTTAACTTGTTGAGTTACCGTTTTACGCTGTGGTGCTAACACGGTAGGCTCAGCCGCAATAGCGGAAGCAATATTTAAGGATATATCAAGATCGATAGTGCTTGGGGCATCATCACGAAGTACATCACCAATTAAATGGTAACGGCTCCAAGTATCAGACATTTGCTCATCATTACTTACGTCAATAAGCTCTTTATCATCCAATTGATAATTATCAACCAATGAAGATACTGTCTCAAACTTACTTTCTGTCATATAGGTACCTTATTAATAACCTTTTTACTTATTAACATTAACGATTAATGTTGTAATAAAGGTTTAATTTGTTTATCTATTGCATCTCGTGCGCGAAATATTCGCGAACGCACTGTCCCAACGGGGCAATCCATTATTTCAGCTATTTCTTCATAACTTAGGCCATCTAGTTCTCGAAGGTTTATTGCTGTCCGTAAATCTTCAGGTAACTTTTCAATGGTTCTAAATATAACGGTTTTAATTTCTTCTGTTAATAACAGCTTTTCTGGTGATGCATTGACTCTTAAAGCTTCACCACCATCATAATTCTCTACGTCTTCAACATCAAGATCTGAACTACTTGGTTTACGATTATTTGCCACTAAATGATTTTTAGCGCAGTTAACCGCAATCCTAAATAACCAGGTATAAAACGCACTATCACCACGAAAATTAGGTAATGCTCGATAAGCTTTAATAAACGCCTCTTGCACTACATCTGATACATCGCTATGGTTTTTAATATATCGGCTAACTAAGTTCGCAACACGTTGCTGGTATTTAGTTACTAATAAATTAAATGCGTTTTTATCTCCTTTCTGTACACGTTCAACCAGGGCCTGATCGATCTTTTGTTCGCTCATCTGAGCCTAATCCTCTAAACAACTACAACACTTTTCGACACTCGGCTCATATCGAACACAACAAGTAAGACTACAGTAGTCAAAAAAAGTTCTAAATAAATTTGATTTTTATAAAAATTATTATCAAATGCGCTAAATACTATTCGTATTGAATAATAAACGGTAAAATATCTGCTTATAGTACCTGAACTTACCGAAGATATGAAACAACAACACAATTGCGACGTATTAATTATTGGCAGTGGCGCAGCTGGTTTAACTTTAGCTTTAAAATTAGCACAACATGCCGACGTGGTTGTGTTAAGCAAAGGGCCGGTGAGTGAAGGTTCAACCTATTACGCACAAGGTGGTGTTGCTGCCGTGTTTGATGAAAACGACAGTATTGATTCACATGTAGCTGACACCTTAATTGCTGGTGCAGGACTGTGTGAAGAAGATAGTGTCCGCTTTACCGCAGAAAACGCAAAAGCTTGCTTAGAGTGGTTAATTGACCAAGGCGTAAATTTTGACCAAGAAAATGCCGATAATGGAGAAACACGTTATCATTTAACTCGTGAAGGTGGCCATAGTCACCGCCGGATCCTTCATGCGGCAGATGCTACAGGTCAATCAATTCAAACCACCTTAGTTGAACGGGTGAGAAAACATCGACGCATTCGAATTTTTGAACGCTATAACGCCATCGACTTAATTACCGATAAAGCCAAAAAAAGCTGTATTGGCGCTTATATTTGGAATCGTAATTCCGAAAAAGTTGAAAACATTCACGCGAAAAAAATAATTCTAGCAACTGGCGGTTCCAGTAAAGTTTATCAATATACATCAAATCCAGATATTGCCAGTGGTGATGGTATTGCCATGGCTTGGCGCGCGGGCTGCCGAGTAGCTAATATGGAGTTTAACCAATTTCATCCTACTTGTTTATTTCATCCGCAAGCGAGAACCTTTTTATTAACTGAAGCGTTACGTGGTGAAGGCGCTTTATTAAGGCGACCTGACGGCAGCCGCTTCATGCCAGAATTTGACGAAAGAGCCGAATTAGCTCCGCGCGATATTGTCGCACGCGCAATAGATTATGAAATGAAACGTCTTGGTGCTGATTGTATGTACCTTGATATCACCCATAAATCACCAGAATTTATCAAGCAACATTTCCCAACGATTTACGAAAAAACAAAATCTTTGGGTATTGATATGACCACAGAACCATTACCAATAGTCCCCGCAGCCCATTATACCTGTGGCGGGGTGATGATTGATAAAAATGGTCAAACCGATATCGCTAATTTATATGCCATTGGTGAAGTATCATATACTGGCTTACATGGCGCTAATCGTCTTGCCAGCAATTCATTATTGGAATGTTTAGTCTTTGCCAAATCTGCCGCTGAGCATATCACTAAAACCCTTGATATTAAGCAGAAATATATTCAACTTCCGAAATGGGATGAAAGCCGCGTAACAGATTCAGACGAAGAAGTTATTATTCAACATAACTGGCACGAATTACGTTTATTTATGTGGGATTATGTTGGCATTGTCAGAACAACAAAACGTTTACAACGGGCATTACACCGTGTTGAACTATTACAACGCGAAATTGACGAGTATTATCAAAATTTCCGAGTTAGTAATAATTTATTAGAACTAAGAAACTTAGTGCAAGTAGCCGAATTGATTATTCATAGCGCCTTAAAGCGTAAAGAAAGCCGAGGCTTACATTACACGTTAGATTATCCTAACTTATTAGAAAATGCCGAAATCACTATTCTTTCACCACAAACGTTAAAAGCAGAAAGAAACAGTAACATTACATTAAGAGAAATGTAGTTTTACGATGAGCGCTTATTGCTTAACATCAAGCGCTTGTTTTTCGTTTTTATTTTTTAAAATAACTCGGCATAAACGGGCATAGTCTTGTTTGTTCATGCTGTCTTTAAAAATAAAACGTCGCTTCTGGATTTTAGGCTCAAGCACCTTTTGTGTTAACGGGTCGATTTTTTCTAAGGTTAAATAACAACCCCAAAAGCTCAATTTACTCGCTTTGGTTAGTAGCCAAATATCATCAAGGCCAAATTGACAATAACCGGATAAATCGAGAGTAAAATATTCAGGACTTGTTTGAGTGCCGACCCCTAATGTTAACTCGCTCAGAAGAAAAATTAGCAAACCAAACAAGAATACGGCTACAACAAGATAAAAAAATGCTAGTTGAAAAATAAGCGATAAACTATAACTCAGCACAAACACTAACATTAAACATTGGCAGAATAACCAAATACGGGCATGTGCTGAGGAATTTAAGCTGAGTTTATACTTTGACTCGGTTGAGTATAAGTTGGACCATGTCATTTAATTCGGCATCCTTGCATTCTTGATGTCCCATAAACCAAGCAAACAAATCAGGGTCATCACCTTCTAACAAACGTTCAAAGGTTAACTTTTGGTTTTCTGATAACTGATCATAAGCTTCATCAACAAAAGGTAAAAACAGCACATCTAATTCCAACATACCCCGACGACAAGCCCATCTTAATCTAGCTTTATTATTTAATAACGACATCAGCAACCTTTTAAAAATTTTTTATAAAACAACGCTACCCATTATTGTAGCAATTTAGCTAAGAAAAACGCACTAAAAGCTTGAGTTTTTCTTATTTGCCCTCAATTCTAATAACAACATTAATAAATAGTCATTCTGTCTAACTATGAGCAAAATTCACACTGATTTACCCGCACTATCATCATTACCTTCAGCTTTTGCTATTGAACTTGATAATTACAGTGCTATTTCTTTAACTGGCGATGAACAAAGTAAGTATTTACAAGGGCAAGTAACTTGCGACGTGAATAGTATTGATAACGCTAAATTGCTAACCGGCGCTCATTGTAATGCCAAAGGTAAAGTGTTTTCAGTATTCCGACTATTTAATTACCAAAACAGTCATTTATTATTTCAACCTAAAAGTACCTTAGCCGCATCTTTAGCAGAGCTTAAAAAATTTGGCGTTTTTGCTAAAGTAGATATTGAGCAAGCAAGCCATTTATCGTTTTATATTATTGCCGGTAAAGACGTTACCAGCAGCATTCAACAATATTTTGCACAATTACCCGATAGCCTTAACCCGATAGTATCAAAAGGTGATGCTCAAATTATTTATTTAGCCGGCCAAATGGAACACTATTTATTTATTGCTCCTACCATTAACGCAAATAAATTAATTGAAAGCTCAGGATTACCGGTTTATACCAATAAGGTTTGGCAACTATTAGAAATTGCCGAAGGCTTTCCTGCCATGAGCGAAGTTGCCGTCGATCAGTACGTACCTCAAATGCTCAACTTACAAGCTATTCACGGTATTAGTTTTACTAAAGGTTGTTACTTAGGCCAAGAAACCGTGGCTAGAATGCAATACCTAGGTAAAAACAAACGGGCTTTATATTATTTAACCGGTAATGCCAGTGACAATATTGAAGCAGGTAGTATTATTGAAATGCAACTTGGTGAAAATTGGCGAAAAGCCGGTGATGTCATCACAAGTTATTGTGACGATAATGGCCAAGTTTCGTTGCAAGCGGTACTTGCAAGTGACATGAGCTCTGATACCCTATTACGTATTAAAGGTGACGAGCAATCAAAATTAGTGATTGCACAATTACCTTACAGCATTAAAGATGCTTAAAAATTCAAGTGTTTAGTTTCAGCTGAGACAATATGTTGAACAAAAAGCACTAAAAACCATTTATCCTTAACAAAGAGAGCCATATGAAAATAGCAGAAAACAAAGTAGCGGTGATCCATTATGCCGTATCTGACAGTGAAGGAACATTAATTGACAGTTCTTACGATCACGCGCCACTCTCCGTTATTTACGGTACTGGCTATTTAATTCCAGGTTTAGAAGATGCACTTAAAGGTCATCAAGCCGGTGATAAATTTGAAGTTGACGTACCTGCTGATGATGCTTACGGCCATCGCAACGATAGCTTTGTTCAGGCCGTACCGAAAGAAATGTTTGGTGCCGTTGAAGATATTGAAATTGGTACGCAACTACGCGCTGAAACCGACCATGGTGAACAAACAGTGATCGTGGTTGATATGAATGACGAAACCATTACCGTTGATGGCAACCATCCACTAGCGGGCATTGATTTATCATTTGATGTTGAAATTTTAGAAGTACGTGATGCAACGGCTGATGAATTAGCGCATGGTCATGTACATGGTGAAGGTGGCTGTGGCCATAATCACTAAGCATTTTGCTTTTAGCTTTTAGCTTTTAGCTTTTAGCTTTTAGCTTTTAGCTTTTAGCTTTTAGCTTTTAGTAAGCATAAAAAAACCGATGAATCTTCATCGGTTTTTTTATTTTCGCTTCGAGCTTTTGGCTTATAACTTCGAGCTTGTGGCTTATAACTTTTACCTTCGAGCTTGTGGCTTTTCGCTTCTAGCTTCGAGCTTTTCGCTTCTAGCTTTTAGCTTTTAGCTTGAAGTTATTCCGTAATTGGCTTCATATGCGGGAATAAAATAACATCTTTGATCGTTGGAGAGTCGGTAAATAACATCACTAAACGGTCAATACCAATACCTTCACCTGCGGTTGGCGGTAAGCCATATTCTAACGCTTGAATATAATCCGCATCATAATGCATAGCTTCATCATCGCCAGCATCTTTACCTGCAACTTGATTTTGGAAACGGGCAGCTTGATCTTCAGCATCATTAAGCTCTGAGAAGCCATTAGCTAACTCACGACCACCTACGAAGAACTCAAAACGATCAGTAATAAATGGATTTTCATCATTACGACGTGCTAACGGCGATACTTCCCAAGGATATTCAGTAATAAACGTTGGTTGATCTAATTTGTGCTCAGCAACTTCTTCAAAAATTTCACAAATATATTTACCTGCGCCCCATACTTTTGAAGCATCGGTTTCTTTTACACCCACTTGTTTAGCTATCGCTTTAAGTGCTTCAAAATTTTCTTCTGGGTTACGTAAAATATTTTCGTCAATACCTTCCGAGTGTTTTAAAATCGCATCTACCATAGATAAGCGCTCAAACGGCTGCCCAAAGTCATAGAACTTTTCTTCAACCACTTCGCCATCTGAATTTTTCACGGTATTACGAATAACTGAAGTGCCCATTACATCTTCCGCTAATGTTCTTAACATATCTTCGGTTAAGTTCATTAAATCTTTGTAATCAGCATAAGCTTGATAAAATTCGATCATAGTAAATTCAGGGTTATGACGTGTTGATAGCCCTTCGTTACGGAAGTTACGGTTAATTTCGAATACTTTTTCAAAACCACCAACGACTAGGCGCTTCAAATAAAGCTCAGGCGCTATACGCATAAACATTTGAATATCTAAGGCGTTATGGAAAGTTTCAAACGGTTTTGCCGTCGCGCCACCAGGGATGGTTTGTAACATAGGTGTTTCCACTTCCATGAAATCACGCTCAGTTAAAAACTTGCGAATACCATCAACAATTTTTGAACGAATTTTAAAGGTATTACGAGTATCTTGATTGATAATTAAATCAACATAACGCTGACGGTACTTAGTTTCAACATCAGACAAACCATGGAATTTTTCTGGTAACGGACGTAGAGATTTGGTTAATAATGAATACTCTTCCATATTAACGTATAAATCGCCTTTACCTGATTTATGTAAAACACCTTTAACACCAATAATGTCGCCAACGTCTAATAAGCCCCAGCGCGCTTTAATGTCTTTTTGTACCACTTTTTCAGCATAAGCTTGAATACGACCTGACATATCTTGTAAAACCAAAAAAGGTCCACGTTTGGCCATGATGCGACCAGCAACCGCATAAGTTACTTGTAGTTCTTCAAGTTCTTCTTTGGTTTTTTCACCATGCTCTGCTTGAATATCAGCAGCGTAATGCTCACGATTAAAGTCATTCGGATGACCGTTAGCAGGACAATTTTCACGAATGTGGCTAAGTTTACCGCGACGTTCGGCAATTAACTTGTTTTCATCTTGTGCTGGTTTTGCTTGATCTGTCATTTGATTTCTCAATATTTAACTTTGCTTACCCTAGTTTTCACTAAGATTATTAATTTCAATAAAATAATTATTTACTTGTTACTTTGTTGATAACAAGAACATTACGATATTCATGTTAGAACAAAGAAAAGTACTTTACTTACTAATGTAACTCAGTACTTTTGATGCCGTTAATTACTATTATTAAAGTGAATAACGACGTTTGTCTTATAATCGCTTTATAAACCAGACTTTAAACTGGCTTCTAAAAACTTATCTAAATCACCATCTAACACCGCTTGGGTATTACGGTTTTCGACACCGGTACGTAAATCTTTAATTCGGCTATCATCTAAAACATAAGAGCGAATTTGGCTACCCCAACCAATATCAGATTTACCATCTTCTAACTCTTGTTTACCGGCATTTTGCTTTTGCATTTCCATTTCGTACAACTTAGCTTTTAATAGCTTCATTGCGGTAGCACGGTTTTTATGTTGCGAACGATCCGCTTGGCAAGCAACAACAGCGCCGGTTGGAATATGAGTCAAACGAATAGCAGAATCCGTTTTGTTAACATGCTGACCACCCGCCCCTGACGCACGGAAAGTATCTACTCGTAAGTCCGATGGGTTAATATCTATTTCAATATTGTCGTCAATTTCCGGATAAATAAAAGCTGATGCAAATGATGTATGACGGCGGCCACTTGAGTCAAACGGAGACTTTCTCACTAAACGATGAACACCGGTTTCAGTGCGTAACCAACCAAACGCATACTCGCCTGAATATTTGATAGTACAGCCTTTTATACCGGCGACATCACCATCGGTAACTTCAATTAATTCTGTTTTAAAACCATGCGCTTCACCCCAACGTAAATACATCCGCATCAGCATTTCTGCCCAATCTTGCGCTTCAGTACCGCCTGAGCCAGATTGAATATCTAAGTAACAATCGCTAGCGTCTTGTTCGCCCGAAAACATCCGGCGAAATTCTAATTTTTCAAGTTTAGCGTTTAATTCTAACAATTCACTTTCAGCATCACTGAAGGTATCTTCATCAGCTTCTTCAATGGCTAATTCCACTAAACCTTCAATATCATCACAACCTTCGTCAAGTTCTTGAATGGTTTTAACCACGGCTTCAAGCGACGAACGTTCTTTACCTAATGCCTGCGCACGTTCAGGTTCATTCCATATTTCAGGCGCTTCTAATTCACGTGTTACTTCAATCAACTTTTCTGCTTTAACATCGTAATCAAGGTAACTCCTAAGCATATTAGAACGCTCACGAATTTCTTTAATTTTGTTTATTACCGGGTTGACTTCAAACATAAATTTTACAGGTCTTACAATATTGTGGAATGACGATAAAATAGCAGCGCATTGTAGCTTAAAAGTATTTGTAAATAAACGTGTGACAACAGATAAACTTAATCAAGCTAAACTCGAAATATCAACATTATTGAGCAAGTGCAATATGCTCAACCATTAATTGAATATTTCGCTTACCGCGAAACTCATTTATATCGAGTTTAAAGGCCAAATGTACTTTTTTAGCTTGGCTATTAGGCCAGGCTTTTATATCCACATTAAAAGCAATCGCGTCAAAGGCAACACCATTTTTTTCCACCATTAATTTCAAGTGCTTTTCGCCAACAATACGTTGTTGTAATAACACAAACACATCGTCAAATACCGGCTCTAAAAAGTGCTGTCCCCATGGGCCTGCTTCTCTTAACTGCTCGGCAAATTCAAGGTTAAAAAATTGACTTGGTAATTCACCATCAGTTAATAAAATATTTTGCAGTGCTTCCTCGGTTAACCATTTACCGGCATATTCATTAAAACATTGTTGAAAGCGTTGAAAGTTTTTCGTTTGAATACTCAAACCCGCCGCCATCGCATGACCACCAAATTTAATAATTAAATTAGGCTCTTGGCTATGAATATGCTCAAGTAAATCACGAATGTGTAAGCCTGGTATTGAACGCGCTGAGCCTTTAATTTCATCTTGATTATCATCTGATGCAGCGGCAAAGACGATAGTTGGACGATGGTATTTTTCTTTAATTCGCCCCGCGACAATACCAATCACCCCTTGATGCCATTCTGGATGAAACAGTGCTAAGGCATGTGGCAAATTGTTTTCATTAAACTTTAATTTTGCCATCACTTGCTCGGCTTCTTGTTGCATGCCTTGCTCTATTTCACGACGCGCTTTATTTAAATGTTCAAGCTCAGCGGCCATTTGTCTTGCTTGGTTTATTTCTTTTGCTAACAAACAATTAATACCATAAGACATATCATCTAACCGACCCGCCGCATTAATGCGTGGACCAAGCGCAAAACCAAAATCACTAGCAACTAAGCTATGTTGATCACGATTAGCAATTTCAATTAACGCTTGAATGCCTGGCCGAGTATGCCCTGCCCTAATTCGCTTTAAACCTTGCGCCACCAAAATACGATTATTCGCATCTAATGGCACAACATCAGCCACCGTACCTAAGGCTACTAAATCCAGCAGTTGTGCAATATTAGGCTCAGCAATGCCAATACGATTAAACCAATCTTGCTCTCGACAATACTTTCTTAGCGCTAACATTAAATAAAAAGCAACGCCAACGCCCGCTAATGCTTTACTTGGAAAATTACAGCCCACTTGATTAGGATTAACAATAGCATCGGCTTTAGGTGTAGTGTTACCGGGTAAATGATGATCCGTAACCACCACTTGCAACCCTAATGATTTCGCCCGCTCAACCCCTTGTACACAGCTAATACCATTATCAACGGTAATAATTAATTGGCCACCTTGCTGATGGGCTATTTCAACAATCTCTGGTGATAAGCCATAACCATACTCAAAACGATTAGGTACTAAAAAATGATGATTTCTGCTGCCCATTAAGGCCAAGCCTTCCATCATTAAGGCGGTACTAGTAGCGCCATCAGCATCAAAGTCACCAATAATGACAATATTTAATTGCTGTTCAATGGCGGCATAAATAACCTGACACGCTTGTTCAATACCAAGCAAACTTGTCACTGGTGCCAGTTGCTGGCTAGTTAACAATAATTCGTCGGCATCTGCTACACCACGGCTAGCATATATCTGCTTCAATAACGCAGGTAATGTCGCGGGTAAATGTAGATCATTAACATGGGCACGACGAAGAATTGTTTTATCCATTGTATTAACTCAATTGTTTAAAAGGTAACCATTATAAAATGAAGATAAAAAAAGAGCCCGTTGAAGCGGGCTCTTTTTAGATATTCTAGCAAGATATTTTATATTTCCGCTAATATTTTGATAAGGTCATCAGGCTCTCTATAGCCAGGTAATAATTGACCATTACTTAAAATAACCGCTGGTGTGCCATTAACACCTATTTGACGACCAAAATTAAATTCTTCTTCAATTGGTGCATCACAAATACGATGCGCCACTTGCGAGCCAGCTTTAGCTTTAGTTAATGCTTCAGCAGGGCTTTCATGACACCAAATAGAACGTAAGTCTTGAAAGCTTTGAGTTAATTGACCACTCTGATCTCGAACACCATGACGCGGATAAGCTAAATAACGGATCGTGATCCCTAAATCATTATAAGCTGACATTTGAGCATGCATTTTACGGCAATAGCCACAGGTAATATCAGTGAATACCGTGATCACATGTTTTTCATTTTTAGCAGGATAAACAATCATGTTGTTTTCAAACGCTTTAACGCCTGCTAAACGCTCTTGAGCATAACGCTGCTCACCAATATCCACTAAACCAAAACCACCAGAAGAGCGATAAATTTTACCGGCGATAAAAAATTCACCATCATTACTAGCGTAAAATAAACCTTGATCCGTTGCTACTTCGGCAACCCCTGGTAACGCCGATGGTTTGATATCGATGACCGATAAACGCGTATTGGCTTGAATAAAATCAGTAATACTTTGTTTATTTACCTGCGTATTAACCGGCGCAGATGAGGTAGAAGTGCTATCTTCCGTTTCTTTAGCAGAATAAGCATATACAACACAAGACATTGTTAATATTAACAATAGTCCAACAACTTTTTTATACATCGGGATACCTAATAAATTCATGGTAGTTACTTCACAGTAATACGACCTCGGAAAGAGCAATAAAATTACCGTTTTTACCTACAAAAAGCAACGCGGTTAAATATTTAATTACAATTTAACTACCAAGCCAATTTAAGACAGAAGCCGTAAAATACTGGTAATTATCCACTTGCATTTGTTAAACTCGCCGGCAATTTTAGTGATCATAGTCTTAGGCAAATAATGAAAATCGGTCTTTTTTACGGTTCAACCACTTGTTATACCGAAATGGCAGCAGAAAAAATTCAAGCAGCATTAGGCGAAGACTTAGTCGAACTTAACAATATCAAAGACATTCCCTTAGCCAACACAGCAAACTATGACATTTTAATCTTTGGTATTTCGACTTGGGATTATGGTGAATTACAAGAAGACTGGGAATCACACTGGGCTGAAACCGCTGATTTAAACCTAGCCGGCAAAATCGTCGCGCTTTATGGTATGGGCGATCAAGTAGGTTATGCCGAATGGTTTCAAGATGCTTTAGGTATGTTACACGAACATTTATTGCCAAGCGGTTGCCATTTTATTGGTGCTTGGCCAAATCAAGGTTATGAGTTTACCGCTTCAAAAGCCCTAGCCGATGATCAACAGTCGTTTGTTGGTTTATCAATTGATGATGAAAACCAATATGAGCAAACCGAACAGCGTATTGAACAGTGGACAACACAATTGTTAGACGAAATTGAAGCACTCTTATCTGAATAATCTTGTTGCCATAAACAATGACACTGTACCGCTATCGAATTAATTCAACAATATCGGCATAAAATAACGACTTAATACTCGCTTACCGTTATAATCAGGCCAATTTTCAATTACTAGGGAACATGCATGTTTGCGCAGTTTGATCTCGACCAAGCATTACTTGGTGGCATTCAAGACATAGGTTATAAAAAACCAACATCAATTCAAGAACTTGTTTTACCTGAAGCCATGGCTGGTAAAGATGTTTTAGCATCAGCACCAACTGGCACGGGCAAAACCGCTGCTTTTTTATTACCCGCTGCCCAACATTTATTGGATTACCCGAGAACCAAACCCGGCTTTCCGCGTGTTTTAGTATTAACACCCACCCGTGAATTAGCGATTCAAATCAGCGAACATGCTACGGATTTAACTAAATATACCAATATTAAAACGGGTTTGATCACAGGTGGTGTTAACTACGGTAGTCATAAAGATATACTAACCGCCACCACCGACATGTTAATCGCCACCCCAGGCCGATTATTAGAATATATTGAAAACGAACAGTTTGATGCGCGTGAAATTGAAATTCTCATTCTTGATGAAGCCGATCGCATGTTAGATATGGGCTTTTCTGACACCATTAACCGCATTGTCGCAGAAGCAAGGTGGCGTAAACAAACTATGCTATTTTCAGCAACTCTCGAAGGCGCTGGCGTTGTTAAGTTTGCTAAAGAAGTATTAAACGAACCGGTATATGTCGAGTCAAACCCTTCACGTAAAGAAAAAGCCAAAATTCATCAGTGGATGCATTTAGCTGATCATAAAGAGCATAAATTACAACTGCTTTATAACATTCTTAAACAAGAAGAAGTAACACGTGCGGTAGTTTTTGCTAATAAGCGTGAAACCGTGCAAATGTTATCAGGTAAATTATTCGCTGAAGAACTCCCTTGTGCATGGCTTGAAGGTAAAATGCCACAAGACAAGCGTAACAATGCCGTGGAGCGTTTAAAGTCTGGTAAAGTTAAAATTCTAGTTGCAACCGATGTTGCTGCTCGCGGTTTAGACATCGACGATATCAGCCATGTTATTAACTTTGATATGCCGCGCAAAGCCGATATTCATATTCACCGCATTGGTCGTACAGGCCGTGCCGGTAACAAGGGTACCGCTATATCTCTAGTTGAAGCTCACGATATGCTAGTGATAGGTAAAATTGAACGCTACATGAAAGAGCGCTTACAAAGACGTACTATTGAAGGTTTACGACCACAATACAAAGAAGCAAAAGTAGCGATTAAAAAGCCAAAAGTTAAACGAACAACGGCACAGAAAAAAGCAAAAGCGAAAAAAATCGCTAAACGCAAAAAGAAATAACCTCACCTTTTTTATAAAACCCAGCATGCTTAAATCTGAGTTAAACTTAGAATTAAACAAACCGGCTGGGTTTTATAAAATAATACCAATCCGTATAAAACTATTTTCAAAAAAACAGCGCTATATCAAAAAACATAGCAAATATACGTTTATACTTATATAAATGAGTACAAATAACCTATCTGTTAGTTAAATTAGTGGGACGTTTGAATAATATTCCCCTTATTTTTTCACTGATAAACTAAACTAATATCGACAACATTGTAAATTGGAATATAGCTGTTAAGGACACTTCATGTACATCTCATTAACATTAAAGCAAAAACTCATTATTTTATCTGGCCTACCGTTATTGCTAATGATGCTTTTTTCAAGTTTATTAATTATCGATACCAACAAAAAAAATAATGACGCAGCGACCATTAATCAATTAATGACGTTAGCTATCATTAATTCAGAATTTGTCCATGAATTACAAAAAGAACGTGGCTTAACCGCAGGTTACATTGGCTCTGGTGGTAGCGAGCAATTTAAGCAAAAATTATTAGCACAGCGCCAACAAAGTGAACAACTAAAAAGTAAAAAACTAGCCGTCAACCAAGAGTTATTTGCGTTAACAGAAAAGGTCAATCTAACCAGTACTCAACAAGCTAACTCAGCATTAATTAGTCAAATTAATAGTATTAGACAGCAAGTAGACCAACAGAGCATTTCTTTAGCTGACGCCTTAGGTTTTTATACAAAGTTAAATGCTTCACTATTAACGGTTATTACCAAAATAGCTGAAATAGCTAATTCACCGGAAATTAAGCAACAAAGTTTAGCTTATTATTATTTCACCCAAGCAAAAGAAAGAGCAGGAATTGAGCGTGCAGTATTAAGTAATGTATTTTCAACGAATAACTTTTCTTTAGCCAGCTATGAAAAATACAAAGCGTTAGTATTACTGCAAAATACCTATTTAAAAGAGTTTGAACACCTTGCATCTAGTTCCGTGTTTACTATGTATCAACAAGCCATGAATGCAACGGCTATTCAAGACGTTGAAAATTACCGTGCAATTGCTAATACAAATAATTTAAACGGTCAGTTTAATGTTGACCCAATCACCTGGTTTGCGAGTGCAACACAACGCATTAATATTTTAAAAAACATAGAAACCAACATAGCAACAAGCTTAACCACACTGTCAGCTGAGCAACAACAGCAAGCTAGCAACGCTAATATTATCTACTTATTATTAGCTATTAGCTTAGGAGTAACTTGTATATTCATCGCGCTCAATGTCATTAAAGGCATCAATAAAAAAGTTAAAAGCTTAGTTGAAACCTTAAAATATTGTTCAGAAAACAGTGCTCTAGATAAAACACTAGTGGTTGAAGGAAAAGATGAGTTTAGTGATATTTTCACCGCAATAAACCAAATGTTCGCCAGCTTTAAAACGGCCATTGTCGAACTCGCCAAAAGTAGTGAGTCATTAGCCGCTTCTAGCAACCAAAACTCAGCCACCGTTGAGCAATCAAGTGTTGCGTTAAACCAGCAAAAAGAACAAGTGTATTTAATTGCTACTGCCGTTGAAGAAATGTCACAAACCATTCAAGAGGTTTCTAAAAACACGCTTGATGCTTCTGAAGCAGTTAGTAATGCAGAAAATTTAGCTAAATCAATGTCTGACATTACCAACGCATCTATTGAACAAATTAAGAAAGTCTCTAACGATGTTAATGATGTTCATCAATTAATTTCATCTTTGCATGGCAGTACTGGTGAGATCACTAACGTTGTTGATGTGATCAAAGCCGTGGCCGAACAAACAAACTTATTAGCTCTTAATGCCGCAATTGAAGCAGCAAGAGCTGGCGAACAAGGTAGAGGCTTTGCCGTGGTTGCCGATGAAGTTAGAACACTGGCACAGCGCACACAAGAATCAACACAACAAATTGAGGGGATTATTAATAACTTCACTCAATCAACAAATCAATCGTTTGCATTAATTGAAAACTGTCAAAATAACACCAATTTAAGTGTTGAAAGGTCAGAACAAATTACCGCAAAAATGGCTGAAATTGAGACTTCTATTGAAATTATCAACCAAATGACCACACAAATAGCCACTGCATCAGAAGAGCAAGTCGTAGTCGCCGCTGACATAGCCGAAAATCTTAATCAAATAAGTTCTGCTGCTGATGAATCAGCTAGTGCTATTGATGAAATATCTCAAACAAGCCATAACCAAGCGGAATTAGCAAATAATCTCAAAGGATTATCGAGCGCATTTATTGTTTAAACAAACGTACAAAAATGCTTTATCTTGTTATATGATATAGACCACAATGGATTGTAAAATAAACATCAATAAAAAAATGACGCACAAAACTTATCAACATCAAACATTAGAAGAGTCTGAAATCACTTTAAACAGTATTTTAGACTTAATTGTTGAAGGTGTTTGGGATTGGAATGCAACTTCTAGACAAGTGACACGTAGCCCTAACTGGTATCATATGCTAGGTTATGAGCTTGGTGTTTTTCGAGAAGATGTGTTTACTTGGGAAAACATTATACATCCTGAAGATTATCCGCGAGTTATGGCTCATTT
The DNA here is from genome assembly GCF_053470345.1 of Thalassotalea agariperforans. Classification (NCBI taxonomy): domain Bacteria; kingdom Pseudomonadati; phylum Pseudomonadota; class Gammaproteobacteria; order Alteromonadales; family Colwelliaceae; genus Thalassotalea; species Thalassotalea agariperforans. The sequence goes on along the minus strand of NZ_JBQMWH010000003.1, from coordinate 203,262 downwards.
TGAGGCTTATATCTCGGGGAAAAGCGACAAATATGAAATAGAATATCGTTGCAAAAAAGCAGACGATACGTATTTATGGATTATCGACCGCGGTAAAATCATTGAATATAGCTCTGATGGTAGTGTTAGCCGAATGATTGGTGCCCACCAAGACATTCATCAACATAAAATGGATCAACAAACGCTGTTAGAGCAAAACAAATTACTGCAAGCCGATAACTTAAGTTTAGAAAAAATATCCACCCAAAAAAATGAAGAATTACAGGCTCAAATAGCCTTATTAGAAAAGAAAGTTTCAGAAATAGAATCGATTTCTAATACCGATCCCTTAACCTTAATTGCTAACCGAAAAAGTTTTGAAGAAGCATTAAAAAAAGAAATTATCAGATCAGCTCGTTATAACCACCCGTTATCATTGGCGATATTTGATATTGACCTTTTCAAAGTGATTAACGATAAATATGGTCATAAAGTAGGCGATAAAATATTATGTCAAATAACCACCATCGTATCAAAAAATATACGTCAAGTTGATTTATTCGCGCGTTGGGGCGGTGACGAATTTGTGATTATTTTCCCTGAACAAAATAAAGCTCAAGCTCATATTAGCTGTGAAAAACTACGTTCAATTATTAGACAATTAGAAGTTATCAAAGATATTTCCGTTAGTTGTAGCTTTGGTGTTTCCCAATACCAAAAAACGGATAATTTTGACACCTTATTTCACCGAGTTGATAGCTTATTATATCAAGCAAAAGAAAATGGCAGAGATAGCGTAAAGTCTTAGCTTCTCTGCTAACCATGATGTAATAAAATAACTACTTTTATTAATTTTTGCTACTCGATGCTTCATCTCTCGGGAGAATAACAGTAAGTACCGTTTGGTTATTCTCATCTGAGCTTTCAAATGAAATATGACCATTTTGCGCTTCTGTTAATAATTTAGCAGAGTATGTACCTAAACCTGTACCTCCTGATTTACCATGCGTAACAAGTTTATCAAAAAAATGCTTTCTAATTTCTATCGGCACAACACCATGATTAGTAATACAAACCTTCACTGGGTTTTCATCATATAATTTAACTTCAACTTTTGTTTTTGCCGGTGCCGCCTCACAAGCATTTGCCAATAAATTTTGAAACAACGAATAACAAAAAGTAATATCACCTAATACCTGCGGTAAGTGCTCATCTTCTGTGACATCGGTATCAACAATAATTTGTAGCGTTTTATTAGCACTATTATTTCTTGCTATGGTAACAATTTGTCTTAAAACGTCAGCAATTGGCAACGACTTTGCCGTCAATGTATATTGCCCAGTTTCAATTTTATAAAGTTCCGCAGATAGATTAATAATATTAATTGCTTGTAACGCAGATTGTTCAGCTAGTCGAAGCTGTTGACGTTGTAAGTCTTTTAGTGAATGCCCCTCGTTTAGTGATTGAATTATACCAATCACCGCAGCAACCGACCCTTTGATGTCATGCTGAGTTATCAATTCAACTTGCTCTCTTAATCGTGCATTTTCTTGCAATGTATCGTATTCATATTGCAATGTTTTATGCAATAAAACATAACGCATAAAGTTACGGATCCGCGGTAAGAGTAAATTAGGATCTATCGGTTTAGTCACATAATCAACCGCCCCTAATGCCAAGCCTTTACTTTGAGCTTTATCGCCTTCCATTGCTGTAACAAAAATAATTGGGATTGATTCAGCGTTAGGGTGAGAACGCATTTTTTTAGCAACCGCAAAGCCATCCATCTCCGGCATCATAATGTCGAGCAACACTAAATCTGGCGGCGTATCAGAGCAGCAAATCTCTAATGCTCTTTTTCCATTTAGCGCAACTTGAATACGGTATTCATCTTTAAGTAATTGATAAAGCACTTCTACATTATCGGAATTATCATCGACAATTAATATTGTTGGACGACTCTGCTTAATGTCAGCTGATGCTGGCTTTTCAATTTCCGACGCAGGCTGAGTAGTATGAGTAACAGTTTTGCTTGGTGCATGCCACTTAGTTGCTTTATTAATGCGCTCTAATAACACATTCGCACTATAAGGTTTAACAATTAATGAACTAACACCATGAGCAATTGCTTCAATGACTCGCTCCCGTCCTGCTTCCCCTGTGAGCATAATAAAAGGAATATGGCACAATGCTTTATTCGCTCGAACCGCCATCAATAATTCTAGCCCGGTCATTGCAGGCATATTCCAATCACACAAAATCAGATCAAATGAATGCTCTAATAGTAAATTAAGTGCCTCGGTACCATCACTTGCTTGGGTAACTTTTTCAACACCAAATGTTCTTAGTTGCGAACAAGTCACTTTGCGCATACTATCAAAATCATCAACGACCAGTATTTTTGTTTTTTTAGTTAACTCCATCGCCCTATCTCAAATCCATTGGCCTAATTAGTTTTTTTGTTCTATTGCTTGCTTCACATATTCTAATTTTTCTTCCATATCAGCATCAGAATCTGCATATTTTTTCGCAATTTCTCTAAAGTCGTCAGCAAGCGTAATAAACGCATCAACCATGTCAGGATCAAAGTGTGAACCTTTACCTTCAATAATAATACTTACGGCTTTTTCATGCGGCATAGGGTCTTTATAAACACGGCGACTGATCAAGGCATCATAAACATCAGCTACAGCCATTAAACGTGCCGAAATAGGAATATCATCTCCCGCTAAGCCTTCAGGATAACCTGAACCATCCCACTTTTCTTGATGACCATAAGCAATTTCTTTCGCTATTTTTAAAAAAGGCATTTCAATACCAAGGCTTTTCTCTGCGTGCTCAATAGCATCTCGCCCTAGCGTAGTGTGAGTTTTCATGATTTCAAATTCATGCGGTTCAAAACGTCCAGGCTTTAACAAGATCCTATCTGGAATACCCACTTTGCCAATATCATGTAATGGTGCAGATTTATATAACAATTCAATAGTATCATCGTCATTCAGATAATGAGCAAAGCGTGGATTAAACCTTAACGCCTCAGCTAATGCTTTAACATAATGCTGAGTACGGCGAATATGATTACCCGTTTCATTATCACGGGTTTCTGCTAGCGACGCCATAGCACGAATGGTGACATCTTGAATGGCAGAAACTTCTTTAGTACGTCTGGTAACCTCGTCTTCTAAAAAGGTATTATTGTCTTTTAAAAAGTCTTGAACATGTTTGTTATTTAGATGCGTTTTAATCCGGGCTAAAACAATCGGGGGAGATATAGGTTTAGTAATGTAGTCACTTGCGCCTAATTCAAAACCTTTGGTTTCATCAATGGTTTCGGTTTTAGCGGTTAAAAATATAATAGGAATATCACGGGTTTGAATATTAGCTTTAAGTTGTTGACACACCTCATAACCATCCATGCCAGGCATCATAATATCAAGCAAGATCAAATCAGGTGGTGCATCACTTTGTGCAACTTGTAAAGCTCGCTCGCCACTATTCGCCACTTTAACACGGTAAGTAGACTTCAATAACCCAGCCATAAGCGTTAAATTATCAGCGGTATCGTCAACAACTAAAATTGTCGATTTTTTTGGATATTTATCTTCCTCAATCATTTTATATTCTCCATTACTGTTATTTATCCGTACCCTAAAAAATATAAATTCTAATTAGTAGGGCTAAATTTTTTGTGTTAATCCAATGCTAATTTTTGATTTCTATTTCATTAACAAATAACAATAAAATAGCGTTGGTTAAGTTACTCTCTGGTCTGTAATCGTAATTCAATTTCAGCGCTTTGTTGATTAAGTTCAATCAAAGCTTGATGAAAATCAAACTGCTGAATAGCATTAGCAATACTTTGATAAGCGACCGAATTTAATACACTTTTAAATATTGCTTTATTTTCTTCAAACACGTCGCAAGCTTCACTTTCATAGTTTTCAAGTAATTCTTTTAGACTTGATAATACTTTTTTCGTTATTTCAGGGTTAAGGTCAATAACACTCACTTCTTGCTCTTTTGGTAAAAACGCTGTCAGTGCCGTTATTAAGTTTGTTAACTTCTGAGCAAATATTTGTACTAAAGGCACTAAACTGACTTGCTCATTAGCAACTATTTGTTGTTCAATTTCAAACGCTAATTCCTGTAATTCTGTTGCGCCGATATTGCCACAAACCCCTTTTGTAGTGTGAGCTATTCGCTCTGCCGTTTCATTATCTTTATCGCCTAAAGCCTGATTCAATTTTGCAACGGTTTCCGCCTGATTAACAACAAACTTCTCTAACATAGTTAAATAAGCTTGTTTTTTACCAAGCACACGTTTTAAGCCTAATTCAACATTTAAACCGTCGATTACCGGCAAAAGTACTTCAGAGTTTGTAGCTCCGTTAAGTTGTTGCTGAAGTTGAGGGGAAGTCTTGATAGCTTCAGTACTTGGTTTAATCCATTGCAATAAGTTTCTATATAAGTCTTCAGGATCTATCGGTTTAGCTATATGGCCATTCATCCCTGCAGCCAAACATTTTTCTTTATCTTGCACCATAGCATTAGCCGTCATCGCAATAATAGGCAACATATTGTATGCCTCTATTTTACGGATCGCTTTTGTTGCCGTTATACCATCCATTATTGGCATCTGCATATCCATTAATACGGCATCAAATTTATGCTCAGCAAGTAAATCTATGGCTTCCTGCCCGTGATTGGCCAACGTTACCACAAAACCAGCATCTTCGAGTAAACCAACGGCCACTTCCTGATTAAGCTCATTATCTTCAGCCACTAATACAGAAGCCCCTTTAATTAATTCAAGTTTTAAATTCAAATCAATATTGAGGTGATTGGCAGCACTTTCTTCATAACTTCCCCCTAACACATGCATTAAGACATCAAAAAGTAATGACGGATTCACCGGCTTGGTAATCACCTCTTCTATTCCTGCCGTTTTTGCTACTTTCAAAGCTTCGTCTCGACTATATGCCGTGACAAGAATAAAATGTGGCGGGGTTTTTAAATTCAGCTCACTGATCGCTTTTGCCGTTTCGGTACCATCAATATTAGGCATACGCCAATCTAATAAAACCACGGAGTAAGAACTACCCTCTTGCTCCGCTTGTTGAATTAATGCAATTGCTTGTTCACAACTTTCCGCTTGATCAACATTAAATGCCATCCCGGTTAATAAAGACTCAAGCACATTTCGAGCGGTATCGTTATCATCTACAACTAATATCCGTTGTCCCCGTAAGGAAAATTCAGGCAGCATATTGCGGTAGCGCTTTTGACTTTTACCTAACCAAGCACTGAACCAAAAAGTACTTCCCTGACCCAGTTCACTTTCAACCCCAACCTCCCCTTTCATTAGATTAGCTAATTGCTTAGAAATGGCTAAGCCCAAACCAGTACCGCCATATTTACGACTGGTTGACATATCGGCTTGTTGAAATGATTGAAATAATTTTTGTTTTTGTTCATCCGTTAAGCCAATACCGGTATCACGAACATTAAACTTAATTAAGTACGCGTTTTCTTTTTGTTCAAGTAATTCAATGGCTATCACTATTTCGCCACGCTCGGTAAATTTAACCGCATTATTAGCGTAATTGATTAACACTTGACCAATACGCAGTGAATCGCCGTTTAAAAAATGTGGAACATCTGGCGCAATATCAAAAACAAACTCAAGCCCTTTAGCATGAGCTTTATCACTGATTAAATTGGCAACATTATCAAGTACAGTGTTTAAATCAAAATCTACATGTTCAATGCTAAGTTTACCGGCTTCAATTTTTGAAAAATCAAGAATATCGTTAATAATGCCAAGTAAATGCTGGCCAGAATTTTGAATTTTTGTAAGGTAGTCTTTTTGTCGTTGATCTAATGCCGTGTTATGCATTAAATGAGAAATACCAATAATGGCGTTCATGGGTGTGCGAATTTCATGACTCATATTAGCTAAAAAGTCAGACTTCATTTGTGTTGCTTCTTCTGCAACTTCTTTCGCTTTTTGTAATTTTTGTTCTGCCAAATAAGTCGTAGTAATATCAACAGCAACACCATATAAGTCAGTGGCACGACCTTGTTCATCTTTCACCACTTGACCAATAGCATGGATCCAAACAATACGGCCATCTATGGGGCGCTTGTAAGCATAAATAGCATCATAACGAGGCGCTTCACCACTCACCGCAGCCTCAAAACTTGCTTTCGCTTTTTCCGCCGCCGCTTTATCGCCCAATTCTACTTGTACTAACCAATGATCCATCAGCGGATATCGCCAATTTTCATTTGGAATATCACCAAATAAACGCGCAGCTTGCTCTGAAGAATTATAATAACCGTCTGTTGCCAGTAGCGGCACATGCCAATAACCTGCTTGGGTTAAATCTAATGCTTGCTCACTGAGAAATTTCGCATGCTCCAACTGTTTTTTTTCTGCCATTCGTTGGCTTATATCCCGAATAGATGCACAAGCACACTCTCCTCGCCCACCCAAATCAGGTAATAAACTTAACCCTATTCCTAATGGGAATTGGCTTTTATCTTTACGTACCCCCATTAATTCTTTACCAGCTCCCATCTCTCGACTTGTACCGGCTTTCATAAACCCAGCTCGCTGTTTGGTGTGATTATGGCGCAATGATTCAGGTAACAACATATCAACGCTTAGGCCTAACAACTCATTAGGAGCGTAACCAAACAATGCTTCAGCTTTAGGGTTAGATAAAATAATGATCCCTTCTTTATTCACAACCAATATGCCATCAGGTGCAATTTCAACGATGGACCTAAACCAAGTTTCCGTTTGAATTAAATCAGCCTGCTGCGCTTCCATTTCGGTTGATTGCTGCTCTAATAGAGCGGCCTGCTGCGCCATTTCTTTTGCTTGCTGTTGAGTTTCGGTTAACAAGTTTTGTGTATGTAAATTACGTGCTAATAATTCCATACTCATACCTAACAAAGGCATAATGGCATTTAATAATTCATTTTCTCGCGCTTTTAATGGCTGCAAAACAGCAAACTCTACGACACCTAATAAACATTCATTATGTAATATAGGCATAATCATAATTTGCTTAGCTTGTGCTCGCCCGAGACCCGAATTGATAACAATGTAATCTGCGGGTGGTTCGCGTAAAATAATAGGAGACTTTTCAATTGCACATTGACCAACTAAACCTGAACCCAATTTTATTTTTAATTGTCGTTCTTGAGATAACTCATTACCATAACCTTTAACTTCATGTAACTCTTCATTTTTATAATCATAAACAACCGCATAACCTATGTTTAATAATGGGCATAAATTAGCTAAAAACTGTTGTGATAATTGATTTAAATCATCACTTTGTTGCAATAAAGTCGCTATTTCAGAAAGATGAGTTTTAACCCAACGTTGGTCTTCCATTTTTTGATATAGTTGTTGTAAAACTTCAATACCTCGCGCTATTTCACCTGTTTCATTTGGGTAGTCGGTATAAGGAATTTTATCTTCAGTTTTACCATTGGCTAAGTTATCGATCGCTCTGCGTAAGCGGTTAGATGGTTTAGTAATTGATTTACCAACCAGAAATGCCAGAACAACCCCGAATAAAAGGCTCGCTATAATTAATAGCACATGTAATTTTTCTGTTTCCTGCTGCTTTTGTGCCATAGCAAGTGCCATTTCTTTTGCCGCCTGCTCCTTTAAATCAACGATTTGATCTAAGGTTGTATCAGCCGCATCGGCAACCTCACTATACGGCACACTTAAAATATATTCTCGAGCTTGCACTAAGTCGTAGCCATTACGATCTATTAAGTTAATAACCTGTTTAATATTACTTTGATATTTGGCAAACTCTCGATCAAATTTATCTAATAAACCAGCATTGTGCTCAATCAGAATACTTTGACGGGCATTATTTAATTGTTGTTCTAAATTTAAAATGGCCTGTTCGGTTTTATTTCTTGCATTGTCTCGTTCACTTTCATCAAATGCTAAAAGCATTTGACGGACATTTCGGCCGATCAAAATTAAGTTCACATTCGCTTCTTTAATTTGCGAAATACCCAATAATTTTTGCTCATACAAATCATGAATATCAGCACTCATTTTTTGTACACTAGTAATAGCATTCACGCCAAGCATTAAAATAATGATGTTCAATGCGCCAAAACCGACAAGTAATTTTGTCGATAAAAAACGCTTTTCAATCAAAATCCAAAACTTATTTCTTTTCATTATTTGGATACCCCACTCAATGTGGCCATATATGCTTAAACTTAATTTTTTTCGTGCTGTTCTAACACCAATAAAGCTTGCTGAAAATCAAATTGCTCTATCGAATTTTTGAGTTGCTGATATTTTGCTGCCGCTAACAATTGTTTAATAATCGCCTGATGTTCCTCGAAAATATCACAAGCTTCACTATCATCATTGGCAAGTAATTCTTTTAATTGCACAATAATGTTATTGGCTTCATCTTTATTAATATTAACGGCTTCAACATCTTCTTCCTTCGGCAAAAACGCTTGTAGTTGCATTAATAACGCCGCTAAATCTTGCTCAAAAATCGCTAAGGGTTCAGCTAACTCTTCTAACTGCTCTTGACCAATTTGGGTCTCCAAATGAGCAGCTTGTTGTTGTAAATTGCTCGCGCCAATATTGCCACACACCGACTTTGCAGTATGAGCAATGCGCTCAGCTGTAGCTAAATCACGTTCGGCCAATGCTTGCTTCAACAACTTAACCGTATCAGCTTGGCTGTTAACAAATTTAGTTAACATAGTTAGATAAGCTGTAGACTTATTAAGCACTCTTTTTAGTCCTAGCTCTACATCTAAACCATGAATCTTAGGTAATAGTCGATTTTCATTTTCAACTGTTGGCTTTTGCGCCATGGTTAATGGTTGTGTATGTTGATTAATGCCTCTAGGTTTAAGCCAGCGTAATAAGGTTTTATATAAATCTTCCGGATCAATCGGTTTAGCAATATGGCCATTCATGCCTGCAGCAAGACACCTCTGTTTGTCTTGTTGCATAGCATTCGCCGTCATGGCAACAATTGGCAACATGCTATATGCCTCAATTTTCCTTATTTCCTGGGTGGCGGTTAAACCATCCATAACAGGCATTTGCATGTCCATTAAAACTATATCAAAGGTATTTTCTGCCAGCAGAGTCAATGCTTCTTTGCCGTCGTTAGCTATAGTTACCTCAAATCCAGCACCCTCTAACAAACCAATGGCCACTTCCTGATTAAGTTCATTATCTTCAGCAACTAATATCGACGCGCCTTGTATTAATGCCAAACGTTGATGAATGTCTGAATCTGAGTGTTCAATTCCTTCCACAGATTCATATTGACCACCTAATATACGCATCAAACTATCAAATAAGTATGAAGGGTTGATCGGTTTATGAAGGATCTCTTCTATTTTTGTCATCTTGGCTTGCTGCACAACCTCTTCACAGCCGTATGCTGTCACCATCATCAAATGTGGTGCTGTTTTAAGCTTGAGATCGGCAATCGCTTTAGCCGTTTCAATACCATCTAGCCCTGGCATATACCAATCTAATAACACCACAGCATAAGGATTATCTTCTTGTTCAGCCTGCTGAATTAAATCAAGTGCTTGTTCGCCACTTTCAGCTTGATCAACGTTAAATAACATACTAATGAGTAACGTTTCTAACACTGTGCGGGCAATATTGTTGTCATCAACAATTAATAAACGTAAACCTTGTAAAGAAAATTCGGGCAATAATGACCGGTATTTTTCTTTGCTTTTACCTAAGCTTGCTGTGAACCAAAAGGTACTTCCTTGACCATATTCACTTTTTACACCAACGTTCCCCCCCATTAATTCAGCTAGCTGTTTAGAGATGGCTAGCCCTAAACCGGTGCCGCCATATTTACGACTCGTTGACATATCCGCTTGTTGAAATGATTGGAATAATTTATCTTTCTGCTCATCTGTTAAACCAATGCCTGTGTCTTTAACACTAAACTCTAATAAATATTGCTCGTCGGTTTGTTCGAGAATGCTAATCGCAATAATAATTTCGCCCCGTTCGGTAAATTTAACGGCATTATTGGCATAATTAATCAAAACTTGCCCAATACGCAGCGAATCACCATTTAAATAATGAGGAACGTCCGGATCAATATCAAAAATAAATTCCAACCCTTTTTCATTCGCTTTTTCACCAATTAAATTCGCAACATTGTCTAGCACTTTGCCTAATTCAAAATCAGCATGCTCAATCGTTAACTTACCCGCTTCAATTTTTGAAATATCTAAAATATCATTGATAATGCCCAATAAATGCTGTCCTGAAGCTTGTATTTTATCGAGGTAGGTCGTTTGGTTAGCATTTAATTCCGTTTTATGCATTAAATGAGAGATACCAATAATGGCATTCATTGGCGTTCGAATTTCATGACTCATATTCGCCAAAAAGTCTGATTTTACTTGTGCTGCTGTTTCAGCTTGGTCGCGGGCAACTTTAAGCTCTTGTGTTCTGGCAGAGACACGCTGCTCAAGTTCGTTATTAAGATTTTCTAGTTGAAATTGAATAGCGGCTTGCTTCGATAGGTCAATTAATACTGCGCCAACTCCAAACAGAATATCATCTCCCTCCAAATAAATAGGAAATAATGACACTTGATATTTTTTATCGGCATCAATTAATGGTGATGTTAATTCAAATTCACTAACTTCTTTTGTATTAACGACTTTTTCATGGGCTTGATGAAAAGCATTATAAAATTTCCCTGGTAACACATCCCAAATATTGTGACTTTGCCAATTATGACTATTTAGGCCAAGCAGGGTTTGAAATTGCACATTATGAACAAGAATTTCACCGGTAGGCAACCACATTAAAACACCACTAGGGACGTTTTCTCTTAAAGCACGGCCTAACATTTCAGATCGTAAAATTTCATGTTTAGACTTTTCAGCTTTACAGCCATGGACGATCACAATAACAATGGCGACTACCGTCAAAAATACGATAATCAAATTCACAATTCGGTTTAGAAAAAACGCTTCGGAGATATCTTTTTCAACAATAACCCCCATATTAAATTGTGACAACCACTCACCAGTACCCGCTACCTGTATATCTCGATAATCTTTATAACCTTCAAGGTAACCGGTTGATTTAGATTTATTTTGTAAAATAGTTTTAACTATTTTGGTAGGTTTGCTCTTTGGATCTTGAGGATTAGCTGCCGCATAAATAGTATCGCTTTCAAGAAATGGTGCTGAATCCTTAGCATAATTAAAACGTGTTGGCGTAAGAATCCGTCCGTTTTCATCAATTAGATATCCTTCACCTGTTTGACCAAACAAGGTGATTTTTAGCACTTTATATAAAGACTCTTCAGACAAAACAACTAGGCATAATGCGCCTAAAGTATCACTATTATTGATTGTTATATTGACACAGGTTGTTTGGTAGGCCGTGCCTTTTGCATGCATTCGTCCATCATAAACATGTTGATGAGTTGAAAACATCGGACGAGAGGTTAAGGTTTTTCCAGTTTCAATTACTCGTTTAGCATGTTTGCCAAGTTCACTATGAGCAATAGATTGACCAACTAAGCGATCTGTTCGCAGGGCTGCAAAACGCAAGTCTTTAGTAACTAGCGCATAATCGGCATAATCTTGCCGTTGAATAATGAAACCAAGTGCTGCCTTTAACTCTTTTCTCGCTTGAATATTTTCAGGGTCAGTTAGAATGGATGCCGACAAAGAAGATACCGATTCCAAGGTCGCAATAATATTAGCTGATTCTACATACCTGGTTTGCATGAGCTCGATAGCTTCTTCAACTGACTTTAATTGCATCTTCAAGTCATTAGCCACATCCGTTCTAAAAATGGTATTAGTTATAACAATAACTATCGAACAAAATGTTAATAACAGTAATGAAGAGATCAACATCCATTTGCTATTAGCTAAATTTTTTTTCAACATTATCTCGCATAGTCCCTTGTTTAACGATCTCTATATATGCCCAGCAGACCCTCACCGGCACATGGATATACGAAGTATAGTCCAAATAACTTTAAAGTAAGGCTAATGAATATTTATTGATACAATAAAAGTTTTATATTTTTAAAGCAATTCTTTTTAAAATCATAAATTTAAAATCCATCTCACTTTCAAACTTGTAACCATACTGGCTTTTTAAATTTGCTTACTTGGACTATTTAACAAAGCTTTTCTTAACATAGCTATTCATTGCCTGCTCACCAATGCTACTTTTATCAAAACCAAAAAAGGGGGCATACTATGCCCCCTGTTGTTACCGCTGTAGTTTCGAGAAAAACTCGTAAGCTTAGCTACTGATTTATTAATGCCAGCTGCTGTTGATAACCTTGCTCTTTGGTCACATAAGCTGTCCACTGCTTTGCCGTTTTTGCCGTATCAGGTACTTCTTGGGCGCTATTAAAAGCAATTAACGAGTCATCAAATTTTTTCAAATTAAAGTTAGCCATGCCTAATACTAAAAACATATTACCAGTGTTTTCTAACTCACCACGAGCAAGGGCTTTTTTTGCTGAGTCGATAGCTAATTGCCACTTTTCCAAGTTTAAATAACTTTGAGCAAGTTGAGCATCAAACTTACCTGTTTCGGCAATTTCAGCCGCTTGTATTAATACTGGGATCGCTTTTTCATCTTCTTTTGCCAACATATACGCTTGCGCCATCAGCTCTAAACGTTTTTCATCAGCAACAACAATACCCTTAGCAATAGTCTCATCTAACAAGGCCGCGGCTTTATACGGTAATTGATTGAATAGATAAAGCTGAGCTAACATAACAATGTCACTTTCTTTTGTTACATAACCAGCTTGCCAAGCGGTTTCCATAGCACCAAGTTGTTTAGCTTCTTGCCCTATTTCGCCGTACATACCCGCAAGTTGTAACCAATAAGCTGGCTTTTCATAATATTTAACCAACTGCTCCATAACTTCGGTTACTTTTTCAGGTTGTTTTAGCTCGTAGTATGCCGCTCGTTGTAAAATTAACCATTGTTCTTTAGCAATACCACCTTCGGCTTGTTCCAGAGCTACCGCTTCGTTAACGTGTTTTAATGCATGATCAAAGTTTTTATCTTGATAATATACTTGTGCAAAAACAATATGCTGACTGGCCGTTAACTCTTTAGTGTTAGATGCTTGCCACTGTTGCAAAAACTTCAACGCTTTAGCGTAGTCTTGTTGTTGCATAGCCAACTGCGCTAACGAATAGGTTGTTGATAAATACAATGACTCAGGAATAGCTTCTTGGGCAATCACTTGTTCAAAGCTATCAATGGCATTGGCCAACTCATCATTAGCGTAATACATAAAACCATAAAAATTATATAACATGGCCTGTTCATAGCTATTTAGTTGGTCAATGCGATCTTTAACTTCATCAAGCACTTCAAAACCAGCAATTTTATCACCTTCATCTGATAATTTTTGTGCCCGTGCTAATTGAGCATAAACTCGATTACGCATCGCAGGCACTTTTTTTGAACTGCGCTGTTTAGACGCTTCTTCAGCATAAGCAACCGCACTAAAAGGTGTTGCCACTATGCCAGGTAATACGGTGAGTACACTGGCGAGTGATAAAGCAATAACCGCTTTTGGTAGACGATTAATCATGTTTTTCTCCAAATCTTTTATCTAAAGGTTAACTTGCTGACCAAGTTATTAATGAACAAATTAACCGTCAATCTCAAATGATATTTTATTTTGCACGCCCGCCACTTCCATAGGCTCACCGTCAACAACTCGTGGCTTATATTTAAACTTTAAAGCGGCATCAAGCGCGGCTCGATCAAAAATACTTTCAGGATTAGCTTCAACCACCACAGGGTCAACAACCGCTCCCGTTTTTGAAACGGTAAATTCAACAATCACATACCCTTCTATACCACGTGATTGCGCACGTCGTGGGTAAATAGGTGCAACTTTAACAATAGGTAAATATTCACCATCACTACTACCTAAACTTAAACCACCAGTTAACCCAGTATCCGCTTGAATGTCAGCTGAAAAACTGGTTGAAGCCGCATTAACATTAGGGTTACTGTTGCTCATTTGTGGCTGCTGCATTGGCGGCGGCGGTGTTTGTGGTTTTGGTGGCTTTTGTGGTTTACGCTCTTTTTTGGCAACCGTTTCTTCTTTCTTTAAACGAATAAAGTCTAAAACGTTGCCTTTAGGTGCTTCCGATAACGCTTCATTACCACCAGCAATTAACGTTTGCATACCCCATAACAAGGCAATAGTCATGGCAACTGCCAAACCTATTGCTACTAAATATCGGTTAACTGCATGTTTCATTTATTTAACCTCACAAAAGTCTTAAGCATCATCAGCGGCAATTGAAACATCAAACACGCCCGCAGCTCGAGCTGAATCCATTACTTTAATTAAGACATCGGTAGTCGCTTTTTTATCAGCTTGAATTACCACAGTACCTTGTGGGTTTTCAGCTTTTAAACGTTCAATATTTGCTTGTACTGTTCGCACATCAACTTTACGTTTATTGATCCAGATTTCACCTTTGTCACTGATCGCCACTAAAATATTAGCGCGTTCTTTTTTTACGGCAGTAGCCGCTTCTGGACGATTAACTTCAATACCCGCTTCTTTCACGAATGAGGCAGTAACAATAAAGAAGATCAATAAGATAAAAACAACATCCAACATCGGAGTCATATTAATTTCTTCTGCTTCTTCTTGCTCTTGCAATACTTTTGATAATTGCGATCTCATGTTTAACCCTTAACTTTGTTAAGTGATAAGCGCTAGTGGCTCATCACTAATTTATCTTCTAATAATTCAGTTTGGCGTTTAGCATTACGCTGGAACCAAGTCACCATAAATACTCCAGATAACGAGCCAACCATGCCCGCCATTGTTGGAATAGTGGCACGAGATACCCCTGAAGCCATTGAGCGAGCATTACCGCTACCTGAAATTGCCATCACATCAAATACTTCGATCATACCGGTTACTGTGCCCATTAAACCTAATAGCGGGCATAACACCACTAAGCTTTGAATAAGCGCAATATTCTGATTTAATTGCGCTGAACCACGTGATACCAAAGCTTCACGAATATGGATGGCATTCCATGAGCTACGCTCTTCGCGATTAAACCAAGTGTCTAAAGTTGCTTTTCTGATTTGACGATAGCCAAATAAAATAAACGCCATACGTTCGAAAATTAATAACCACATTAAGCCGATAACCAAGGCGATGACGGTCAACACTTGACCGCCAGTGTCCATAAACTCACGAATAGCATTCATCATTTCGATGAACCAGATCATGGTTTATGCTCCTTTTTCAGAACGCTCAGCAACAATACCAGCACTTTGTTGTTGCAGAATATTGATAATGCTGCGGCTACGCGTATTTAACATGGTTGAAATGAATACCATCGGAATGGCTACCACTAAGCCTAATACGGTAGTAACAAGTGCTTGTGAAATACCGCCAGCCATTAATTTAGGGTCACCAGTACCAAACAAGGTGATTGCTTGGAAGGTATTGATCATACCGGTTACCGTACCTAATAAACCAATTAGAGGGGCAACAACCGAGATAATTTTGATCATGGTTAAACGTGAAGTTAATTTAGGTACTTCTCGTAAAATTGATTCAGATAACTTCAATTCTAGAGTTTCTGTATCAGCATCAGGGTGCTTTTCTTTTACTAATAACACACGACCAAGTGGGTTATTTTTTGAAGCGGTATCAGATTTTAATTGACGGTTAACTTTCGCACCAATTAAGTACAGTGAAACAAAACGTTCAGCCGCAATTAATAAACCAACTAAACCAATAGCTAAAATAATGTAGCCAACAGTACCACCTTGATCAACACGCTCTTGTGTATCAGGTGCTTGCACTAATAAACTTAAAATTGAACCGCCTGTTGGGTCTAAAGCAAAAGCAATTTGCCCACTGTTGGTTTTAGTCAATGTTGCCGCTGTATCTAAGTATCGACCTGAAGGTTGACGAATTAACTCAGCAATACTATTGGTGTCGCTGATGTACTCTAAATACTTATTGTTAGCCACTAAGTTAAAATTACCTACACGGGTGACTTCAGCTTGCGCTTTTTTACCATCAGCTAACACAATTTCAGTATTAAATTTAGTTACTTTCGCGCTTTCGGTCATTTCACGTTGTAGCTCAAACCAAATTTTTTCAATTTCTTCAATTGAAGCTAACTTTGACGTAGAGCCCATTGATTGAGCAAATTCATCTAAAAACTCACCTCGGCCTGGAATTTGCGCTGAAATAACTGAATTTTCAAACTTTGATTTAGTATCGCCAGCTACCTGTTGTAACACACCAAATAATTCTTTTAACTCACCTAAACGTTTGTTTAAGGCATCAGTTTTATTACCTAAGGCGATTTCATTTTCTTGGAAGCTGTTTTCCAATTGAGTACTTAACGCAATTTGTTGATCGCGAGTAGCAAAGGCATTTTTTAATAATTGCTCTTGCTCATTTTTACGAGCAATAAAGTCAGCTTCACGGGCTTTATTTTGCTCTGTTTGAGCCAACTGACCATTGGCCAATTTTGATAATAGCTCGTCTAAGTTAGCCGCTTTATTTTCAGCAGCAAATGAAGTGGCAGCTACTAAACTTAAACCTGCGGCAAATAATGTTGAGAGTGATAATTTCATGATGGTTTCCTACTTATTCGCTAGCATCAGTTACATTTAATGGCACAACCACTAAATCAGGGGCAAGTTGCTTACGTGCAATACGCAAACCTTTGTTGATATCGGTGCGGTAGCTTGCTGGTAAAGCCGCCCACGCTTTAGTTTTGGTATCCCATAACCCCATTTTTGAACCATCACGAGTTTGATAGATAAAGCTGACACGACCAATGCGTAAAAAATCAACATTTTGCTCGCTGCCATCAATGGTTAATAATCCTGTGTAGGCTTCAATAGTACGGCCATAATCAACTTCTACCTGGTAAGCTTCTAACACACGGCGGAATTTTTCAGAAACCGCAATATCAGCTCGCTCTAACATTGATTTTAAATTAGCAATTCGATTACTACGCTCTTCAGCTAAAAAAGGGACATCTAAAGCAACAAACTCTTCTAATGTATCAATCATGCGTGACATTAATGGTGAAATTTGACGCTCAATAATGCTCACTTGCTCCATTGAATTAGCTAACGCATCTAACTCACTAAGCTGATTATCAAGCTGCTTTTGCATTTGGTTGTTATATACCGCTAAACCATCAATTTCTTTATTAACCGTTTTAAATTGTTGGATTTTGCTAACGATTTGATCGTTGATGCTATCAATCTTTTTTTGTGATTTTTCTGCCGATTGATTAATTTTTTCGCCGGCTTTGACCACATCATCTAATTGCGTATTTTGTGCAAAAGAAGACAGTGATACTGCACTTGCGCTGCATAACAACGTAAGACAAGCGAGTTTTGACAAATTCATATGGTTACCCTTTTAACTTAAGCCAATAAAGGTGCTTAAAGTGAGACTATAACTAGCGCACTTAAAATTGCGCTAATTAGCTAAATTTATGACGTGAATTTTAAAGGGGAAATGTGACAATCAGGTTTAATAAATATTGCAGATTTATTAAATGACAGTATTGTTAAGAAAATCTTACAGTTAGCATTAAAAGTTCATAAAATCTCCATAAAAGAAACATAAAAGCTTCATTTAAAGTTATTTATAAATGATGTTTATTAACTATTGCCAAGTATTGAATTTCTAATCCAATTTCTTTGAATACGGCTGGTACTTGTTCATTATAGTTATCACTAATAAAATGGCGGAGCACTTTACCACCTTGTGTTTCAGCCGATAATTTAAAATCTGCTACTACCATAGGGTTCGCCTGCTCTTTTGATAACCCTGTTTTTTGATAGTTAATTTCATTGTATTGAATAAATTCAGTTATAGGTATAAAAACGTGATACCAAGCATCAAGCTGGCTGTTAACGTTTAAAGTCAGAAAATATTCCGCATTAAACCTTGGGCTTTGTGCTTTTTCAGCACTTCTTAATGACAACGACAAATGCACGTTGCCATCATCTAATCTAGCTAACTGCTCATTATCAAGCCAAGGCTGATAAATTTTAGCCAGTTGTTGAAGATCAGGTAAGTGACTTCGCTCTCGGTTTATTCTTAAAACCAATTCAATACCTGCAACACCTCCATAGACCAATTGAGGGAACTTTGCGGTAATCCCATTAGCATGTTGATGATGCCAATTATGGTATTTTTTGATCAAAGTTACCGAAAAAGGATAATTCACTGATTGGTGCGTAGAGCTTACTTGATAAAACTCATGAGGAAAACTTAACCTGGTGAACTCATTTGGATAGCTTGGCACATGATTCCAACCGGTTAATAAGTTAACCTCTCGATTAAAAAGCACCTGAGCATCAGCCATTAACGCCGTATTCTGATATGGGCTAACCAGCAAATGTTCTGCGCTTGGCTTAGCTTGTTGAGCAGGTGATAATATTGTATTGTCTGAACTACAGCCACTTAACAAAACCGTAAATAAAGTAGTTATCAAATAAAAACAGCTGAGCAAATGTTTAATATTAATGTGTTTTTTCATATAACAATTCCTTGTCTTTATCATTTTTATTATCAAGTTAAAACATCAGCTTCTTATCGTTTAAGTTATATCATAATCAGTAGATAAATAAGCCTTTTTTAAAAAACAGTAAAAACAAAAAAGCCGATAATCACTATCGGCTTTTGTTTAACGTTTAACGTTTAACTAGATATTTAATTTATTATTCAAAATTCCATTTATAAGAAATATCAAACCCTATACCTTTGGTTTCACTTTTTACTAAGGTATTTTCAAACTCTAACTCTTTTTGTTCATCTAATATATTTTGTACTTTAAACTTCAAAGTTGAAGAATAAGACGGATAATATGTATAGATAAGATCTAACGAGTGAAATGGCTGTTCATATGCATCATCACGGCCTTCAATACCCGGTAAAATAATGCGGTCACCAAAAATGTTATAAGCTAAAGTCGCTGAATGATTGCCATTTGGTGCATCGTAACCTAGGTTTAAGTTGATCACATATTCTGAATGCCCTGTCATTCTGCGCGTGGTGTTTGTAATCGACGTTGAAACGCCAGTTTGTTGCTCAACACGCACCGGATCAATATTGATTTCAGAATCACTTAGTGTCACGTTACCCGATAAATAAAAGTCTTCGCCAACATCTTGTAAAAACTCAACTTCAATACCGTAAACTTCACCGTCATCCGCATTAGCTATACGAATAAGCGCAGGTCCATCTTGCGCAGGTGACTGTACTGCTTCAATTGGGTTAATCATATCTTTGTAAAACAAACCAACAGATAGATTTTCACCACTTGCCATATACCATTCCCAACGAACATCGTAGTTTTTAATCGAAGTACTAACAATGCCCGGTGTACCACCAACTGGATTACCCGTTAATGGGTCAATATAAGTGGCCGGCGCAACTTCTCGGATATCAGGACGAACGGTAGTTTCGCCATAAGAGAAACGATATTGCATTTCTTCACTTGCCACATATGTTAATGCAAGTGATGAATAGTAGTCGTCATCTTGGAAAGTTAATGCCGCTAAGTCATCTGTGGTTGGTTGTGCTGGAATATCAAACTTGCCTGTCGCTGGGTCTAAAGGTGCAACTACTTGTCTGAAATCTTCCCAACGAACACCACCACTGATACGCCACGTGTTATCAATGAAAACATCCACTTCACCATAATAAGCATCAATTTTTTGGCCCGACATATAATCATCGCCATCCACTGAAGTATCACGAATAATATTAGCGGTGTTGTTTAATGAATAAGTTAATAACTTATCATCGGTTAAAATATCATTAAATTGATGACCTTGAAGATCGGCGTTATTAAAACCTAAAGTGTTCCAGTCAATTCTTCTAGCAAATGCATCGCGAGATTTAGTTACAAAATTACCACCCGCTTTTAACTCCACTTCCATATTCGAAAATGATAAAGGTAATGACAGGTTATAACCGTAATTTTCAACTTCGTCATTTAAATCTTGGAAGGTATAACGAGAAGCTGTTTGCGCACGACGTAATGAACTCTCATTTATTAAGTCAAAAATGCCATTTTCATCTTCATCAACAATAATATAACGAGTTGAAACATTGCCTGGTGCATAGCGATTTGAACGTGAATCTGAATATTTCCAATCAAGTCCTAAATAACCTAATTCAGGAAAGTTATGCGTACCTAAAATTTGATTAGCAATTAATTCTCGCTCTTCGTAAGTTACTTCACTGTCACGTAAACGCTGTCCGTCAGCAATAGTTACGTTGTTTGAATTACCCACTTTTTCGGTTATTTCATCAACCGTGTCACGTAAAAGTACCGAAGTAAAATCTAACCTATGGTTGCGATCGTACTCAACCCCAAGGTTTAACATACCTGACCATTTTACCGAATGCTCAGTACTGTTCACTTGGTCAAAACCACGAACCAGCTTCCATTCACCGCCTTCAGACTCTTGACGAAAATCTTGTCCTTCATAACCTTCGCTATTTTGCCATTCATTGTCGTACGAAAGCGAAGTTAAAAAGCCAAACTTAAAGTCGCCTGACTCAAACTTATTACCTAAGGTAAAGTCAACGCCCATATCAGGTTGGATGCTTTCTTTAACCGAGTCGTAGTCACGATATAAATCGGCAGCAATTACACGGTTATCAGCTTGTGATAATTCATTTAATGGCTGGTAATTAGCCCATAAGTTTTGTAACGCTTGCGGTGCTGCACGCGTGCCATCATCTTGGCCACGCCAGTCATCACCACCGCCGTTATAAGTTAAGCCGTCGTCAAAGTTATCCGTGTTGCCGCCAATATTTGCTTGCATACTAAAGAGAAAATCACTTGGGATAGTTTTTAATCTGATATCAACGTTACCACCACCAAAATGCGCAGGCATTGATGGTGAGTATGATTTTTGCACTGATAGCGATTCAATGATCGGTGCAGGGAATAAATCTAAAGGTATAACCGTACGAGTAGGATCTGGGCTTGGTACGGAAGCACCATTAAGTTGTGTACTTGAATAACGTTCACCTAAACCACGCACGTAAATAAATTTACCATCAACCAAGGTTAAGCCAGTAACACGTCGAAGCGCCGCTGCGGCATCACTATCACCGGTGCGGCCTATTTGCTCAGCACCTAAAATATCAGCAACAAACGCTTGGTTTTTACGTTCTTCCATTACAGCACTTGCTGTGCCTTTTAAGCGGCTGGCTTTTACGACCACTTCTTCAATTGCGCTGTCTTCATCTGCGGCAGCGTCTTCTGCTTCTGCGCTATAAGCTACGCTTGAAAAGCTAGCTAAAATCGCAACAGCTAAGCTAGTTAAGCTAAAACTGTAAGTGTTATTTTTCATCTTTAACCTCAAAGGGTGGTTAATCATTGGATGATACTTCTGTCCTTTCAAAACGTGTAATTCAGTTAGAAAGGGATTTTTAAATATTTAGGGGCTATTGCCGAGTGGAAAATATAAGCCATCATCGCTTTTGCAATGATGGCTTTTGGTATTCGCTGTTAGTCGTTTAAACCAACCGCCCAGCCTGCTGTCCAGTCGTTATCAGCACTTACTGCACCAATGTGAGAAGCATTATCAAAAAATGCCGTTGAGCTGAAAACATATGGTGCTGTTGCATCAATAGTGAAGTAACCGTTAAGTACATCTGACATACCAGCAGCTGTTGAATTGTTGCTGTTGTCGTTTGTTACCCAAGAAGCTAAATCAAGTAAGGTTGTGTCATCTGATTTATCATCAGTACCTTGAGTTGCAGTCGCGTTTTTGAAGTTTTCTTCACAAGCAAACACTGAGTTAGTGATAACTGTGTCGCCAGCAATAGCTTGGTCAACGGTTGTTGATGATGTTTCACCACCTTCAATTTCAAAACATTCACCCATGCCAGCACTACCTGTTACCACAAAGTTATGTAACTGTGCTTTAGTGCCTTCACGTAAATAAATACCTTCAGAGTCTTTATCCGCTGTGTCAAAACCATTACCAATAATAGTCATGTTAGCAATCGTTGGGTTAGATTGTGGCTGTTTGTTAGGCGTTGAACCATCGTTATCCGCTTCAATCGCACGGTTAGCTTCACCGTCGTTATCAGCATGTTTAACTAAGATATATTGCATGTTACCGCGGTAACCATTATCCCAATCAACACTGTCGTCTTTGTTACCAGTTAATACTGCGTATTTAACATTTACTGTGCCACCGAAGAACTCGATACCATCATCAGCATTGTCATGTACTTGAATGTACTCAACAGTAGTACCTGAACCAACACCACCAAACGTAATACCGTTTAATTCGTTATCTGGGGCAATTTCATAACCTGCATGTTTAACAACAACATAACGAAGCGTACCTGAACTGTCGGTATCATTAGTGCCACCAAAGACACCACCAGCTTCTACACCTTCCACTTGAAGTGAACACTCACCTTCAGCTGGGCACTTATTAGAGCTTGCATTACCTAATAAAACAATTCCACCCCATTGACCTGAGCTTGTCGCTTCACCGGTAATATCTTGACTTGAAGTGAAAGTAATTGGCTTAGCTGCCGTACCTTCTGCTTCAATCATTGAATCACGGCTTATTACTAAATAGTCGTTACCTGAACGGCCATAAATAGTTGTTCCGGCTTCAATAGTTAATGTTGCAGAATCAGCTTTGTCATTACCAACAAATACGGCACCATTTAATGCGTAAATATTGTTAGCTGTTAATGTTAAATCCGAGGTAATACGGCCAGAAATTTCACACGTTGTTGTTGAACCATCTACTGCTGAAATAGAAGAAGTACCGGTAGGACAACCTTCAACTGCCGCTTGTGCAGTAACTTCACCGCCACCAAAGCCAAATGCCCAACCTTCACGCCAGTCATTTGTACCATCTAAAGCACCAACATAATCAACTGAATCAAACCATGCATCTAAAGTATTTGCTGGATCTTGACCTGCACCTAATAATGGTGAAGTCGCATCAGGAATACCTGTGCTGCCGATTAATGGCGAAGTAGTTACACTGTTAGTCGCTTCAGCTGTAAACCAAGTTTCTAGGTCAAGTGCAACAGTGTCATCAGACTTATCATCCGTTCCTTGAGTAAAAACTGAATCTTTAAAGTTTTCACCATTGCTACAAGCCATGATAGTGTTTTGCATGATGATTTTGCCAGATGTTGCATTATCAACAGTAACCGACGCAGTTGAACCACCTTCAAACTCTAAACATTCGCCCATTTCAGCAGGGCCTGTAATAAGTGTATTAACGATAGTTGCCGCAGTACCTTCACGTAAATAAATACCTTCAGAGTCTTTATCTGCAGTATCAAAGTTGTTACCGATAATGGTCATGTTAGCAATCGTTGGATTTGATTGTGGCTCTTTGCCTGGATTTGAACCGTCGTTATCTGCTTCAATTGCACGGTTAGCTTCACCAGCATTTTTAGCATGTTCAATGTAAACATGTTGTAAGTTACCACGGAAACCGTTATCCCAATCAACACTGTCATCTTTGTTTGACGTTAATACTAAATGTTTTACGTTAACCGCACCGCCAAAAAATTCAACACCATCATCAGCATTTTCATGTACTTGGATGTAATCAACAGTAGTGCCAGAACCAACACCACCAAACGTAATACCGTTTAATTCGTTATCAGGGGCAATTTCATAACCAGCATATTTAACAACAACGTATTTTAAAACACCTGAGTTATCTTCCCAGTCAGTACCACCAAAAACAGCACCTTCAGCAGCGCCTTCAATTTGTAATGAACACTCACCTTCTGTTGGACATTTATTTGATGGTGCATTACCTAAAATAACTAAACCACCCCATTGGCCAGCACTCGTTGCTTCGCCTTTAACATCTTGTAATGAGGTAAAAATAATAGGTTGAGTTTTTGTACCTTCTGCCATGATTTTGGCATCGCGGTGAACAACAATATAGTCATTACCTGATTGACCAAAAATAACAGTACCTGGTTCAATAGTTAATGTTGGTGCGTCATCCGCAGCTTGTGTAGATGCTTGCAGAGAAGCAGTTGATGCATTGGCTGCTGTAGTAACTTCTAATGCGCCATTAATTGCATAAAAAATAGGGCTGCCAGTAGATGTTTTTGCTACTAAAGTTGTATCTTCAGTAATTTCACCATCAAGTGTTTGCACAACAACGTCAAAACCCATTTGAGCAGAAACCGTTGAGCTTAACTGGCTATTTGGCTTACCTGGTAATGTTTCAGTTACCGGTGTTGAACCACCATTGCCACCACTACCTTCGTTAATTGTTGTGGTATCACCAACAGAGTTATCGACGTTTGAAGAAAGGTTAATATCACCGCCACAACCGGCAAGTGCTAAAGCACTAACAACAGCGCTGGCTTTAAATAAATCTAAAATTTGCATGTTTGGTCTGCTCCGCAGAAAATAATTATTAAAGTAAAAAACGGAGCTATCTTAGAAGTTTTAAATGACAGAAATGTTTTAGAATTGTTGTGTTTTTGTTGCTGAAATATGTCATTTAGATGACACAGGCTAAAAAGTACAGGTTTTGAATCACTACTTTTTAGCGATTATTGCCCTGCACATAGCTAATGTTGAGCGATGTGCGCCTCCACTTACGATTAATATTAGTCTGAAATTTAAATATAAAAGTTAACTTTTTAAGAAATTAAAAAGTCGAATTTATGACAAGTTTAATTTAAATGACTTAAATTATTTACACTATTTACAGGCAAAAATCACTTCTGTCATTAATTCGTTGGCAGCAACCTCTCGGGGATTATTGTGGTATAACTCAAATGGTGGATAAGCTTTCGCTTGCTTGAATTTTTTCGCTCGTTGCAATCCCATGATCATCGACCAAGCATTACCTAAGTGATGATAACAGCCTGTATGCATCACAGAAAACACCTTCATTGTTGGTATTTCTCCTAACACAAAATGCTCAGGTATGTGTCCTGGCGAATCGTCAATAATAAGCCCTGCGGTGTAACTAACTTCGCCACTAATCAAATCAAACTTATGATAAATGGCACAGGCTTTTTTAATGACAATACTGGGATATTGCTCTGCAAAGCTCATTAAGCTTGCAAAATCTTCCGGCATCGTCTTAACCATCTCAGTACGAAGACACGATCGTTTAACCCCGAGATAGGTTGCGCCGGAGAATTCGGTTTTTCCTTGTATGCTCAACTGACAAGCAACAGTACCTGTTTCAAGATAGTCTTTTAACATTAGCAAACCACGCTCGTAATCCATTCCTATCAATGCTTGCATCATGTTTTTCATCCAAAACATGAAAAAAGGTAAGCTACTTTGCATTGCCCAAGTTACTTCAACCTCATCCCCTTGTTGAGATAAATAAAACTGTACTTGTGCGGTTGATTTCCATGGTTTAAAAAAGGTGAGATGTAAATTTAACGCTTGATTAGGCTCTGAAGATATTAATGCCATAGCGCCCTGGCCAACACGTTCTCCTTGCCATTGGTATGATTGTCCGTCAGCAGACACTGTCATTTCGGCTTTAGATTCAGTGATCAGCCAAGGTGACCAAATACGCCATTGGTTAAAATCACTTAATACGGCAAAGACGCTATCAGTAGTGCCTTTTATGCTAATGCTACGTTGTACATTAATACTGGGCATTACAAATCCTTTTGTTTTATTTTTTGGTATATTTCTTTGTAAGCGATAACGACTACTAAAGTCAAACACATTCAGCGCTTTAAGGCGATTAAACGTAGCGATCAAAAAAAGGCTGTTACTTTAAAAGTAAACAGCCTTTTTAAAAATAGATAAGGTCTATTTTTTAAGCTCGAGCTTAAGGCATCATCTCTTCTTGATCAGCGCCTTCTTTTTCGATCACTTCTGGTATTAAATCATCTCTTGAAATACCTAATGCTAAAGCAATAGAACTTGCAACATAAATTGATGAATACGTACCAACAAAAACACCAAATAATAATGCTGTTGCAAAACCATGAATTAACGCACCACCTTGGAAGAATAAGGCAGCAAGTACTAACAAGGTAGTAATTGAGGTAATAATGGTTCGGCTAAAAGTTTGTGTTAATGATTCATCAATAATATCTTCTGGCTCACCATCACGTATTTTACGGAAGTTTTCACGAATACGATCCGAGACCACAATAGTATCGTTAAGTGAATAACCAATTACCGCAAGAATGGCGGCAAGTACGGTTAAATCAAACTCTAAGCCTAAAAATGAGAATAAACCTAAGGTTAATAAAACATCATGAAAAAGTGCAAATACCGAGCCTAAGGCAAAGCGGTATTCAAAACGAAAAGCTACATACACTAAAATACAAATAAGTGCAGTTAACATCGCCAAACCACCTTGCTCAGCAAGTTCATCACCAACACTTGCACCAACAAACTCAATGCGGCGCATTTCAATATTTTGGCCAGTACCTTTTTGAAGTACATCAAGCACTTGGTTACCTAACATTTCTGCTTTAATGTCTTCACGAGTTGCTAAACGAATAACCACATCACGCGAACTACCGTATAACTGTACAACGGCATCATCAAAGGTATTTTCGTCTAATACTTGGCGAATTTGAGTAAGATCAGCGGCTTGTTCAAAGCCAACTTCTAATAAAGTACCACCGGTAAAATCTAAACCGAAGTTTAATTTATTGACCGCTAATGACGCTATTGACGCGATCATTAATACTGCGCTTAACACCATCGCAAATTTGCGATATTTCATGAAAGCGACTGTTTTAGTTAAATTTAAAATTTGCATTGTTTAAGTCACTCTTAATTAAATTGGAAGCTTTTCAAGGCGTCTTCCACCCCAAACTGCGTTAACAATGGCGCGTGTACCAACAATTGAGGTAAACATTGATGTTAAAATACCAATAGATAGGGTTACCGCAAAACCTTTGATCGGGCCTGTACCCACCGCAAACAAAATAAGCGCGGCAATTAACGTGGTAATGTTGGCATCTAAAATGGTTGAAAAGGCTGAGTCGTAACCTTGGTGAATCGCTTGTTGTACCGACTTACCTTTTTCACGTAACTCTTCACGAATACGCTCAAAAATAAGTACGTTGGCATCAACAGCCATACCTACCGTTAAAACTATACCTGCCATACCCGGTAAGGTTAAGGTAGCTCCAGGAATTAACGACATAACGCCAACAATTAATACTAAGTTAGATAATAATGCCATGTTAGCCACTAAGCCAAAGGCACGGTAATAAATCAGCATAAACATAAACACTAAACCAAAGCCCATTAAGATAGCTTGAAAGCCTAACTCTACGTTTTCTTTACCTAATGATGGACCAACGGCACGTTCTTCAACAATTTGAATTGGCGCCACTAAAGCACCTGCTCTTAGTAATAAAGCTAAGTTATGCGCTTCAGCCGGAGAATCAGAACCGGTAATTCTAAACTCTTTACCTAAACGTGCTTGAATAGTGGCAATAGAAATAATTTCTTCATGCTTTTCAAAAATGGTATTACCGTTAGCATCTTTTTTATTGGTTGGTTTATATTCAATAAATACTGAGGCCATTGGCTTACCAATGTTGCTTTTAGTGGCGTTTGAAAATTTAGTACCACCGGCAGAATCAAGTGAAATATTCACTTGTGAGCGACCATTTTCGTCAAAACTTGAACCCGCATCAACAATATGATCACCCGTTAACATAACACGCTTTTTAATTAACGATGGGCGACCATCACGCTCATATAATAATTGAGAACTTGCTGGTACGCGGCCATTTAATGCACTTGATAAATCGCCGTCTTGGTCAACCATTCTAAATTCAATAGTAGCGGTAGCGTTTAAAATTTCTTTCGCTTTTGATGTGTCTTGAATACCTGGTAACTCAATGACAATATGTTTTTGACCTTGACGTTGAACTAATGGCTCAGCAACACCAATTTCATTAACACGATTTCGAATAATGGTAATATTTTGCTGTAATGCGTATTCACGAGTTTCTTTTAATTTTTGCTCGGTCATTTTTGCATTAAGGGTTAATTTTTCTTCGTTTTCGGTGAACAATAAATCACGGTTTTGATCTGATAAAAAGCTTTCAGCGGCCGCTAAGTCTTCGACATTACGAAAAACAATATCAATACCGTCATCAGATGATTTTTTTACTGTTCGATAGCGAATTTTTTCACTGCGTAGGTTGGCACGAAAATCGTCGATTAAACTTTTTTCAGCTTTTGCAATCGCTTCCGACATGTTGACTTCCATTAAGAAGCTAACACCACCACTTAAATCTAAACCTAACTTCATTGGTGAACCACCAATACTTGCTAACCAATCAGGTGTTGCAGGCGTTAGATTAATAGCAACTGAATAACCGTCACCAATACTTTCGTCAATTAAGTCACGTGCTTTTAATTGTTGGTCGGTATCAGAAAAACGAATAAGCACTTGCCCTTCATCTAGCGCCATACTTAAATAGCTGATGTTTTTTTCATCTAATACTGATTTTACAGAATCTAGCGTTTGGGCACTTACTTCAACACCACGTAAACCAGAAATTTGTACCGCTGGATCTTCACCATACTTATTAGGTAAGGCGTATAAAGCACCAATGGCAACTATAAATAGCACCATCAATGTTTTCCATAATGGATATTTATTTAACACAATATCATCCTATTTCTATTGAGGTTTAAAGCAGCAAGTTATCCGCCTAAAACACTATTTTCTTCTTTGTATGCTGACAAAAGCATAGATAACGATAAAACACCTGATGAATTAATTTGACGAATAAGCGAACGACTAAGACGAATAAACTGCAGGATAAAACCTAATCATAAAAAATAATTAAGTTAACCATGCAGTTTGTCAGAAAGGTTAATCGCTACCATCAAAAAAACTTATAGCGACTTCATTGTACCTTTTGGTAATACGGCTGAAACAGCTGATTTTTGTACTGTTACTTCCGTACCTTCAGCAATGCTAACAACTAAAAAGTCTTTTTCTTCAGACACTTTAGTAATTTTACCCACTAAACCGCCTTGTGTTAACACCTCGTCACCTTTTGATAACTGAGCCATTAAGCCTTTATGCTCTTTCACTCGTTTAGCTTGTGGGCGATAGATCATAAAATAAAACACTAAACCAAAAACCGCTAACATAATTAACATGCTAGCACCGCCACCTTGTTGTGCTGGCGCTGCGGCTGCGTGTGCTTGACTAATAAATAAACTCATAAATTCCTCTTCTACTTATAATTAAAACTAAAAAAATTGTTCAGCTAATGCTATTTAACCTGTGCTCAGGTTATTTAAACTTGCTCACTACCTGCCGCTAAAGGCGGTACAGGTAAGCCTCGTAAGGCATAAAATTCTGCCACAAAGTCGTCTAATTTACCTTGTTCAATGGCGTCACGTAAACCTTTCATCACTTTTTGATAAAAGTGTAAATTATGTAAGGTATTTAACTGCGAACCTAAAATTTCACGGCATTTATCTAAATGATGTAAATAAGCACGTGAATAATTTTTACAAGTGTAACAATCACATTCCGCATCTAATGGGCCGGTATCGGTTTTATTTTTTGCGTTACGAATTTTTACCACTCCAGTGGTGACAAATAAGTGACCATTACGGGCATTACGGGTTGGCATGACACAATCAAACATATCAATACCACGGCGCACACCTTCAACTAAGTCTTCTGGTTTGCCAACTCCCATTAGATATCGGGGCTTATCTTCAGGGATCAAGGGAGCAGTGTGATCTAAAATTCGCACCATATCTTCTTTCGGCTCACCAACGGATAAACCACCAATGGCATAACCGTCAAATTCAATCGCTTTTAAACCATTAATCGATACTTCACGTAGGTCTTCATACATGCCACCTTGCACAATACCAAATAAGGCAGATGGATTATCGCCATGCGCCTCTTTACTGCGCTGAGCCCAACGTAATGATAATTCCATTGATGACTTAGCTTCTTGGTGTGTCGCAGGGTACGGGGTACATTCATCAAAGATCATCACCACATCAGAGCCAAGTTCACGCTGTACTTCCATTGAACGCTCTGGTGTTAACATGATTTTTTCACCGTTTACCGGTGAGCTAAACTTCACCCCTTCTTCGGTAATTTTTCGCATTGCGCCTAAACTAAATACTTGGAAACCACCTGAGTCGGTAAGAATAGGCTTATCCCAATTAATAAATTCATGTAAACCGCCATGCTGTTGCACAATATCTGTACCTGGGCGTAACATTAAATGAAAAGTATTACCTAAGATAATTTCAGCCCCAAGATCTTTGATCTCTTCGGTTTTCATGCCTTTTACCGTACCGTAGGTGCCAACAGGCATAAAAGCAGGGGTTTCAACCGTACCACGATCAAACGTTAATCGACCACGACGTGCTTTGCCGTCTTTATTGATTAACTGATAAGTCATTTTATTTTTTGCAATGCTGCTTGCAGTTTTGCTTGTCATTTGGGTTTCCTCTGCCCATCAGCGAAACAGGCTGATAGCAATAAAAACAAGTACGACATTATACTTGTTTAGTTAATTTATGTGCGCTTGCTTAATTACTTTTTGTTAAATACATGGCATCGCCATAAGAAAAAAAGCGATATTCTTGTTCAACTGCCGCTTTATACGCTGCCATAATATGCTCATAACCTGAAAAAGCACTCACCAACATTAATAATGTTGACTCTGACAAATGAAAGTTAGTGATCAAAGCATCAATAATTTCAAATTGATAACCTGGCGTAATAAAAATATCGGTATCACCATAAAATTCAGCCATAGCAATACCATTTTCTATTTGATTATTTGCTCGTGCTGCTTTGGCTGCACTTTCAATAGAACGCACTGACGTTGTACCAACCGCGACTACTTTACCGCCAGCTTGTTTCGTTTGTTGAATTTGTTTTACTACACTTTCAGGTACTTCAACATATTCAGCGTGCATCACATGATCAGCAATTTCTTCCACTTTTACCGGCTGGAAAGTACCCGCACCAACATGCAAGGTGATAAAAGCCAGTTCAATGCCTTTAGCTTTAATTTTAGCTAATAACGCATCGTCAAAATGTAAACCGGCTGTAGGAGCGGCAACCGCACCAGGTTTTTCATTGTAGACAGTTTGATAACGCTCTTTGTCAGACTCTTCATCTGGACGATCAATGTAAGGGGGTAATGGCATATGGCCAATACGCTCTAGAATATCGAGAACTTTTTCATTGTCGGGAAATTTAAGCTCAAATAACGCACCATGACGTGCAACCATAGTGACGGTGACAGAGTCTTCTAAAATAATTTCAGCGCCAGGTTTAGGCGATTTACTGCAACGAATATGTGCTAAAACACGATGTTCATCTAACATCCGTTCAACTAACACTTCAAGCTTGCCGCCAGAGGCTTTTTTGCCAAACATACGTGCAGGAATAACGCGGGTATTATTAAAAATTAATAAATCACCTGCATTTAACTTATCAATTACATCAACAAAGTGCTGATGCTCAATAACGCCACTATTACCATCAAGGGTCATCAAACGGCTAGCACTTCGATCCGCTTTTGGATAACGAGCGATTAAATGTTCAGGTAAATCAAAAGAAAAATCGGCAACACGCATAAAATTTTCAACAAAAAGTAAAACTAAATAAAACGTTAAAATCGGCATTTAAAATACACCGAAAAATCGTGCGCTAGTCTAATGTTCAGAGGCCTGAATAGCAAGTAAATTGCCGACTTTATCCACGAATCTGTCGTCTGATAAAAAAGCAAAACGGATAATAAATGAGCGAACGAACAAAAGCAGTGAATTTTCCGCTTTACCTTTACTAATCCTTGGGTATAATGCTCGTCCATTGCAGGGGTGTAGTTCCAATTGGTAGAACAGCGGTCTCCAAAACCGACGGTTGGGAGTTCGAATCTCTCCACCCCTGCCATTCTCTTTCTTATCTGATATCCATTTTATCTCAAGTTTGTTTTTAACAATTCTATTTCAAACACATTTAAATTTTTTCTGACTCCCCATAAGTTAATAATTTTCGTAATCTCTTGTTAGTCAGTTAACTAAGCTTTATGCTTTGCTTTTTTAAGTTTTACTTTTTTGATGACACTAATCCTATGGCCTTAACCGCTAAACAATTTAATTACCTTAATGAAATGGGCATTAGTCTTTGGCAACAAAAAACTAGCCAAAGTGAAACAAAAGCAACAAAACTTGCACAAAGTAGCCACTTAGCTATTGATTTAGTGACCTTAAAAAACAGCCAGCTATTTCAAGATGTTTTAGCTTACTTTCAATTAAGCGAAGGTGAATTTAAAGTCAGCGACAACCGCATACAATTCGATTTTTTTGACTGGTGTTTCTCGGTGCAAGATTCAGTTAGTTATGCTAATCATCAGTTGATCACACCGGACGTCACCAGCATTGCCCAATCAGTGTCATTAAAAAAACAACTTTGGCAACAATTACAACGTTTTTCAACTAACTAAATTTCTCAAACAGCCGCAATCTAAAGACAACTTATGACCCTTTTATATCACCCTCTTACCCAACAAGATGTAACAAATGTTATGGCGATAGAAAATGCTTGCCATTCTCACCCATGGAGTGAAAAGTTATTTGCCAGTTGTCTTGATGGTCATTATTTTGCCGAATACGCCACTTTAAACGAAAAAATACTAGGGTTCTACGTCGCACAATATGTTGCTGGAGAAGCCACGTTAATGAATATTTGTGTTAGCCCGATTGAGCAAGGTAATGGTTATGGTAAAGAACTGCTAAAGCGATTTTTAAGCCAAGCAAAAAACAAAGGCGCAGAAACCGCCTTTTTAGAACTACGCGCTAGTAATATTAGCGCGCAAATGCTGTATATTAATCAAGGTTTTTCCGAAATTGACCGACGGGTAGGCTATTACCCAAGCGCAAAAGGCTTTGGTTATGAAGACGCTATCGTCATGAGAAAAAGCCTTTAACCTATTTAGCAATTATGGGCGATGACCTTAACAATAATACCAAGGTTCACTCGTCCTAATACAGGTCACGATGATATCTACCAGCAATAGCAAGCTCATCTAGTTCATCTTCACCTAGTATCTCAATTAGCGCTTGATGCACCGCTTTCCCCATGCCTGCTAAACTACCACAAACATAGATATCACCTTGCTCAGCAATAAATTGCTTAACTAGCTGGGCTTGAGCTAATAACACCTCTTGCACATAACGCGCTTCTTGCTGTTGACGAGAATAGGTACGATCAATACGTGTTAATACATTTTGCTGTTGCCACGAGGATAACTCGCTTGCAAGGTGTTGATCCTGAGTTGGCTCTCTTTCGCCATAAACTAGCCAAACCGGACCAGCATCCGCTACCAAAGCTCGTTGTTCAATATGACCAAGTAACCCTGCTAAGCCGCTACCAGCTCCAATTAATATCAATGGTGTAGATTCTGATCGCAACTGACAAGCAGGATTGGCTCGAACTTTAACTTTAATTTCGGTTCCTATTCGGCATTGCTGAGTTAAATAACCAGAAACTAAGCCTTGTTGGCCATCAGGTTTAATATGCAAACGAACTAATAACTTAATGACATTTGTCCCAAGTTTATCACTTGCGGCACTTGCGATGGAGTAACTGCGAGGTACACAATACCCTTGCAGCTCAGGAACAACAACTTCTAATAAATCACCTGGTTGCCATGCCAAAGAAGCAACTTTTAGGCTTAATTGATATAAACCTGGGCTATTACTATTAGGGTTTAAATGCAGACATTCCTGTAATGTTGCGGTACTGAAGGTCTCAATTTCATCTCGGCTACGAGTGGGATCATTGTCATCAATACATTGCATGGGCGCAAGTGGCTGGGCACCAAACTGAGTTAGTTGATGATAAACTTTTTTACCAAAAGCACAAAACGCAGGATAACGACTATCACCAAAGGCAGTAACCGAAAACTTTACCGCTTTAAGTGTGTCGTTATTAATTTTATTGAGTGTTTTAATAAAACCACGACCATTATCAGGCGCTTCACCATCGCCATACGTACTGACATAAAAATGTAATTCTGATGCCGCGACAAAATGTTGTGGTGTTAATCGGTTTAATGGTAATAAGATTGCATCTGCTAATATCGCTAATTGTGATTGCGCAGCTGCTCGTGCTTGCCCAGTTTGGCTCGCATAAACAATAACTGGCTGACCATTTTTAATAGCAA
The DNA here is from genome assembly GCF_053470345.1 of Thalassotalea agariperforans. NCBI lineage: Bacteria > Pseudomonadati > Pseudomonadota > Gammaproteobacteria > Alteromonadales > Colwelliaceae > Thalassotalea > Thalassotalea agariperforans. The sequence continues at coordinate 168,982 of NZ_JBQMWH010000003.1, read as the reverse complement.
CATTAGGGCGTTTACGCCACCAAAGTATAAACACCCAAAGGCACCAAGATAATCCTAGTGCCAATGAGATAATAAGACGAAATGTTTCACTCATTAGTTACAGTGGCAACACTTCTAACGTAGCTGCATAAGCACCTTGACGGGTAGTTGCAGGCAATTGTGCTTTATCATCTTTATACGACGCTTCTAAAAAGTACATACCGGCTTCTGGCCATGTCACATTAAATTCGCCTTTGGCATTCGTTTTTAATGTTATCGTTTCAGAATCATTTCTATAACGCATACCGCCACGTACAACTTCTATTTCAACATCTTTTGCTGGTTCACCATCAATTAAAAATTTAAAGTTAGCCGTTTCCGTTGCAAATAAATCATTCGGATGAGTTAAAGGAACTAGCTCTAAACCTTTATTGCTTGGTTTTAACGTTTGTGAACTTAGCTCACCTAATGTTACAAAGGTTTCAACACGACGTGAGCTATAACTTACTTCAAGATCTTTTGCATTTTTAGGTACTGCAGTTTCAAAACTTTGGTCTTCTGCACTTTTACCTCTAGCTGGCCATCTTTTGCGATTGCCCTCTTCATCACGCCAAGCAGCACGAATTCCGGCAGAAGCTGCACCAATACGGTAGGTACCACTTTTTGTTAATTTCACATCAAAGGTAGAACGGTACTTACCTAATGACATATTTTCTAATTCAACTGAATCACCTTCTGGCCCAGTCGCGATAACACCATTTGCTCGATAGGCGGCATGATCCGCCACAAAGATGGTATTAGAAACAGCAGCATCAAACGTGACATAGCTAGTCTCACCCGACAATACGGTTTTATTCGGCTTAATCCAAACACGATGTGCCTGAACGCTAGCTGATACTGATAAAACGGTTAGCGTAGCAACCGCTAATTTAATGAACTTATTAGATAACATAAGGTGTTCTCCTACACGGCTTATTTTATTGCTGTTAATTGAATTTTTCCTAACTCACGCTTACCGGTTGCAGTTAACGGTAAAGTAGCGGCATTTAAAGGTAAAGTAATAGGTAGTTCGATAAGTTCTCTACCGCCAACTTCTCTTGCGGCTTCCACTCTTATTTTATACTTACCAGGTTTTTGTGCTTTCAATAGTGCCTCTAAATCAACACTAATTAAGTGTGCCCCAGGACCTTTAGTTGCACCTGTTACACCATCAATAGGTAAAGATAATTTTCTACCATCTCGACGCCACCATTGACGAAGATCGGCTAACCATTCTTCACCTTTTTGGTTTTTCATTTCAAAGTCATACCAAACAGCAACTTGTGTTGCTTTGCGTTGTTGATCTTCGATCCAAATAGCAACATAAGGTTTATGGTATTCCGCTACTTGTAACCGAGGAATATTTACCTCTAATTGCAATTTTGCTTGCGCATTGCTAATAAACGCCGATGTTAAAATAACAACGGTAAACAGTGCATTGAAAATTTTACGCACCTTATATCTCCTTAAACATTAAAATGTTAGTGCACAAATACCAGTAAAATAATTGCTGGGATAATGGCACCTAAAATGGTTACCGGCCAAGTCATCCAACGATGATTGGTTTGGCGATAAAGTAAAAGTAATCCCGTTAAACAAAAAACAATACATGCCACAGAAAAGACATCAAGAAACCAGCCCCAAACTACACCCGTATCTCGCCCCTTATGAAGATCATTAAGGTAGGCTATGACACCTCTATCGGTATTTTCATAACTGAGCTCGTTACTAATAAAATCAACAGCAAACCAAGTATCAAAACCTGGCCCGGCTTGAACAACATACAGCTCATCTTCTGACCATTGCGCAACCGCATGTTTTGACACTGATATTGAGTGTGTTTGCTGCAACCAAAAGGTAAGAGAAGCAGGTAATTCAGCTTCAGTAACTTCTTGTTGCGCAATTGTTTTTAAATCAACAAGTATACTTTGGGGTAAGCTTGTTTCGAGTGACGTCACTTCAGGCGTTACTTTAATATCTGTAGCGTGATTAAGCGTAATACCTGTAATAGCGAATAACAGCATACAAACCAAACAGCCTGCTGAACTTATCCAGTGCCACTGTCTTACAGATCCCAATCCCAACCGCATTACTACTCCTCATGAGCTTGCGGCATATTGTCTATGCCGCAAGTTATCATTAAAAACTAACTGAAACACTCGCCCAGAAGTTTCTGGCTTTGTCTTTCACGTTGTAATCATCTTCAAACACAACTTCACTGATAACACCACGTCCTGTTAGGTATTCATAAGTACCATCGTTATTTAAATCGTCATAACTTGTTGAATAAGAAGTAAAGTCTCTATCAAGTAAATTATTAACACGTAAATTTACCATCACATTATCATTTAGTGTCCAACGAGCGCCTAAATTTAATAATGAATAGTTTTTATAATAAAGCTCACGTTCATGAATTGAATCATAACCACGGTAACGATCTGAACGGAATTCACCTTGTAGGTACACTTCAATGGCATCAGTCGCAGACCAGCTAACATTAACATTAGCCATATGCTCTGCAGTATTGGTTAATGGTAAACCTTTTTCTGAACCACTTTTTTGCTCACTATCTGTCCATGTGTAGTTAACATAAGTTGACCATGCTTCATTGAATTGATAACGGCCTGCCATTTCAATCCCTTTTAATGAGACCTCATCAATGTTAATTTTTTGACTGTAAGTGGTGTAACCAAGCTCATCGTATTCACCAAGGTTGACACAAGGGCGAACATTGCCGGTTGTGGTACAACTTTGAATAGTGTCACCACTGGCAATTTTATCTTCAAAATCAGTGTCAAAATACGTGATGTTAAAGTTATGGCCGCCTTGATTCCAATAAAGTGCAATTTCACTATTAACACTGGTTTCAGGTTGTAATTCAGGGTTACCTGCGAATGGGCTAGTACCTTGACCACCAAACCCCGTAATACCGTCGTATAAATCGGTTGTTTTTGGTGTTTTATAACCTGTGCTGACACCACCTTTTACAGTCCATTCATCAGATAAGTTATAAACCGCATATATACGTGGTGATGATTGCTCACCAAAAACGTCATGATTATCAATACGCACACCGGCAGTTAAGGTAAAATCAGGCGTGATCATCCAGTTATCTTCCGCAAAAACTGAATACATTTTTTGTTCTTGAATTGCGCCAGCTTTACCAGATTCAAGTCCAAAAACACCATCTTGTAATTCACCATCAATAACTTGTAAGCCAACAACAAAGTTATGATCACCGGCTAAATTAGCTACTGGGATATCAAAACGTAGATCATAAGTAAATTGGCTACTGTCTAACGGACGCTCTGGACGAGGTAAAAAGGTTTCTTCGGCAAGGGCACGACGCTGTTCTTCCGTCATCCCTTGATAATCACCTGTACCGTCATACATAGCTTGTAATAACTTACGCTCAGCAACACTTAACGGTAAAGTACGGCCGTTATTTTGTGTATCAACATAAGATATAGCTGCAGAAACACCACCAAATTCAAATTCACCGGTATAGGCTAAAGACCACCATTGGCGATCAAACTCTTGTTCTGCCGCATAGCCTGCACGTGGGTTGACTTGGCCTCTACTATCCTGCCACAGACTTTCAATACTATCTTTAGTACCTAACGGATAAATAATGGTATCAGTGTCAATATTATATTCTGGTGTATTATCATATTCTTGATGAGAGTTATCATAATCAAACATTAATTCATGCCCTTTTACAGGCGTGTAATTAACACTAAAACCAAAATGTTCACTGTTGTTGTCTACCGTGCGACCACCACTACCAAATCCTAGTGATCTAACATGAACATCACCATTTGGGTCAACTGCTGGCGAAAATTGTGGCGATGAGGCGTGTTGATCATAAGCGCTGGCTCGTAAACCTAAACTTAATACGTTTTTAATAATTGGTCCTGCAACAGATATATCCGTTGTAATATCATCACCAAAGTCATCATTGGTTTGGAAACTGCGTCCGAAGGTAATCGCGCCATTCCAATTTTCGGTGTGTTTTTTAGTGATAACGTTTATCACGCCACCTAAGGCATCAGCACCATATAAGGTTGACGCTGGTCCACGAATAATTTCTACACGATCAATCGTTTCAAGTGGAGGTAAATGATTAAAAGCATTACCGCCAAAATTATTCGGATAAATATCACCATGGTTATTTTGACGTTTACCATTGATAAGTAACAAAGTGTATTCACCAGTTAGGCCACGCATACTGACACTGCCTTGCCCTGTTTTATCACGGGTTGTGCCTATATCAATCCCTTCTTGAAACTTTACAACATCTAACAATGATGTAAATGAACGTAATTTAATCGTTTCTGATGTGATAATTGAAATACTTGCTGGTGCTTGCGTTAATTTTTGTTCAAAGCCTGTCGCGGTAACAACAATGGTTTCCATCGCGCTTTCTTCTTTAGCTGATCCTGTATCAGCTTGTGCAGTACCGGTAACAGCCGTTTGCAGCGCTACGGCAATTGCCGTGTATTGAAATATATTCTTCATGCCCTTCATGAGATACCTTTAATTTTTTATTAGATAAGTGTTTGAAAATTTTAATTGTGGGCATTATACAGTTAAAAATAACATACGCAACACAAATAAGAGTGATTCTTATTTAGATTTTTATGTATCGACGTGATAAAACAATTCAATGACAAAGCCGAACAATCTGTTTACCAGCTAATATAAACACTGATCAACAGACCCTAATCAAAATGTTACCAAGCTGCGTGTATTAACCGTTTAATTATGGCTTTAAAACAATTTCAATTGCAGCTGAAAACCTCATAACAAAAACAAGCCAAGCCGCTGTTTTTATTAATGAAAAATAAATATAGCTATTTGTAACTTTCATGCTAATATCAAGCGTTTTTAACAATAGCATCAACAACAAAAATAAGGGTTAAAATGAAAAAATCGTTACTATCACAAGCATTGTTTTAGCGCTATCTTGTACTCAAGTTTACGCCGCTAAAAACGGAAAAACGCTAGAAGAGTTTTTACAGCTGCAACAGAAAAAGGCGGCTGAAAAAGGGGTTGAATACACCGAACAAATGAACAAAAATAAAACCAAATTATTTGCAAAAATGGATGCAGATAATAACGGCAAAGTTACTAACGCTGAGATAAAAGCTTACGTTGCCAGTAAGAAAAAATAATTTAGTGTGATTAAAAATGCATGATAGCGATAATTTAAACATTAATTGTCGCTATTTTTATCAACCACCTCTCTATAATCATCTGATATTAAATAAATTTATAGCTATAAGCCGAACTATCCCCCAACTTTACTATGACAGGCGCAATAAAATATTTTATAACATTACGCTGTCAAACAGCGCATGACACTAAGTTTATCAAAGGTAAAATTGACTAATCCTTATTAATTACTGTCTTGTGATAAAGTTTCAGCTATAATAGCGCGCTTTAAATTCTGTCCTATTTTATACTCATTATCACAGGTAACTAGCATGTCTGTTCAACAGCAGGAAGTCGATAAACGCCGTACGTTTGCGATAATCTCTCACCCGGATGCGGGTAAAACCACCATCACCGAAAAAGTTCTTTTATTTGGTCAAGCTTTACAAAAAGCCGGTACTGTAAAAGGGAAAAAATCGGGACAACATGCCAAATCTGACTGGATGGAAATGGAAAAAGATCGTGGTATTTCAATTACTACCTCGGTAATGCAATTTCCTTATAACAAATGTTTAGTCAACTTGCTCGATACCCCAGGTCATGAAGACTTCTCGGAAGATACTTATCGTACCTTAACTGCGGTTGACTCTTGCTTGATGGTTATTGATGTTGCTAAAGGTGTGGAAGACAGAACCATTAAATTAATGGAAGTTACTCGCTTACGTGATACGCCTATCATTACCTTTATGAACAAAATGGATCGTGATGTTCGTGATCCTATGGAAGTGATGGACGAAGTTGAAGATGTCTTAAAAATAAAGTGTGCCCCTATTACTTGGCCAATTGGCATGGGTAAAGAATTTAAAGGGGTGTACAACTTAATGACCAATGAAACTATTTTATACGCTTCAGGCCAAGGCCATACAATACAAGAAAAGCGTGTGATTAAAGGGTTAGATAATCCTGAATTAGATGCTGCTATTGGTGTTTATGCCGATGAATTACGTGAAGAATTAGAATTAGTACAAGGTGCCTCACACGAGTTTGATTTAGACGAGTTTTTAAAAGGTGAGTTAACACCCGTCTATTTTGGTACTGCCTTAGGTAACTTTGGTGTAGATCATATGCTAGATGGTTTAACCGAATGGGCTCCGAAGCCATTACCTAGAGAAACCTCTACTCGCGTAGTGAATGCGGAAGAAGAAAAGTTCTCAGGTTTTGTTTTTAAAATTCAAGCAAACATGGACCCTAAACATCGTGACCGTATCGCTTTTATGCGTATTTGCTCAGGTAAATATGAAAAAGGCATGAAAATGAAACAAGTGCGTATTGGTAAAGATGTAAAAATTGCTGATGCCGTAACCTTTATGGCAGGAGATCGTTCTAACGTTGAACAAGCTTTTGCCGGTGATATTATTGGTTTACATAACCATGGTAGCATTCAAATTGGTGACACCTTTACCGCTGGTGAAGACATGAAGTTTAGCGGTATTCCAAACTTTGCCCCTGAAATGTTCCGCCGTATTCGCTTACGTGATCCATTAAAAGCCAAGCAATTACAAAAAGGCTTAATTCAACTTTCTGAAGAAGGTGCCGTTCAAGTATTTCGCCCGTTTAACTCTAACGAAATGATTGTTGGTGCGGTGGGTGTGCTCCAGTTTGAAGTGGTAGTTCAACGCTTAAAAACCGAATATAACGTTGACGCTATTTACGAAGCAATAAGTGTTGCGACAGCTCGTTGGTGTACTTGTGATAATGAACGCACATTAGAGCAGTTTCAGAAAAAAGCTTATGACAACTTGGCATTAGATGGCGGTGATAACTTAACTTATATTGCACCTACCATGGTCAATTTGAGTTTGGCGCAGGAACGCCACCCGGATATTGAGTTCCATAAAACTCGTGAACACTAAATTTTCTGCTTAGATAGGTATTTAACGGCTTTGCTATCGTTGTTTTTTGTAGTCACATAGAAACCCTATGCTCCCACAAGAAACATCACTTCGGCTTTGTTAAATAGCTATCTACTTTGAAATTTAACATAAAATATTTAGAGTAGAGCTTAACAGCTCCTTAAAAAAACTTATCTAGCTGTGAGTTACTTCTTTCTCACAGCTGGTTCGCTCAAGAGTTAAGAAGATGCGCGAAGCATACGCATGTATGTGAGCACAACGGATGCAACTATTGAGTGAAATAGCACAGAGAAAGAGATAACGAATGAATATTAAAAACTTACTTGCCAACATCGTTTCAGAAGCAATGACAGCTGCGGGCTTACCTGAGGGGACAAACCCAGCGGTTAGCGTATCAACTAAAGCCAATTTTGGTGATTACCAAGCGAATGGCGTAATGGGTGCGGCGAAAAAGTTAAAAACTAATCCACGAGAATTAGCGGCGAAAGTTGTTGAGCAATTAGAGCCTACGCTAGTTGCCAGTGGTATTGCTGAAAAAATTGAATTAGCAGGCCCAGGTTTTATTAATATTCATTTAGCTAAATCATGGTTAAGTGCTCGTTTAAGTGACACCGCCAATGATGAAAAATTAGGTGTTAGCCAACGTGGCTCGCTTCCAGGTGAAAAGCCACAAACCGTCGTGGTTGATTATTCAGCGCCTAACCTTGCCAAAGAAATGCATGTTGGTCATTTACGTTCCACTATTATTGGTGATGCTGTCGTTCGCGCTTTAGAATTCCGTGGTGATAAGGTTATTCGTCAAAATCACATGGGTGATTGGGGCACACAATTTGGTATGCTTCTCGCCCATTTAAGTGACAAACTCGCCTCAGATGAAGTGGCTGAAACGGCGCTAGCTGACTTAGAAAACTTTTACCGTGAAGCCAAAATCCGTTTTGACGATGAAGAAGGTTTTGCCGATAGAGCACGTGATTATGTAGTAAAACTGCAAGGTGGTGACGAAGAATGCGCGACCTTATGGCAACAATTTATTGATATTTCAATTAAGCACAGTGAAGAAATTTACGAACAACTTAACGTTACTTTAAAACGTAGCGATATTATGGGTGAAAGTGCCTACAACCCAGATTTACCAAAAGTTATTGATGAGTTAATGTCACAAAACATTGCTGTTGAAGACCAAGGCGCAAAAGTTGTGTTTATTGAAGAAATGGCAAATAAAGACGGTGATCCTTCGGTGTTTATCGTGCAAAAATCAGGTGGTGGTTATTTATATGCCACCACAGATTTATCCGCCTGTCGTTACCGTGCCGGTGAATTAAACGCTGATCGCATTATTATTTTTACTGATGCCCGCCAAGCACTTCATTTTAAACAAGTGGAAATAGTTGCCCGTAAAGCAGGCTTCTTACCAGAGCATGTCGCTTATGATCATTGTCCGTTTGGCATGATGATGGGTGACGACGGTAAGCCGTTTAAAACGCGTACCGGTGGCACGATAAAATTAGCCGAATTATTAGAAGAAGCTGTCACTCGTGCAACCACGCTGATCAAAGAGAAAAATCCGGATATTAGTGAAGCGCAATTAGCAGAGATTTCACGAAAAGTAGGTATTGGCGCAGTTAAGTTTGCCGATTTATCTAAAAACCGTACCAGTGATTACATTTTCAACTGGAAAACCATGCTAAGTTTTGAGGGCGCAACCGCTCCTTATTTACAATATGCTTATTCGCGTATTCAAAGTATTTTTACCAAAGCCGGTATTAACCCTGCTGACTTACCAAGTGAGCCAAGTATCGCTGAGCCACAGGAAAAAGCCTTAGCAATGAAGTTATTACAATTAGAAGAAGTGCTTGATGCCGTTATTGCTGAAGGTACACCTAACCTACTGTGTAATTACTTATACGAATTAGCAAGTTTATACATGAGCTTTTACGAAGCTTGCCCAATCTTAAAAGACGGTATCAGCGACGAGGTAAAAACCGCCCGTTTAGTATTATGTAAATTAGTCAGTAATACCTTAAAACAAGGCTTAGATATTTTAGGTATCGATGTCATGGAACGTATGTAGTTTAAATAACCTGAGCTCAGGTTAAATACCTTACTGATAAAACTTAAAATTAAGGCGGAAAGTTGTAAATGAAAATTTTATTACTCGATGGTAAACAACAATCGCTAGTAAAATTAACTGATCTGTTAATTAAGCAAAAATATCAAACCGCTTATTTAGATGATCCAATCAAAGCACTTAACGCCTTAAAAAAATATAACTTTGATGTTCTTATTTGCGCACAAGATATCAATAAAACCAGTGCGTTAAATTTATTTAAAGCACTGGCAATTAAATTTCCAACTGTTGTTCGTATCGTGTTATTAACCACGGATAATGAACACGATCTTGATAATGTTAGCCATTATGTTTTTGAACAAAATACATCAGCGGCGCACGTTTTGAGTACGATTAAAGCTTTTGAAGACAGTAAAAAAATTATCACCAAAGAGGTAATTGTTAAAGCCGTTGCCAACGTTAAAACATTACCTAGCCCGCCAAAAGTTTATTTACAACTCAATGCTATATTAAAAAACAATACAACTGACTCCGAAAAAATTGCCGAGATCATCAGCCAAGATCCTGCACTTGTTGCTAAAGTTTTACAGTTTTCAAACACTTCGTTTATGCCTAACGGTAAAAAGCTTACTAACATTACCGAAGCGATTACTAAAATGGGGGTTGAAACCTTAAGCTGCATTGTGATGACGGCGGAATTATTTTCCTATCAACCCAACATTCCCAACTTTTCATTACAAGACGAGCAACTGCATAGTTTAGCTACCGCTCGATTTACCGCAAGCTTGGTTGATGAAACATTAAAGCATGACGCCTTACTTGCCGGTTTATTACATGACATTGGTAAATTAGTATTATTTGAAATAGATAACACTTTAACCTTAAAGTACTTTGATAATTGTGCCAGAACCGCCGATGATATTTTATTAGAGCAAAAAATATTTGCTACCGATCACTGTCAAATTGGTGCTTATTTAATGCATGTATGGAGCTTTCCATACCATATTATTGAAGCAGTGTTACATCACCATAACCCTAAAAAATTATTAACAGATAGTTTTGGCGTGGCGCAAGCGCTATATTTAGCCAATGGGTTATTAACTGACAGCGAACTTGATAAGTCATTTGTTGAACATTTTAAGCTTACTGATAATATCGCAGCGATAGAGAAAAAAGCCGCGCGTTTTAAATAGTCTAAGCTTGGATTAAATAGCCTTCAAACACAGGAACTGGCATGAAATTTACTGATAGCCACTGCCACTTAGATTTCCCTGAACTGTCGGAAAATTTGGCCGATGTAATCAGTCAATGTGCCGCTGACAATATTCATAAAATTATTATCCCTAGTGTCTCGCCTGATAACTGGCAACAAGTATTAAACTTAACTAAACAACATCACCATAAAAATTGTCGCTTATTCGCCTGCTTAGGCATTCACCCTTGGTATTTAAACAAGCTAACCAGCAAAGACCTTAATAAACTTGAAATCGCAGTAAAAAGCCAGCCACAGGATATTATCGCGATTGGAGAAACGGGTATTGATGGCAAGATTGCAGAACAAGAAAATAATTTAACCAAGCAGCTAGCGTTTTTTGAATTTCATTTACAGCTAGCTAAAAGCAGTAACAAGCCAATCATTATCCATCATCGCAAATCACATCAGCATATTGTGCCATTATTAAAAAAGATAACTGTGGATAAAACAGGCGTTATCCACGCATTTTCTGGTAGCTATCAACAAGCTAAAGACTACCTTGATCTCGGTTATAAATTAGGTATTGGTGGCACTATCACTTACCCAAGAGCTGAAAAAACGCTTAAAACAGTAAAAAAACTACCATTAGATGCCATGGTATTAGAAACCGATGCGCCAGCTATGCCACTTTATGGTAATCAGGGACAAGCAAATTCTCCGTTAAGGTTACTTGATGTATTTAACCGCCTTTGCCAATTAAGAAGCGAATCACCAGCAGTGATTGCGGAGCAGTTAGAGCTCAATGTAAAAACCGTATTTTCCCTATAACGCTTTAGCTGATGCTTTGGATGCAGACGCTTAAAGCTTGAGGCTTAAAGCTTGAGGCTTGAGGAAAAATACTAAACTTACAGGAATAGTGTCTTGCTTTTAGCTTTTAGCTTTTAGCTTTTAGCTTTTAGCTTTTAGCTTTTAGCTTTTAATCATTCTTGCCGATTAAGCTTACTTGGCAACCCTAAAACCTTGACGGCTAAAACGACTAAAACTACGAGTTAATAAAAATCCAATAACAACAGCAAAAAGTACTAACAAACGCATCACTTCATGGACATCAAAGCTTGCATTTAATAGCGGTTTTGACACCATTTTTTTATTAACGGTAAAACGTAAATAGCCAAGTAGCTCATCATTTCTAACTTCTTCAACAAAGGTTACATAAGTATCACTTTCATCTTCGGTTAATTCATCAATACCATATAACGAATTAATATTTTTAGCATTGGCCGAACTCGCTAATAATAGACCGGTCTGATCATAATAATGAATATCATAAATAATAGCCGACTCACTTAAACTATTAACATAGTCATTAATGAGCTGTGTATTTTTTTGTGGTAAAAGCACCTTTAAACCGCTCACTGCTTGCTGCAACTGTGCTTTACTTAGCTGTGAAAAGTGCTCTGTTATTACTTGCTGTTGTTGATTTTGACTATGAATTAACATATTCAATAACACGATAATAAAAATAACAGCTATAGCTAATTGCAGAATTTTATTATAAATCGGTGATATTTTAAGGTATAAAGGCAACTCAGAATTTTTCATAAACTAAAGATCTCAAATAATCTATAGTTAACTATAAATCTAATTAATCATGAATGAAACGTATTAACTAAAAAATCGCTTTAGATAATATCCTTTCTTTTCAATAATTGCTTAATTACAGCAAGGACTTAACGTGACAACTGCGGTAAATAAAGTGGCAATAGCCAATTTAACAACGACAACTTTAGCTCAACTTCTCCCGATTGAAAAAGCAGCAGGTAATTTACCTTGCGCGCTATTTATTGAACAAGATCACCTTTTTATCCAAGCTACGTTTCCTTTAACAGCTGAATTTACTGCTAGTTCGGTAGCGCTTTCTCCGATAAAAGACAGTATTGAACTAGTGGTTTTTTCAAACTTAACCTTAGATAAATTTTCAAGCTTAGCCAAGCAATGCCAACTCACGCTAACCAGCTTAAATGCTATAAATTGTCGTAATCAATTAACCAGTTATCGTTTTAATGTCGAAGTGCAAGATCTTGCCTTAGCTCGTCAGCAGTTAGTACAGTTTAACCTAGACCATAAAATTGAATCGATCTTAATTGAAAACGCGCCAAAACTTGCTAGCCCTGGCGTGTTATTAATGGATATGGATTCAACAACCATAAAAATTGAGTGTATTGACGAGTTAGCAAAACTAGCCGGTGTGGGTGAACAAGTGGCTGAAGTCACGGAACTTGCTATGCAAGGTGAATTAGACTTTGCCCAAAGCTTACATCAGCGTGTTGCTACATTAGCCGGTTCACCGGTTTCAATATTAGAAAAAGTAGTAAAGCAATTACCTTTAATGGAAGGATTAGAAACCTTAGTTGCCGAGCTACAAAAACATCAATGGCGTGTCGCTATCGCTTCCGGTGGTTTTACCTTTTTTGCTGATCATTTAAAAGAATTATTAGATCTCGACTCTGCCGTTGCCAATACCCTAGAAATTGTTGACGGTAAACTCACCGGTAAGGTTTTAGGTGATGTTATTGATGCGAAAGCGAAAGCTGATAATTTATTAGCATTAGCTGAAACCTTTGAGATTGATGAAAGACAAACGGTAGCCATGGGCGATGGCGCTAATGATTTAGTGATGATGGATGCCGCTGCATTAGGAGTTGCTTTTCATGCAAAACAGCTAGTAGTTGATAAAGCTGATGTTGGCATCAACATTTTAGGCTTAGATTGTTTATTACATTGGTTAAAATAATATCAGCCCTCTTAAGCAAAGAGCAATCAAGAGGTAACTAATCGTTGCCTCTTTTCTTTTTTGCTTATCAATTTCCCAAGACTTTCCCCATTTCTTTACGAATTTATTGCAATTGGAGCTTATGCTTTAACATCGCTTCTTGAGTAATATCATAAAACTGCATCATACCGGCAACACTATAAATTTCTTGCTCTAATTGTTTACCTCTATGTATTGCATAAGAGCCGACATAACTGAGCTCTGGATTTAAGTGTTTAATATCCGGCTTATCTACTCTAAACACCTTAATTTCAATACAGAAAAACAGCCCTTTTTTTAAGGCATTACTGATAAACATTTGCTTTAATTTGGCGCTAGCTAACTCAGAGCTGACTTTTGTGATCACCGCCTTTTCTAATGATTCAAGACTAGAATCAATGGCGATGTAAAGCACTTCTGTAAACGGTGCATCACCAACCTGCTGTTTTTTTAAGTTTTGGCTAATAACATTTTCAATAATATGATTTTTTAGTAGTGGATATAAATTATAAGCACCGCGTTTATCACTTAGTTGATTCATGGCAGAAATAAATGGGCTATCTACTTTACTAGAGGTTAGCGCTTCAAATTTATAACGACTACCACTTGTTTGAATTACAACGGCTGATGACAACATGGTTCGGCTGTAGATATTACGTAATGACTTTGCCAAACCTGGTGTCATCATGACATATTCATCTGCCGTTAATTTATCTTTATTCTTTTCAATTAACAGCTTAAAAAACGAACGTCCGATATGCTGATGCTGCTTAACATGAACCCTCAAATTAACGATGGTTTTAGCTTTGTTAATCCGCATCACTTCATAAGGTAATTTAGCTAATTCAAAACTTGAGGTGATTTTCTGTAAATTAGGAAAGGTTAAATAAACAATATCACCTTTCATTAACACTGCGGACTTTTCTAGCTCAACTTTCATCCCTGAAATTGAGAAATCTTTTGAAGTGCCTTTCCAGGTCACCTTATCTGCCTCAACAACCACTGGTGTGGTGTAGAAAAAGCGCGGTTCATTGCGGTGATTGCTATAATTAATGCCTACCGCATCAACCGGTTGCTCAAGTGGCTGACGTTTATGACCAAAGCGCTTTAATTTGTCAGTAAGAATACCTTCAAAACTAAACTGGCGGTACTCTTCAATCAAACTATCGGTTGTAATATCAGTAACCACCCCAATGGCAGCAAGGTTAGCAATAATTTCTAACACATCTTTAGAAAAGGGCTCATTTAAATAAGCATCTTTTTTTTCTAAACTTTCAGACAAAGTGATTGGTGAATGAGCATAGGATTGTTCAACATCTAATAAAGACAATTGCGTAATAGCAAAACTATTTTTGGCCGCAGCAAAGCCTAAAAATTGCTTCATAAAGACAAGATCTTCCGCTAATTGTTTGTCATCGGCTGTATAAAAATAACTCTGCCCGTTATTTTCATGAATAAAACTATAAACAATTAACGGCTTACCCAACTTTTGTGCTTTAAGTAGCTTTTCAATACGTTCAGGGGTAAATAAACAATATAAGGTTGATTGCTTACTTTCATTTGACCAATACTCAAATGTTCTTCGGTTGTCATGACAGGTTAAGGCATAACGAGGAATAAGCTGCTCTTTATTTTTGGTAAAGAATACCGGTAACTCATTAATTTTAGGTAATAAATATTGTTCAAATGTTCTTGATTGGAGGGCATTAATGGTATTGTCTAAATTAATTTTATAGCGGCGTTTGTTACCTTGAATAAAACCAAGTAAAAAGCGTCGAAAGCTATCCCTGTTTTTATCGCCACTATAAATACGCTCAGTACCGATCAGTTGCGAACGTTCAATTTGTTGAATATTTTTTATTTCGTAGCTATAGCCTTTTTCGTCATCAAATTGAAAATCTTGTTCAAGCCCAATAAAGCGAATATTGATAGTATCGCCAATGGCTAATTTAATTGGTTTTGTTAAACGAAATTTACAACCATTAACACTTAAATCTGAACTAACACACTCGGTCTTCTCTTTACCAATAGTCACTTCAAAAGGAATAGCAAAGTTCATGCGCTCTTCGATGCGATTATAATATGGACCAAAATTATAAAGCTTAGCGGGATATTGAGTTTTTTCTATTTGCTTAGCATCAACATTTTGTATTGCTGCCGTATTCGATTTTTCACGTTGATAGATAACACGAAAATTATTTTCCGTGTTAGTAACAGCTTCATACACACCAAAAGTATAACCGCCGTAATAAGCGACATTTTCTTCAAAAACTTTAATCGCTATATCATCCAAATAATGAGGACGATCATTATGTTCATAAGTCTTGCATTCGCCATCAACTAACCCCCGCAAATCGATCAAGCGAGTACAAGGTTGAGCCAAACGTTTCAGTTCCATTTTTAATAAAAAACTTTCTGATTTAGGCAATTGTTTTGTTGCGGCGGCAAATTTAGCATCAAAGCCATGAGAAAGCACTTCACCACGGAAGTTGTTTATAATCTTAGCGTACTTTGAAAAATCTTTAATCATGAGTTTGAAAAATTATCACTTAGTTTATCAATTGTTTTTGTGTTTAAATGGTATCTAGCTGAACAGTAAATAATTCATTTTACTAATTAGTGTTGTGAACTTATATCATTAGAATAGTTAACTTATAATATAATGAAAATCCATTTATAAACAAAAGCAATAAATATGCCTTTTAATGTTTAACTCATTTATTTAATAAGACAATAATTATCCCCTAAAACAAGGCTTAATATTGTATTCATTAAACACTATCATTAGAAACAATATAATATCAATAACATAAAAGTAACAATTATATTATTTTAAATAATAGCAAAATTATTGATAAGGTAGGTATCGCCAACATGGCAAAAACGTCAAAAATAGAATTTGTCTGTACTGATTGTGGAATGAATTACAATCGCTGGCAAGGACAATGTCGCTGTGGCGCATGGAATACCTTGGCAGAAATGAAAATTTCAAGTAATACCAATAAAGTAGCAAATAAATCTCGTACGGCCATTGCAGGCTATGCTGGTGGTATTGGTGGCGGCTCAAAAAAAATCAATGATATTCAATCAATTGAAGCAGAAAAGCAACTTACTGGCATCGGAGAATTAGACCGTGTGTTATGTGGTGGTGTTACTACAGGCTCTGTCAATATTATTTCGGGAGACCCTGGTGCAGGTAAAACAACACTGCTGTCCGATTTAGTTGCTCGTATGTCACAGCGCATGGCATCACTTTATTGTACAGCCGAAGAATCACTGTCGCAGTTTAAAAACCGAGTAAATCGCTTACGGTTAGAATATAACGAAAATGAATTATACCTCCTGTCGGAAACGAGTGTTGAAGCGATTATTGAAGAGTTAGACGCCAACAAAATTAAATTTGCCGTTATTGACTCTATTCAAGCCGTTATTACTGACAATGCCAATGGTAGCCCTGGCTCACCTTCTCAAGTAAAAAGTGCGGCTCAAGCCCTTACCCAATATTGTAAACAGCATGACGTAACCATGTTTATTATTGCGCATGTCAATAAAAACAATGAAATTGCAGGTCCACAAACCTTAGTGCATATTGTTGACGCTTTATTACATATTGATACCAACGACGGCCAAATTCGTACCTTAAGGGCAAATAAGAATCGCTTTGGTGATATTGATACTGTTGGTATTTTCCGTATGAGCGAACGTGGCATGATTAGCGTTGATAACCCCAGCGAAATATTTTTATCTGGCTCGACCACTGACTCCCCAGGTTCAGCTATAACTTGTATTCGCAAAGGTAACCGCAATTTATTATTGGAAATTCAATGTTTAACAACAGAAACCGAAGCTGAATTTCCTCAGCGTGTTTGTGTTGGGTTAAATATGAACCGAATAAAAATGTTAACCGGTATTTTGCGTAAACATACTAAAACGAAAATTTATCACGATACCTTTTTTAATATTGTTGGTGGCTTAAAAATTGACGAGTCTGAAACCTGTATTGATTTAGCCTTAGTAACGGCCTTATTAAGTAGCCTTAATGATTTTATTGTGCCACGCACTACCTGCATTATGGGCGAACTCAGTTTAAATGGTGACGTTCGTCCTATCGACAGTGGTGTTCCGAGAGTAAAAGAAGCCGCCCAACATGGCTTTACCGAAATATTCATTCCATTTCGTAATTACCATAAATCCATGGAAGGGCTTGGCGCGAAAATTACCGCGGTAAAAACCATTCATGAATTAATAGCTTTAATCAATTAAAAAGACCTTATAATGCTCCAGATCAGTAACAGTATTACTATTCCCGATGATGACTATGAACTCACTGCCATCCGTTCACAAGGCGCTGGAGGACAAAACGTTAATAAAGTATCGAGCGCCATACATTTACGCTTTGATATTAATAAATCATCTTTACCTGAATTTTTAAAAGAACGTATGTTAATGTTAAAAGATAGCCGCATCACTAAAGATGGCGTGGTGATCATCAAAGCGCAACAATTTCGTACCCAAGATAAAAATAAATCTGATGCTATCGAGCGCTTAATGTTGTTAATTCAAAGCGTAAATAAAGTAGAAAAAATACGCCGAGCGACAAAACCCAGCCGAAGTTCACAATTAAAACGCATGGATAAAAAGAAGCAAAGATCACAAGTAAAAACCATGCGAAGTAAAATTATGTAAGCAAAACAAAGTGATAATGTTAATAAAAAGTTAATTTTTTGGTTATTTTGTCAAAATACTTTACATGCGAATAAAGCCAACTTAACAAAAAAAATTAAAACATTTAAAAACAACACTTTAAAAAGTTGGCACAGTAATAGCTTTATAAGTATTAATTGAATATCCTTATAGATAAGTAGTAATAAAGGAAATAATAATGAAAAATATTTTTATCTTAGTTTTAGCTTTATTTGTTAGTACAGCAAACGCTGATGTTATTAATGCCTTTACCGCAGAATATGATGCGAGCAATTGGCAACTTACCCAAGATCATGGTTCAGCTGAATTTTCTGACGATAAAACCGCATTAACTTTAGTTAGTAGCAATGATGGCCAAACAGAAAATGCAATTACCGATGCAATTTTTGGCAGTGCTCATGCAGACGGTATCGTTTCATTTGATTGGTTATACAACTCTGACGATTTTCCTTTCTCCGATTATTTTGGCTGGTTATTAAATGGTGATTTTAGTTTGCTTTCAGATCGAGATGCTAACGCTGAGAGTAGACAAGAAGGCAGTGCAGCATTCGCAGTCGAACAAGGTGATATTTTTGGTTTTAGAATGGTTTCAGTTGATTCAACAGAAGGTTCAGCAAGAGCTCAAATTTCTGACTTCCAATTCACCGCTAGCGAAGTACCTGAGCCTTCATCAATGGCATTATTTGCGCTAGTGTGTATTTTCATTGGCTTAAATAGAAGAAAAATCGCTAAGTAATCTTATTTAAAAAACAACATAGTGTTCCCTATGTCGCCTCTCTCGTTTTAGTTTAAACCAGAGAGGCTTTTTATTTTTAGCGTGATTTTATCAGATTAACCTAAAATAACGTGATTTAGACACTTTCTTAAGTCATCACATCAAACTACGGTAGAAATCCACCAACTGCTTAGCTTCTCGCTCAACCGAATAATGCTCAAGCACACGTTCACGGCCATTTTTTCCCATCGTTGTTAAGCCTTCTTGATCGCTTAACAATAAATCCATTTTTTCCACCACGGCCGGTAAATCATTAATCGGCACCACATAACCGTCTGTTCCTTGACGAACGACTTCAGGCCATGCACCAGCTTCACTTGCTAATACAGCTGCGCCACTACTCATAGCTTCCAGAACCGTTAAACCAAAACCTTCATTATCACTTAACGCCACCACTAGTGATAAAGCACTAAAAATTTTAGGGATATCAGAAAAGTCCTGCTCACCTGCGAAAATAATGCGTTCACTTAAACCAGCTTGTTCAATTTCTGCCTGTAGTTCTTTAACAAAGCTTTCGTTGCTTGCGCTAATTGAGCCAACTACCACGGCAGTGTAATCAGGATATTTATCCAAAACAGCAATACAGCCCTTAACAAATAAATGCACCCCTTTTTGTGCTCTAACTCGTCCTAAAATTGCAATACCCAGTTTCCCTTTTTGCGCAGATTCCGGTAATAAATTTAACGCTTGCCACGCTGCTGATTTATTTTGAGCAGGAACATATTCATTGGTTTTAACACCATGATAAATAATGGCATCCGGTTGACGATGTAAATAACTTGCCGACGCTTTACACATGGCTAAAACCGCATCCATTTTATTGGTGATCCATAACGTAGAGCCACTGCGATATCGCTGAGCAGCACTACTAAAAATAATTTTGATTTTAGCTCTAAAAATATGTTTTAAAATTAACGCTTGGATCATTTCATCAACTCGGCGCGCATGAAAAACTCTGAATCGGCCATCTGATAACGGCTTAAAACACAATTTAACCACTTGCCAAAAACTAATATTTAACGATTTATCAGGTAAATGGTGTTTCCCCATGACCCGTAAATTAATGTGTTTCTGTTGCTCTGAAAGGAGCTGTAACATAGTGGAAGTGACTCCAGAAAAGTTCGAATTAGAATTACCGATAATTAATTCTATTTCTTTAATTTGAGTATTATCTATTTGCTGACTCATTCAGTATTCTCAAGAAGTATGATGACTTTTAATTTTGCATATTCTACGCGAAAAAAAACCACCGCAACACTTTTTGCCAAAAGAAACAGGTTATGCTTTCATACCTCGGCCTTTACCCGATATAATTAACGCCAAACATAACAAACGCAAGGCGTAGCGCTTGCGAGTAACTATGATGAATATATTGTGAGTAGCAACAAAGTTTTACAGCCCAACTTCAAACTATCGTATTTTTTACCTAAGTATTGGCTAACCTGGTTAGGGGTTATCACTCTATACACAATATCTTGGTTACCTTATCGCTGGCAATTATGGCTGGGCCGCATGATTGGCCGATTGCTCTATAAATTAGGCTACAGTCGAATCAAAGTTGCTAAACGTAACTTAGCATTATGTTTCCCTGAAAAAAGTGAAGCAGAACGAACCGCCTTATTGAAAAAAAATATCGAAAATACAGGTATTGCCTTGCTAGAAACTGGTATGGGCTGGTGGTGGCCAGATTGGCGTTTTAAAGGAAAAGTGACCATTGAAGGCATAGAAAACATTGAAAAAATTAAAGCTCAAGGCCAAGGGGTTTTAATTTTAACCATGCATTATCTTAGTACCGAAATGAACTGTCGAGGCGCTGGTGCTGCAGAGCCTATGGTGGTTTTTTATCGACCAAACAACAATGCCTTAATGGAGTATTTTCAATTTAGAGGACGTAATCGTGCCAATAAATATATGCTGGGCAAACGTGATGTTAAGGGTTTGATAAAAGCTTTAAAAGACGGTGAGTCTTGTATTTATTTACCAGATCAAGATTATGGTCGAAATAAAAGTTTGTTTATTCCTTTTTATGGGATTGATGCCGCAACCACAACCGGCACCTTAATTTTTGCCAAACAAAAAAACTGCCAAGTGTTAATGATGACACCAACACGAAATGATGACGATAGCGGCTATACCATTTCATTTTCCAAACCTTGGCAAAACTTTCCAAGTGGTGATGACGCAGCAGATTTACTACGGGTGAACCAAGAACTAGAAAAAGCGATTTCTTATAAGCCAGAGCAATACATGTGGGTACATCGACGCTTTAAAACTCGCGAAAATGAAAACGATCCGTCATTGTATAAATAAAGATTATTAAGTATGGTTAGCTAAATAACGATAACTAACCTGAACTATCAAGGGATTTATTTAATATGGGTTTTTGGATACGCAATTTAATTTTTGGCGTTATTTTAGCTGCTGCCGCATATATTCTACTTGCCAACCAAGAGTTACTGGTTGATATCATTGAGCTATTTGAAAGTGATGAAAAAGAAGTTGCAGAAACAATAGTAGTATCTGAAAGTACGAGTTCTGAAGATGTAACAGGATTAGCTTCAACACCTGCTCCCAAAAAAATAGTTAAAAACTCAGGCAACGCAGCAGCTGAAGGCTTATCACGCTTTTACGCTAGCATTAACCCAAGTTTTAATGAAAAAGGCCCACGTATTCGTGAAAACATTGTTTATTTACCGGATCCCAAAGGCAACTTAAGTGAGATCTTAGAAGCGCGAAAAAAAGTCACTCGCCCACTACGTAAAAATTGGCGAGGTAACCGCGAAGCAAGGCCTTTTAGAGTTGGTGAAACCTTGTATCAAAAGCTATCGGAATATGGCCAAGAGCAAGGTGTCGAAGTAATGTGGTGGCTTAATCGTGACTTTTTAGTAAAAGACCCCTTTCGCATTGATAAAGATATTGTAAAAACTGCATTTCAAGTAGGTAAAGCGATTGAAGGCCACTTTGAACAGGGTGTCGATATTTATTTTTGTTATAAACATCGAACCCTAGTGTTGATTGCAGAGCCCAATAGCTACTTAACGGCTGAGTGTACTCACTTATCTAATCAACAATCTACTTGGTAAAAATAATTTATTAAAATTTCCGAATCCATTGTAAATTAAGCTAAATATTTATTCACGATTTGGCTTATTGATTGAGTTTGTTCAGCAAATAATTCAGGCTCACTTTGATTCGGCTGGTTTTGTAAACTTAAGCGATGGCCAAAATCTCGCAACTGACAATAAGTCGCAATTAATTGCTCGGCCTCTTCTGGTGTAATTAACTGATATTTTGCCAATAATTCAAAAATTCGCACATTATCTGAATATTCAGTAATGTCAGGGAGTTGATGACTATTATTTAACACTAAATACTGCGCTAAAAACTCAATATCCACCAAACCTCCTTGGCCTTGTTTAACATCAAAAATAAGTTCGCTAGATTTATCTAAATGGCTGCGCATTTTAGCTCGCATATCAACAACAGCAGTTTTAAGTTCGTCGGTATTACGAGGTAAAGATAAAATCATTTGACGAATATGATTAAATTTATTTACTAAATCCAAACTGCCATAAATAGCACGAGCTCTAACTAACGCTTGGTGTTCCCATATCCATGCTTCTACTTGTTGGTATTTAGCAAAGTTATCAATATTCACCATTAATAAGCCTGAATTTCCCGATGGCCTTAAACGTAGATCCAGTTCATATAAAATACCGCTCGCCATGCGGGTATTAAAAATAAGCATCATTTTTTGCGCTAACTTAATATAAAAATGTGACGCCGTCAGCGGTTTATTGCCCGAGGTTTTATCATCTAGTTCACTATTGTGAATAAAAACCAAATCAAGATCAGAGCTATAACCCAGCTCGAGCCCCCCCATTTTACCATAACCTATCACTAACAAACCTTTATCATTGGTTGTTAACAAGCTATTAGGTACACCATGTTTTAGTGTTAATTGTCGCCAAGCAATATTAATCACTTCTGCCAAAATAGCTTCCGCTAAAGCCGTTAAGTGATCACTTACTTTCATGATCGGTAATACACCTGAAATATCGGCCGCCGCTATCCGTAATTGCTGCGCTTGCTTAAATTGTCGCAAAATATTCATTTGTGCTTCTAAGTCATCTTCAGGAATTCGCAGCATCACTTGTTGCAAATCAGAAGCGTAATGGCTTAACGCTGGCGGGTTATGCAGTAATTGTGGGTCAATCAATTCGTCCAACAAAATGGGGTGGTTAGCAATTTGCTCCGCTACCCAATTACTCGCACTACATAATTTAATTAAATGTTTAAGCGCGCCCTCATTTTCAAATAATAATTCCAAATAAGCCGTACGGGTAATAATACACTTTAAAATATGACTAACCCGCTCAAAAACCGTGATTGACGCTTTGTTTTGTTGTAAATGCCATAACAGTAGAGGTAATAACTTATCAAGTACCTGCCGCCCACGAAGACCAATTGCTCGCTTATTAATGTCATCAGTGAATTGCTTAAGCAATTGCCATACTTCCGTGCCCGACCAAAATGGCGCATATTCTTCAATATATTCAATCGACTCTTCGGCACTCCAATCACTTAACAATAAGGTTTGCCAATGCTCGTCATGCGCTTGATGATTAGGCGATTCTTCGCCAATCATTTCACTAAATGCTTGATGAACCGCCTGCATATGTTGATTAACATCAACTAAAAAATCAGACCAGCTTTGATAAGCTAAAATTGTTATTAGTCGTGCTTGATTGAGTTCATCATCCGGTAAAGTTTGGGTTTGTTGATCCGCGAAGGCTTGAATAATATTTTCAACACGTCTTAAAAAACAATAAGCATTTTCTAACGTTTTATAGCTTTCGTGTTCTATTTCTCCGTGTTCGAATAACAGGGGTAAAACCGTTAATAAATTACGCTGCTGTAATTTAGGCTCTCTGCCACCACGAATTAATTGGAATACTTGGACAATAAATTCAACTTCCCTAATTCCACCCGCGCCTAACTTTATATTATTGATTAAATGTTTACGCCGAACTTCTTGTGCAATCATGCGTTTCATTTTTCGTAAACTTTCAATCACACTAAAGTCGATATATCGACGATAAACAAAAGGTTTAATTAGTTGTTCTAATGTTTGATGATAAGGGCTATCACCGATTAAACGCGCCTTTAACATGGCATAACGTTCCCAATCTCGGCCCTGCTCTTGGTAATAACTTTCAAGTGCGCTGAAACTCATCACTAACGGGCCACTTTCTCCAAACGGCCGTAAACGCATATCAACCCGATAAACAAAACCATGCTCGGTGACTTGATGCAATGCTGTAATTAACTTTTGTCCTAAGCGAATAAAAAACTGTTGGTTATCTAAAGCACGTCTTGCGCCTACCGTTTCACCGCCAGCTGGATAACTAAAAATCAAATCAATGTCAGACGAAAAGTTAAGTTCTTTACCGCCAAGTTTTCCCATAGCAAATACTAATAAGGTTTGTCGATTACCCTGCTTATCTTGCGGTATCCCCCATTGTTTTTGGCATAAGTTAGTTAACCACTCTTGGGCGGCAATAATTAACGCCTCCGCCAGTTCAGATAATGCCGATAACGATCTTTTTAACGGTAATTGGCCAAGCATATCACCAACGGCAATCCGCACCATTTCTTGACAACGATAAAGGCGCAATATTTTGTGAAGCTCACTTTCTCTTTCGCATGTTTTAAGCTTGTTACGCAACGCGCTTAAATAATCAATATCAGCTTTAGGAAAAAGCGTTTCAGCTTGAAATAATGGAATAATGTCAGCGGCAGCGCGTTCAATACTTTGATAAACAAAATCACTTAAACTGAGCGCTTGTTTTAATAAAGCGGTTTGTTCATCGGTTAAGGTAGCGAGTTCTGCTTGATGACAAGCAACTAATTGCTGCCACCTTGTTAATTGCATAGTTAATAAAAGATCATTTTCAATAAGCACAGCCACTATGTTTCCTTAACTAGTATTCAAAGCGTAACGCCCTCTACTGTAGAGCCTTATTTTATATACAGCAAGCACAAAACGTTACAAACTAATTTCCCTTAGAACAAACAAACCATTAGACATATTATGTCTCAAATGTTACATATATCGATCTCTATTAGAATTTATGGAAATAGGATCACGGAATGCCATTTTCTCGGATATTGTTTTTTGCCTTGACCATGTTATTAAGCGCATGTTCAGACCCTGTCAAAGAACAAATCACTCAACAGATTCCCATTACTGAACAACGTATAAATGCCTTAAGCCAAGCGCTAGAAAATGGCACCGTTCGTAATGCAAATTTAATTAAACAATATGCTACTAAGGTCTTACAACTGAAACCTGAATTAGCACCATTAATTAATGAATTTAAAAAAGATGCGACCCCACAAGGGCCAATGTTTTTAGCTTTAGTTGATCGACTAAATACCATAAAAACCAATCCGCAAATGTTCACTTCCAGCCAAGCATTATACGAAGAGACCTTAAACTTATATCAAGCAGCTGATCCGGTATTATATTCAGATGCATTAAGTGATCCGTTAAATGTTTTAGCCGATATGTCAGATGGTCAATTACCGAGAGTAAATGCCTTATCCAAAAGCCAAAGTATGCAAGCGAACAAAGCACAAGATTTTGGTGTTGGTGAACAGCTGAT
Organism: Thalassotalea agariperforans; assembly: GCF_053470345.1. NCBI lineage: Bacteria > Pseudomonadati > Pseudomonadota > Gammaproteobacteria > Alteromonadales > Colwelliaceae > Thalassotalea > Thalassotalea agariperforans. The sequence continues at coordinate 143,675 of NZ_JBQMWH010000003.1, read as the reverse complement.
TGGCAACCCAAGTTATGGCAGTTGGCAAACTGATAGTAGTGGCATGTCGTTTTGGGCATGGTATGGCATGTATTCTATGATGGGCGATTTATTTGGCTCTCGCCGTCACTCATACAGTAGTTGGGGGCAAAACAGAAATTACAGTTATTATAATGACTATGGCCGCACCCGTTACAGCTCCCCTTCACAATTAAAAAAACAAACAGACCTTGATACTCGCACGCGTAAATCATTCGCGCAAAGAGGGCAAAAATTTACCAGTGCTTACGATAAAAATCGCGCCGGAGCTTCTGGTATTTCAAGTAAAAGTAAACAAGCCCAAAGCAGTTTAAATAAATTTAGAAGCACTTCGACCAATAAAAGTAGCTACAGTAAATCAAGTAGCTCAAGTTTCAGAAACAGTAGTACCACAACATCTCGCGGTTTTTCTCGTGGTAAATAAGCAGAATTTTAGGAAGAAAAGATGAATAACATAATAGAAATGACCGGACTGACCCAAGACTTACTCATTTATTTAATCATTGATGTAACCATTGCCATTATTTTATTAGGTGCAATGCGATTTATTTCAGGGTTATCTGCCAACGTAAATACCACCGACGAACTATCAAAAGAAGACAACTTTGCTTTTGGTATTAGTGTTGCGGGCAGCATTGCTGCCTTAGGCATAGTATTAACTGGGGCGATCACCGGTGAAAATGCCGAGAGCTACCTCATGGAAGCCATTGGCATGTCAGCTTATGGCATATTTGGTTTAATACTGATAAAAATTGGCCGTATTATTCATGATCGTGTAGCGCTACAAAAATTAGATAAAACCGCACAAATTAAGGCAAAAAACCTAACGGTGGGTATTGTTGATGCCGCCGGTGTTATTGCCACTGCCATAGTGATCCGCGCAGTTTTACTTTGGGTGCATGGTTTAACCGTAAGTACCTTTATCGCTATTATTAGCGGGTTTTTGGTTGCTCAAACTATGTTGGTTATTGTTACTCGTATTAAAGAGCGTCAATATGCCAAATATAATCAAGACGATTGTTTACAAGAAGCCTTTGAAAATGGTCAAGTTGCATTAGCATTACGTTATGCTGGCCAAGTGATCAGCACAGCTTTAGCGATCACCGCTGCTAGCCACTTTTTTACCTACAGCCCAGAAACCTTAGTTAATAACTTATTAGGTTGGTTATTATTTGGTTTAGTGATGACTTTATTAGTGGCTTTATTAACCAACATTGCTAAACGCATTGTTTTATTCGGTATTAATTTAGTAGAAGAAGTTGATCAACAACACAACATTGGTGTTGCTGCTGTAGAAATGGCGATCAGCATTGCTATTGCGTTAATTTTAACAGCGTTAATGGCGTAATAAATGACTAAAGTTAATTACATTTTATTGAATAATTTTAGTTACTAATGAAAGCCGCTCGTCGATTATTACTAGACGATAGTTTATTGATCTTAACCATGGCCGTATTAGCCGGCTGTGGTTTGATTTATGAGTATTTACTTTCTCATTACGCTGGCCGAGTGCTGGGCGTAATGGAAAGTACGATATACACCATGATAGGTCTAATGATTGTCGCTATGGGCATGGGCGCATTTGCCGCACGTCATATCCGCTGCGCTTTTAATGGTTTTATTTGGTTAGAGCTGATCATTGCCTTATTAGGTACTAGCGCGATTTTATTGATCGGCGGATTAATCGCCATCACTCAGTTAATGCCACAAATGTTAGCGGAAACCTTTACGCTACCACCCGATGCACTACCTAAAGGTGGCATCTTCAAACAGTTAAGCTTTTTAGCTATTAATTCCCCCTACTTTTTTGGCTTTGCTTTAGGCTTTTTTATTGGTATGGAAATTCCTTTAATTGCCAGAGTACGTGAAATTCTCCACAAAAAACATTTAGAAAATAATTTAGGTACTATGTACGGTGCTGACTATATTGGTGCTGGTATCGGCGCAGCAATTTGGGTTATATTTTTACTCAGTATTGATATCAGTAAAGCATCCGCTATTACCGCAAGCTTTAATTTACTTATTGGTGGCGTATTTTTATATCGTTTTTGGCCACAATTAACATGGCGTAAAACCTTAGTCAGTTTACACTTGTTATTAGCTTTATTTATTGTCGTGATTTTTTATCAAGGTAATGCTTGGCTTAATCAAATGAGCAATATGTTGTATCTCGATAAAGTCGTTTACAGCGACAAAACCCGTTATCAACAGCTAACCTTTACCGAACGTAACATGGGTTCAAGCCATTCATCCGTGATCAACTTTTATTTAAATGGCCGCTTACAATTTTCTTCCAGTGATGAGTTTATTTACCACGATTATTTAGTCACCCCCGTACTTGCCGGCTCGGCACGCCAAGATAATATTTTAATTATCGGAGGTGGAGACGGCTTAGCATTAAGGGATGTACTTAAATGGCAGCCAAACAAAGTCACTTTAATTGATCTTGATGAGCAGTTGATTGAATTATTTAAGTATCCTGAAAACCAATTAGATCCCGATATTGCTAAACAAATTACCCTTTTGACCGAAAATAGCCTGTTAGACAAACGTGCTCATATTATTACCGCGGATGCTTTTCTAGCCATTGATGAACTATTAGCCAATGGTGAAGTGTTTGATGCCATTATTGTCGATTTACCCGATCCAAGCCATCCTGATCTCAATAAGTTATATTCGGTGAATTTTTATGCTCGCTTAAAACAACTTTTAGCAGGAGATGGCTTAATTGGCATTCAATCAACTAGCCCTTATCATGCCAAAGATGCTTTTATTGCTATTGCTAAGACTGTCGCAGCTGCTGATTTTAATGCCGTAGAGCAATACCATGACAATGTCCCTAGCTTTGGCGAATGGGGCTGGACCATTGCCAGTAAAATGGGCGCTAAGCCTTCAACACGCTTAGCTAATATTGAAAAATTACCGGTAACAGGCCATTGGCTAAATATTGATTTATTAAAAGCCGCTTTTATTTTTCCTGAAAACTTTTATAAACATGCCGCTCAGGTGCCAATAAACTATCTCGGTAGCCATGCAATATACCAATTGCATCAACAAGCATGGCGAGATCAACAAGGGCTAAATAATGCCTATTTGCAAATTAACAAAAATAATTAGTATTTAGTTGTTGACATATTATGTCTTAATGCTACATTTAACTCTGGTGACATAATATGTCACCTATAAAAATTAACGCGCGATTATCCGCCTTAATTTTTGCTACTTATCAACATGAGGAACAACATGAACATTCATAAGATAGCGGATCACTTAAACACACTTGCTGATAATTCAGACACAGGAATGGTTTTTGATTGCCAGCCAATTTCAGGCGAAGTAGACGTATTACAAATCTCGATCATTGGCCGTGAAGAATTACCGATATTTTTATCTGTAACCGATGATCAAATTCTTTGTATTACTTACCTTTGGGGTAAGGATGAAGTTAAGCCCGAATGTTTTGCTGCCATGCATGAAAGCATGCTAGAAATGAATATTCCAATGCCATTATCATCGTTTTCAAAAATTGGCGATAAATACGTAATTTTTGGCGCCTTAGCCATTAGCTCGTCATTTGATGATATTGAGCATGAGTTAACTGTACTAAACAACAATGCCATCGAAGTTATCGATGACATGAGTGAATACTTAATCTAATTTCAGGAGCTATTTTATGAGCATTTTTAAAAAAATTATGACGGCAATTCGTGGCGGTGCAACTGAAGTTGGTGAAGCTATTGTTGATGCCAACGCAACCCGTATTTTTGAACAAGAGATCCGTGATGCCGAAAATCATTTAACTCAAGCTAAACGTGACTTAACTGGTGTTATGGCACAGCAAATGGCAGCAAGTCGTGAAGTTGATCGCGTTAAACGTGAAATTGTTGAACACGAAGGCTACGCTGTCCAAGCTTTAGAAAAAGGTGATGAAACCTTAGCCTTAGCAGTCGCTGAAAAAATTGCCGCCTTAGAAAGCGAATTAACAACCCAGCAACAAGCGTTAGAAAGCTTTGAAGGTAACGCTAATCGTTTGAAAGAGTTAGTGAAAAAGAGTGAACGCCAAGTGGCAGAATACAAACGCCAGTTATCTATGGTAAAAACCACGGAAAGCGTGCAAAAAGCAACGTCTGCTATCACAGATAACTTTTCATCAAGTAACTCTAAGTTATTAAATGCAAAAGACTCGTTAGAGCGTATTAAAGCTAAACAACAAAAGTTTGATGATCGCATGAAAGCTGCTGAAGTATTAGAGTCTGAAAACTCAGATAACTCGTTAGAAGCAAAATTAAAAGAAGCAGGTATTGGTCAAGCGGATGCCAGTGCCAATTCAGTGTTAGAGCGCTTAAAAGCAAAACAAAAATAAGGTTTTGTTATTAAATAAGCGGTTACCAAGTCATTGGTAGCCGCTTATTGCGTTTAAGTACAACCCATTAAGAGTAACGTTACGATGAGCTTTCTAAAAAAAATATTTGGTGAAAAAAAAGAAATTCGCCAACTCAATTCCGTTAAAGATCTCACTACCGGTGATATTATTGTGTTAACCGACAGCTTTGCCTTACCTGCAAATCTGCGTCAACAACAATTTCAAGTAACCGCGGTTAATAGTTATGAATATGAGCGATTAACACAAACCGAGTGGGTATTAACCGGTGAAAACGCAGCGGAACTTTATCTAACCCTTGAAGAGGATGATAAAAGTTATTTAAAATTCTCTTTAAAGATTGAGCATGCAGACGTTGAAAGCTTATTTGATTTAGAGCAGTTTTCTGACATTTTTGAAGAAAATAACCAAGCGCAATTAACCCGACAAACAGACAACGATAAAACGCAAGGCTGGACAAGCGAGCTTTATCAACAACATGTGTTCGCCCAAGTCGGTTATTTTCATAAAAAAGACCATCGTAGTGAAACATTAAGTGCTTATGAAGGAAAAGAGGCTGGCGAGCAATTTGAGCTCTATACTTTATATGATCCCGCAGAAGATCGTGGTATTGATGTAGAAGTATGGTCTGACGGTGATACGGATGTATTCTTAACCTTATTTAGACCTCTAACCGACATTGTCGACATGTATCCAGGAAGTTAATTGTGGCAAGAAAAATCCCTGAGAAATGGCAATCATCCGTTACGGCCGCAAAAGCAACACAAATTGCTTTTGATATGGATGAAAAAATTCAAATGGCGATCCGACGAGAAGCACTCGAAGCCGGTATTAGCCCCTCAGACCAAATTCGTACCATTTTAGGATTAACAACAAATAAACGGCCAAAACGTCCAAGATTAACCGTGAGTTTATCACCTGATGACTATATTGAACTTGCCGAAAAATACCAGCTCTCGCCGGATCAACAATTAGAAATCAAAAAGAAACTGATGGAAGAGTTGATTAGTTATGTCATCGATAACGCTTAAGTTAAACAGTGTTAATATATCGTTAATATAAAACTCGACAGCTTTATCAATTTACTGCCATACTGTATTTGCATGAATACTTAAGGACAGGAATACAATATGTTAATTAAAAAAATAACTATCGCAGCTACGATCATTTTAATGGCGGGTTGTGCCAGCAATGAAGCATTAGAGCAACAGGTATCAACATTAAGCAATAAAGTTGATACTTTATCTAGCCAAGTTGCCGATCTTAAAAAGCAGCAAAGCGCTGCCAACAAGTCAGTTGAAGCTGCAAAAAACGCAGCTGAAAAAGCAAAAATGTTAGCAGAAGATGCTAATAGCAAAGTTGACAATATGGTTGCTAGCTATAAAAAATAGCCAACATTGGCTGTAAAATTTACTTGTTATAAAACCGCTTTATTGCGGTTTTATTTTATCTGTACCACTAAGCCTGATGCTTGATTGATTAGCTCAGTTAACGCCGATTCAGATAAATCTTCACCGACAAAATGACGAAGCTGCTGCAATGATTTTTGATATAACTGGCTATTGGTATCACTTAACGGCTGATGGATTTCAAGATGCTTTTGCTGGCCACCTTCATATGACATTTTTATTGGCTGATCAATAATAGTAACGGCAGTTTTTACCGGCACATGATTAAATAGCCATTCAATATCCGCATCAAACATCCGAATACAGCCTGAACTTGCCCGCATACCAATGCCAAACCGTTGATTAGTGCCATGAATTAAATATTCGCTAGTACCCAGTCTTAATGCGTATTTACCAAAAGGATTATTCTCTCCTGGGGGCACAACATCCGCTAAAGGTTTACCATGTTGCTGCAAATAACGCGCTTTCATTTCAGCCGTTGGCCGCCAAACAGGATCTTTACGTTTATCACTAATAAAGCTCACCGTGCTTGGTGTTTTTAATCCTTCCCGACCAATACCCACCGGAAAAACATGCACAACATTTTGCTCTGGCTCAAAATAATACAAACGTAATTCCGCTAAATTAATAACAATGCCATGATGTTTAATAAAGGGCAAAATCAATCTTGTAGGAATAACAAGTTCGGTATTAGGTGCAGGTAAAAAAGGATCAACATTAGGATTTGCAGCCATTAACGCTAAAAATCCTACATTAAAATCTTCAGCAACTTGCTGAAAATAATCGCCCTTTTGTACTTGATAATAGGTATTTTCACCAATAACTCTTAAGCCATTATCAGGTAAAACATACTCTTTGGCTGAACTGGAAAAAAAACAGCAAACTAATAAAGCACCAAAAAAAAGTTTGTTCATTAACTTCGCCAATAAGGAGGAACCACTAACGCCATTTGCCGAGAAGCATCTAACGCTGTTAATAAGTTTTCTATTTTACATTCCAACCAGTTAACTAACTTCTCAGGTTGATCTTCAACCGCTTGTAATTGTAATAATTGCTGCTTAAGCATACATAAGGTTTCTAACTCAGTGATGCCATGCATAATGTCAAGCCAAGGAGCACGATAATCAGCGCGTGCTTTGTCATCAAACAATTGGCCGCACCAACTTCCTGTTAACAAGCTGCGGTTTAAAATACGTTTATAGGATAAATACTGCTCGGCACTGATCGAACTTTCAAAAGAAATATCATCAGCTAATGCATTTAAGCTTTTTTCTAAAGCACTGGCACAAAAACTAAAAATAGACTGATTGTGTTCGCTTGTTGCTTTTAAGCCTTTTTCACCAGCTAAAATCATTTGCAAAACAGAAAGTTGTAATTGATTAAAACGGCTCGACATTAACATTTCTAACACTTGCTCTGTCGATGGAAAGCGGCGTTCTTCAAGTTTAAGTTGTTTAACTAATTTTTGGCTATATTCTATTTTTTTTCGAAAAGCACTCTGCTTAGTAATAATATCATGCAGATTTTTTGCGTTATTTTGCCAAGCTAATAGCTTTAAAAAATGCGAAAGTTCTTTACGGATTGCTAAATGCTCATCAGAAATCAAATCATCAAATAACCAAAAGGCATGGCGCATTAATAACAATGCATGATTTATTTGACTCAATAACGATAACGACGGCTGATTAAAATAGCGATCAATCACTTTTTGTAAATGTGACAAACTAAACGTCAAACCATTAATTAAAGCACTTTCACAAGTATCAAAATCCGAGAGAGGAATAAAAGGAAATTCCGCTATCTCTTGCTCATCACTCTGGTTATGCCATAACTGATAACCACGCGCAGCTTTACTTTTAGTACCTGGACGCATTAATAAAACATTTGATAGTTGCTGCGCTAACGAAAAAATCGCCGCTTCTTCACCTGAGAGCAACTCAAGTTCAATTTCACAAATTGGTAACTCTCGACCTGATGAGCTAACACTGCCAACATCAAAGGCTAATTCAATGACACTTTTTTCATACGTTATCGTCCAAGTATGGCGCACAAAATCAGTAGAAAACAGCACAATAAGATCATCCTGCCATTGTGCTAAGTTGGTATTTTTTGGCCAAATTTCATCAGGAAACAAGGACAAATCAGGAAAGTTATCGGTAATATCAATATTATATTCGGGGCGTTTATGCAGGCCACCAATGGTCTGCCCTGCTGTTTTAATAGTTTGCTCACGTTGTTCATTTTTACTTCTAACACGTAAACCAAAATCATGTTTTCGAAAAGAAAGTGCTTTAGTATCAAAGTAACAGTTGGTTAGCGTATTATTAGCAACCGTATAGTGATATTTTTTTTCATCTAATAAGTTGTTAATGCGCTCTACAACCTGTTCATTAACCACTAAATATTTTAATTCTATTTCGGTTTCCATAATTTCCTGAATATTTAAAAATAATCTGTTTAGCCGAGTAAATTTATCACAACCTTACCACAAAACACTTTCTAGACTCATTTCTTTTATTTATTAAAGAATATTACAAAGTTATGCTTGCGATAGGTATCTCAAACACCTACTATTTTAGTTTTATTGTTCAAACTTCATATTGGTTAATAAATGCGCTTATTTAAAGATTTCCTTGCCTTTTCTGTTTTACTATTTTCTTTTTCATCTATTGCTCAAGACGAAACCACCACTAACGCCTATATTAGCGATGACTTATTTATTTATATGCTGGCAGGTGCTGGGAAAAATTACCGTATTTTAGGAACAATTCAAGCGGGTAGTGAAATTCAAATAACCGGTGAAGAAGCCAATGGCTACAGCCAAATTATTGCGCCAAACGGCAAAACCACTTGGATTGAAAGTCAATACATCAGCCAAAATCCAAGTTTACGTAATGTCATTGCCGAATTAAATACCAAGTTAGCACAATACAGTGAAAGTGAGCTAAGTAACCAAACAACGATAGCGAATGCCAACGACACAATTGCTTTACTAACGTCAAAAAATGAAGAGCTCACTAAAGAAATTGCAAATTTGAATAACGAATTAACTAGTGTCAAAAGTAAACTCAAACATCAAGATCAAGAAATCCTAACGCAGTGGTTTTTTAATGGTGCCATAGTGCTAGGTATTGGGTTATTATTAGGCGGCCTGTTACCGCGCCTGATCGGCAGAAAACGCAAACCTGCCTCTTGGACTTAAACCTAGCAAGCTGATAAAGAAATAAAATGTTTAAAATAAAAGTTTTTCTTTTCTTCGTGCTATCTTATGTAAACATAGCTAGTGCCGAGCCCTTTATTAATACGGCGGACCTTTCTCTTAAAGCTAGTATTAATCACTTAGCCAATGCTGGCCATATCAATACCCCGATCAACACTTACCCTTTAATGTGGGTTGATATTCATACGGCATTAAAAAAAATAGATCTCACTCGATTAAATAATAGCGAAAAACAAAGTTATTTTTATATTAACGATGCTTTTTACAAAGCACGTCGAAAAAACCTTACGCTGGCGGCTAACACTTCAACTGCCGCCAAACGTTTTACCAGTTTTGGTGACGACTTTCGTAACAAAAATAACATCACGTTATCCGCGAGTAGCGTGTCTGATTATATCGCCTACAAATTATCGCCTTCAATTACCTCTTCAAGCCTTGAAGGTGACAATATTCAATTTAATGACAGCTACGTTGCTTTACGACTAGGTAATTGGAATTTATCTCTGGGGACGCAAGATCGCTGGTGGGGACCTGGTTGGGACAGTAATATCGGGTTAACCAATAATGCACGGCCTATCTTATCTGCTGCGATTACCCGTAATGTCGCTATCCCTTTTACTGTGCCTTTTACCAATAATTATCAAGTGCCATGGAATGTCACCACCTTTATGGGAAAAATGGAAGCAGACCGACACATACCTAATACCTTACTTTGGGGCTTTCGCCTAAGCTTTATCCCGATTGAAAACTTAGAAGTATCAATTATTCGCCTAGCGCAATGGGGGGGAGATAATCGTTCAAAAAGCTTAAGTACTTTTATCGACTTATTTTTAGGTAAAGATAATTGCGATGTTGGTGGTTTAGATTGTGGTGTTAATAAAGAAAATGAACCCGGTAATCAACAAGCGGGTTTTGATTTTCGTTATTCCTTTAATTTCCAAAACGCACCGATGAGTTTTTATGGCCAATATTTTGGTGAAGATGGTAATGCAGATAACGGCTTAAACTTTATCACTAAACCAGCTGTTCAATTAGGGCTTGATGGACAAGCAAGCTTATTTAATCAACCATTAACTTGGTTTGCCGAATATAATGGCACTTATGAAATTTGCGGTAAAGAAAAGGTTATCGGTGATTGTTTTTTCGAACATCATATTTACCAAACCGGCATGCGCTATAAAAACCGTAATATAGGCCATTTATATGATAATGACGCTGAATCAATCGTCTTAGGTATGATCGGGCAAACTGAAAGCGGCATCAAGTGGGATACACGGTTACGGTTCGTTGAATTAAATAAAGATAATTCAGACAGTTTCCCTAACGATGACAACAAAGGCAATACAGTGACAAAAATAGCTGAAGATTTAATCATGCTATCAGGTAACATTGCTAAAAAAATCAATAATATTACTTACAAAATAGGTACTGAGTTAAGTCAATCAAGTTTTATTAGTCAAGATACGCAATATGACGCCAACATCTCTTTTGGCATAAATTACCAGCTTTAAAAAAGTAAATCCTTATGAATATATTAGTAGTTCCAGACATTGGTCGTTCATATAACAGCGTTAGACCAGAAGCCGAAGTTTATATCGGTTTAGCTAAACTTGGCCATAACATCACCATCATGACTGACCTCAATAGCGCCTATGTTAAGCATTATCAAGATGCGGGCATAGAAGTTATTCATTTGCCAATGGATAAAAAGCTTTCATTAAATTATATAAAAAAAATACGCCAGCAAATTTTCACTAAAAACATTGATATTGTCTACGCCACTAAATCTAAAACAATACCTAATGCAGCTTTCGCTTGCATAGGTACCAAAGCCAAAATGATCGCCTATCGCGGCACAACTGGCGGGCTTCATAGAAGTGATTTAAGTAATTATATCACCACATTACATCCAAGGATTGATGGTGTTATCTGTGTTGCTAAAGGGGTAGAAGACAGCGTTAAAAGCAAAGTAAAAAAATCGATTCACCCGTTTGTGCAAACGATTTATAAAGGCCATGACTTCTCATGGTATCAAGAACCTACAACCGATTTAACAACCATAAATTCAGATGAAAAATACTTTAATGTCATGTGTGTTGGCGCACTTAGAGGGCATAAAGGAACAAAAAATGTTATTGATGCCATGGCACTGTTATCCGATTTAAACGACTTAAGGTTGTTATTAGTTGGTAATAATATGGAAAAAGAACCTTTTAATAGCTTAATTGAAAACAGTCCTGCCAAAAATTTGATTATTCGAACCGGTTTTCGTAACGACGTTCCGCAATTAGCAAAAGCCGCTGACTTTACCTTGTTACCTTCAACACGAAAAGAGGGGCTACCTCGAACAATATTAGAGTCATTGTCAAATGGAACCCCAGTGATCACATCAAATATAGAGGGGTCTTTAGAAATAATCACAGATGGTGAAAATGGTTTGGTTTACCCTGCAGATGATATTCAAGCACTTGCTAATACTATCCGTAAAGTTTATGAAAATAGAGAGTTGGCAATTCAGTTAAGAAAAAATGCCAAGAACATAATCGACGATAAATTTTCACACCAACAAACCATTAAAAATTACGAAAAATACTTTCTCTCTTTATTATCGTAATTTAAAACTGCCAATAACCAAGCCGTTTTCTCATTTTTATTTGACGTAAAATATTTAACGGCTTTTTCTTTTTAACCGACACCTTACCAGATAACACCTCATCAACAGCTTGTAAAACCCGCTCAGAAGAACGGCCATCATGATAAGGATGTGTTTGTTCGATAAAATGTTGAATATTATCCATTAAAGGTTTAGGTTTTGCTAAGCCATGCTCAATTGATTGCTCGAGTAAATCAGGCTCAGTAATATTAATTAAATAATCTTTTGGCGCAATATTGTTAAAAGTAACCACTGGCTTATTTAATAATAAAAACATCAATAACACTGACGATGTATCACAAACCATCAAATCAGCTTCTTGTAATAATGGAATGACATTATCTGTTTCAACAAAGGTTAAATAATCATTTTCAATGGTTTTATATTTTTCTACAATTTCAGCTGGCATCTTAGGGTGAAATTGCACCAACCAACGCCATTTTCCTGAAGCACTTAAGCGCTTAATTTCATCAAATAAATGTGGCGCGCTGGTTAAATTTCTTGAAAAGGTAGAACAAAACAGCACCGTAGGTAATGAGTTTTTATCAACTGCTTTCTGCTGTTGATAAAGCGGATCGATTGCACACCAGCCCGTTTCTTTGACATGGAAAAAACCATATTGCTCGGCTAAATCCTTAAATTGCTCGGTTGTATTTGGCCCTTGTGTACAATAAAGATCAAAACTTCCACGAATAGTAAAATGATCCTCTCTGCCTTTTCTATTTTTCTTACCTGCATTAAATCCATGAAAAACACCAACCTTTAAACCCGGTATAAAGCTAGGTACAACATTCCCCGGTACAAATACCGCATCAGGTTGATAAGCTTGAATTTCTTTTACTGAAAGTAAGCGTTGTTCATCCGAGTGAAAAAAATCTACATTTACTTGTTTACCTTCCATAAACCAAGCAGCAACATCACCTCTCGCTAAAATAGCTTGTTGCAAGGGACGTAAAATGGCAAAACTATAGTTTTGAGAAATATAAAAAAGGAAACGTTTTTGACTCATATTATTTTTTACAGCAAGAGGTTATTTAAATACCCCGCCATTATAATTCATCACTTTTGAAAAGATAGCTTGAACAGCCATAATCAAAAGATAAAGCCAGACAACAGTTATTTGTTTACATTAATTTTAACTTAACTATTGCAGTTTATTTTTAAATACGTTAAAACATCACCATAGATTCAATAAATCGAATAAATACATTAAATAATCATGAAAATTTTACGCAACAACACAACTTTATTACTGCTCCTCGTATTAAAAATACGCGGAAGATTTGTTATTGCTTAAAATTTATAAAGAATAAACATCAAACCCGCGTTATAATTCGCGGGTTTTTTTTTGCCTGCGCTTTTTACGTGATCAAAAATACGTTTTAAAATTACTGAGGAATTACGCATGACTGCTAACACAAATGATAAAGTAATCATCTTTGACACCACATTACGCGATGGCGAGCAGGCCTTAACCGCCAGTTTATCTGTTCACGAAAAAATTCAAATCGCCCAAGCTATTGAGCGTTTAGGGGTTGATATTATTGAAGCAGGCTTCCCTGTTTCTTCACCTGGCGATTTCAACTCAGTTCAAGAAATTGCTCGCACGGTGAAAAACTCGATAGTTTGTGGTTTATCACGTGCTGTAGAAGCTGATATTAAAGCTTGTGCTGATGCCATGAAAGTAGCGGATCAATTCCGTATTCACACTTTTATTTCAACCTCTGATGTACACGTACAACAAAAATTACGTAAAGGTTTTGATGATGTTGAAGCGATGGCGATTCATGCCATTAAATACGCGCGTCAATTTACTAACGATGTTGAGTTTTCTTGTGAAGATGCTGGCCGTACGCCAATTGATAATTTATGCCGCATGGTAGAAAACGCCATTAAAGCCGGTGCAACAACCATCAATATTCCTGATACGGTAGGTTATACCTTGCCAAATGAGTTTGGCGGTATTATTACCCAATTATTTAATCGCGTACCAAACATTGACCAAGCGGTAATTTCTGTACATTGTCATAACGATTTAGGTTTAGCAGTAGCTAATTCTATGTCTGCGGTGCAGGCTGGTGCTCGTCAAATTGAATGTACCATTAACGGTATTGGTGAACGTGCGGGTAACTGTTCATTAGAAGAAGTGGCGATGATCATGAAAACTCGCCAAGACTTATTAGGTGTGCATACCAACATTAACCATCAAGAAATCGCACGTACTTCCAAGTTAGTGAGCCACTTATGTAATATGCCTGTACAACCAAACAAAGCAATTGTCGGTAGTAATGCCTTTTCTCATTCGTCAGGTATTCACCAAGATGGCATGTTAAAAGCGTCAAACACTTATGAGATCATGACACCAGAAAGTGTCGGAATTAGTAAAACCAAATTAAATTTAACCTCACGTAGTGGTCGTCATGTTATCAAACATCGCATGGGTACTTTAGGGTATAATGAAGCTGATTTTGATTTAGAAACCTTATACCAAGATTTCTTAAAATTAGCCGATAAAAAAGGCCAAGTGTTTGATGATGATTTAGAAGCCTTATTATTTAACATTCAGCAACACGACACCCAAGAGCATTATCAAATCATTAATGTGAATGTTCAGTCAGGCAGTGGTGAATTTGCCACCGCTGGTGTTAAAATACGCGTTGGTGACAGTGTTCAAACACAATCAGCCACGGGTAATGGTCCGGTTGACGCTTTATACCAAGCAATTAAAAAAACCGTTGATGAAGATATTCAAGTTGCTGACTATAAAATATCAAATAAAGGTGCCGGTGAAGACGGTTTAGGCGTTGCTAACTTAGTGGTAAAATGGAATGAGCGTAATTTCCATGGTTATGGTATTGCCACTGATGTCATTGAAGCTTCAGGGCAAGCATTTGTTTCAGCATTAAATGCTATTGAACGCGCTAAGCACATAGCCTCATTACGCGAAGAGCGCCAGCAAGCAAGTAAATAATTAATTAAATACACAGAAAAAACGCAAAATTTAAGCAAAAAACTTAATAGGAAAATTATGTCTAACATAGCAATATTAGCCGGTGACGGTATCGGACCAGAAGTAATGAGTGAAGCTAAAAAAGTATTAGCCACTGTTGCGGAAAAGTTCAACTTCAGCTTAACCTTAAATGACTATGATGTAGGTGGCTGTGCTATCGACAATCATGGTGAAGCCTTACCAAAGAGCACCATTGAAGGTTGTGAGCAAAGCGATGCTATTTTATTCGGTTCAGTAGGTGGCCCTAAATGGGAAGGTTTACCTCCAGCAGAGCAACCTGAACGTGCTTCATTATTAGGTTTACGTGGTCATTTTGGTTTGTTCTGTAATATGCGCCCTGCTAGCTTATTATCAGCCATGTCGCACTTATCGCCTTTACGCGCTGATATTTCATCGGCAGGTTTTGACATTTTAGTAATGCGTGAATTAACCGGTGGCATTTATTTTGGCGAACCAAAAGGACGTAGCGGTGACGCAGGCAGCGATGAAGAGTATGGTTTTGATACCATGGTATATTCTCGTAAAGAAATTAGCCGTATTGCTCACTTAGGCTTCCAAGCCGCGCAAAAACGTAACAAACGCGTAATGTCTATCGACAAAGCCAACGTATTACAAGCTTCAGTTTTATGGCGTGAAGTGGTTAATCAAGTAGCCACTGAATACCCAGATGTTGAATTAGCTCATATGTATGTTGACAACGCAGCCATGCAGCTGGTTAAAAATCCGGCACAATTCGACGTTATGTTATGTTCAAACCTAATGGGTGATATTCTTTCTGATATTTGCGCCATGATCACAGGCTCTATGGGGTTATTACCATCAGCAAGCTTAAATGAAAGTGGTTTTGGTATGTATGAACCAGCCGGTGGCAGCGCACCTGACATTGCAGGAAAAGGTATTGCTAACCCAATTGCTCAAATTTTATCTGCTGCCCTAATGCTCCGCTATAGCCTCAACCAAGGTGACGCGGCAACAGCGATTGAAAATGCCGTTTCAAAAGCATTAGAAGATGGCAACTTTACTGGTGATTTATTAACACCAGGTAGTACAGTTAAAGCAAAATCAACCCGTGAAATGGGCGACATTATTTGCGCCAATATTGCAGCTCAATAAGCGCTGGTATTAAAAACAATACTCAGCACAATACGCAATAACGGCACAGCAACAAAATAAGGATTTATAAGATGGCTTCCACCTTATATGAAAAATTATATTACCAACATTTAGTTGAAGAAAAAGAAGGCGAAACGCCACTTTTATACGTTGACCGTCACTTAATTCACGAAGTGACGTCTCCGCAAGCGTTTGCAAATTTAAAATTCCATAATCGTCCAGTGCGTAGACCAGGTCAAACCATTGCAACCATGGATCACAACATCTCTACGCGTTCAGCCGATATCGACGCTGCTGGTGAAGGTGCCGCTAATCAATTACGCACCTTGAAGAAAAACTGTGAAGAGTTTGGCATTCAATTATTTGGCATGGGTCACAAAAACCAAGGTATTGTCCATGTTATGGGGCCGGAGTTAGGGATCACACAACCTGGTCAAATTATCGTTTGTGGTGACTCGCACACTGCAACACATGGTGCTTTTGGTGCTTTAGCTTTTGGTATTGGTACCTCGGAAGTTGAACATGTGTTAGCAACACAAACTTTACGTCAACATCGTGCTAAAACCATGAAAATTGAAGTGACTGGCAAAGTTGGTAAAGGCATCAGCGCTAAAGATATTATTTTAGCTATTATTGGTAAAACTGGCTCTGCCGGTGCTACCGGTTATGTGGTTGAATACTGTGGTAGCGCTATTGAAGCGTTAACCATGGAAGAGCGTATGACCATTTGTAACATGAGTATTGAATTTGGTGCTAAAGCGGGTTTAGTCGCGCCAGATCAAACCACGTTTGATTACTTACAGCACAAAGAATATGCGCCTAAGTTAGACGATTGGGATGCTGCTGTTGCTTATTGGAAAACCTTAAAAACGGATGACGATGCAACGTTTGACACAACCTTAACCTTAAAAGGTGAAGAAATTAAAGCGCAAATGACTTGGGGTACTACTCCTGGTCAAGTAACGTCAATTGATTCTGTCGTACCATCACCTGATGACTTTTCAGATCCAGTTGAAAAAGAGTCTTGTATTAATGCCTTAAAATATATGGGCTTAACCGCAGGTACTAAATTAACTGAAGTTACCGTTAATAAAGTATTCATCGGTTCATGTACTAACTCGCGTATTGAAGATTTACGCGCTGCTGCTGACATCGTTCGTAGTTATTTAGCAAAAGGCCAAAAAGTGTCTGATAAAGTGGATGCGATTGTTGTACCTGGCTCTTACCGCGTAAAAGCACAAGCTGAAGCAGAAGGTTTAGCACAAGTATTTATTGATGCCGGTTTTGAATGGCGCTTACCGGGTTGTTCAATGTGTTTGGGTATGAACGATGACCGTTTAGAAGAAGGCGATCGCTGTGCATCAACGTCAAACCGTAACTTTGAAGGCCGTCAAGGTCGTGGTAGCCGTACTCACTTAGTAAGCCCAGAAGTTGCCGCAGCTGCAGCAATTGAAGCGCGCTTTGTTGACTTAAACGCCGACTTATCAGCTTAGGAGCAAAACAATGGAAAAATTTACATCATATACAGGTTTAGTTGCTCCGTTAGATATGGCTAACGTTGACACCGACCAAATTATTCCAAAACAGTTTTTACAAAAAACTGAACGTATTGGTTTTGCTCCCCACTTATTTCACGATTGGCGTTACCTTGATTTTGAAGGCACAAAACCAAACCCTGATTTTGTTTTGAACTATCCAAAATACCAAGGTGCTACAGTATTACTAACGCGTGAAAACTTTGGTTGTGGCTCAAGTCGTGAGCATGCGCCTTGGGCACTACAAGAGTTTGGTTTTAAAGTGATTATTTCATCAAGCTTTGCTGATATCTTTTACGGTAACTGTATCAACATCGGTATTGTCCCTGTTAAACTAAGCGAAGCAGAAGTTCAGCAGTTATTTGAAGCCTCGGCAGAAAAAGAAATCAACATCACGGTTGATTTACCATCACAAACAGTGACTTGTGGTGACTTAAGCTTTAGTTTCCCATTAAATGGCTTCCATAAATACTGCTTAGCGGAAGGTGTTGACAGTGTTGGCTGGACATTAAATAAAATCGATTTAATTGAAGCCTATGAAGCGAAACGTCCAAGCTGGGCATAAGCTTTAACAAAATCAATAATATCGAAAAAAACCGCGGAAACGCGGTTTTTTATTGTAAAAAGATTTGGCAGGCTCTAAATTATTAAGCTTATTTATTCCCAACTTGATAATGACGGCAGGCTAAACTGCTCACCTTTATATTGTAAAATCACCAGTTGACGCTCAACCGCTATCAGCTCAAGATCGTCGCTGATCATATCACCCACAAACTTTTCTTGGCCGTTAACTTTCACCGAGCCAAAACCATCTGATTCATATAAATGCATTTCAAAGTTTAGCTTTGGAACGCCATTTTGAACCCAAGCCGGCATGTCGGTTAAGGTTTTAACTTGCCACGGTGTTTTGTCTGATTGTGGTGGTTTATAGCTGGTTTCTGCTGCATCTAATGCTTTAGTTTCTTCAATAGCGGTTTGAAATAACGATAATAATTCATCTGATACACCATCGGTTTGTTCCACTTTAAAGTCGGGCACTTTTCGAGGATTACCATCAACCGCTAACAGTTCAGGTTCCACCAGCTGTTTTTCTTTATTTTTTTGAATTTCAGCTACTTCCTCTACAGGGGCTTTTTGTTCAGTTGGAACTTGCTCATCCCCCAAGATTTGTTTACTTGCATAGTTAGCTTCAGGTTCAATATAAACTTCAGGCTTGATAACTGGCTCTGGGGTTATCTTTTGAGCTGTTGAGGTATTTACCACTTGCTCTGGCTCAGGAGCAACAACTGGTGGCGGTGGTGTCGCTACAATACGAGTGTTTTGTTGATTAGCAAACCAAAAGCCGGTAAATAAAGCCGCTGATACTAAAACAGCCACTGTAATAGCAACCACAAAAGTAACTTTAAATAATGCTTGTTGCGACCATTTTGGCGCTTGTTTTTCCTGACCTAGCGCTTCATATGAAGCACTAAGCACCGTTTTTTTATTTACTAAGGTTTGATTACTGCTATAAGCTCTTAATAATGAGCGGTCGCATAATAAATTTATCAACCTAGGAATGCCATTCGATAATTTATGGATCAAACTAATCGCACTGTCGTTAAATAACATTCGTGGACTTTTAGCAACATCTAAACGGTGTTTTATATACTGTACAACTTCTTGCTTAGTAAGTGGCATTAAGTGATAACGAGCAGTAATGCGTTGTGCTAACTGACGAAGATCCTGACGTTGTAATAACTGCTGTAACTCAGGCTGACCTATTAAGATCACTTGCAATAATTTTTTTGTATTGGTTTCTAAATTGGTTAATAACCTAAGTTGCTCTAATACTTCAGGCTGCAAGTGCTGAGCTTCATCAATAATTAAAACAGTATTTAAACCAGACTCATGATTTTTTAACAGTTTTTCTTGAATTTTATCGGTTAAGGTTTTTAACGTAGCACCGGTTTTGCGATAACGAATTTTAAGCTCATCACAAATCGTTGCTAATAATTCTTGTGCTGACAGGGTCGGGTTTAAAATAAATGCCACTTGTGTATTTTCAGGTAATTGCTGTAAAACACAACGGCTTACTGTTGTTTTACCGGTACCAACTTCGCCAGTTAGCAAAACAAAGCCGCCAGTATCTCCTAGGCCATAAGTTAAATGAGTTAATGCCTCACGGTGGCGATCACTCATAAACATAAAATCAGGATTAGGTGCAATGGAAAAAGGCAATTCTTGCAAGCCGAAATAATTGGTATACATAGTTAACCGGTCAATGAAATTTAATAACGATGAAAAACTACCCCGTTAAGCGCCATAAGTCAAAAGCTTAACTTATTTGATTATCCTTAATTTAACCGTCTATGGTATTATTTAGTTATTAACCTCAAACATATTCTAGTCTAAACAATGCCAAAACAATCAATAACTGACACACTAAATATATACCTTGTTGGGGGCGCGGTGCGCGACCAATTATTAAAACGTGAAGTTATTGAACGTGATTATTTAGTCGTTGGCAGTACGGTTGATGAAATGCTGTCACTTGGTTTTACACAAGTGGGTAAAGACTTTCCGGTATTTTTACACCCACAAACAAAAGCAGAATATGCCCTCGCCCGCACGGAAAAAAAAGCCGGTCAAGGTTACACTGGTTTTACTTGTTACGCAGCGCCTGATGTGACCATAGAAGAAGATTTATTACGCCGAGACCTTACGGTAAATGCCATGGCATTAGCCGATAATGGTGACTTAATCGACCCTTATAACGGCCAACAGGATCTAAACAACAAAGTGTTACGTCATGTGTCATCAGCTTTTGTTGAAGATCCATTGCGCGTGTTAAGAGTGGCACGTTTTGCCGCTTGTTATCATTCTTATGGTTTCACCGTGGCTGAAGAAACCATGGCCTTAATGCAAGATATTGCGGCTAGCGGCGAGTTACAAGCGTTAAGTGCTGAGCGAGTTTTCAAAGAACTTCAACGTAGCCTTGAAGAAGACCACCCCGACATTTTTATTCAAGTACTCAAAGACTGTGGCGCTTTAGCTATTTTATTGCCGGAAATTGACTGCTTATGGGGAGTACCAAATCCGGCAAACTGGCATCCTGAAATTTGTACCGGCATACATACCCTTTTAGTTTTACAGCAAGCCGTTAAGTTGTCGCCAAAAGCATCGGTTAGGTTTGCCGCCCTGTGTCATGATTTAGGCAAAGGTATAACACCACAAGAACATTGGCCAAAACATCATGGCCATGAAACCAGTGGTTTACCATTAGTGAAAGCCGTTTGTCAGCGTTTAAAAGTTCCTAACGACTATCAACAACTTGCATTAAAAGTGTGTGAATTTCATTTACATTGCCATAAAGCGTTTGAATTAAAACCGTCAACTATCTTGCGAGTATTTAATGCCTTAGATGTGTGGCGAAAACCTGAAGAATTTGAAGACTTTTTGTTAGCTTGTACTGCCGATGCGCGAGGTAGAACCGGCTTTGAAAATAGAGACTATCCACAAACCGAATATTTAGCAAAAGCAGCTGATGCTGCCAGAGCTGTGTCGGCTCAACCTTATATCGAACAAGGGTTACAAGGCAAAGCGATCAAACAAGCAATTGACAATGAAAAGTTAGCTAAAATTAGCCAAATAAAACAACAATATTCTGATAAATAAAAAAGCTTAAAACCAAGTCGGCTTTAAGCTTTTTATTTTATAGTTAAGTTTAAGGTTAAGTTTTACATTTAAGTAAAATTAAAAGCTGTAAGTTGCTTTCATATAATAGAAGCCACCATTGTAATCAAACGGACCACTTTCATAATACACACCACCAATCGCACCATAAGCTCCTCCTTGTTGCAGCTTTTGCGCTTCTTGGTCAAATAAGTTATTCGCCCCTGCGGCAACTTTCCAAGCATCATTAACAAAATAGCTCATTTCGGCATCAATAGTGATAGCAGAATCTGCTGTTTCGCTCCATTGAGGATCATTTTCATCGGCATGTACGGCAAAATATTCGCCAAAATAATTAGCTCGAATAAACATGCTGACATCATCCCAATTTTGATAAATGGTAAATGTGCCTCTATGTTCAGGAATACCTTCTTCTAACCGTCTAACTTTAAAGTCTGATGTATATTGCCCCTTATTATCAACCTCAGTCGCATTATAGTTATACGCTAAGCTGAATTTTGTATCACCACCAAATAGCCCCATACTGTAATTAGCAACCACATCCAAGCCTTGTGTGGTGGTATCAAAGTCATTAGCAAAAAAGGTCACTAAATCTAGGGTTTCAGGAAACTCCACTCCAGCGCTGCGTAAGCCTGCATAATCTGATGGTAGAACTGATATTTTACTGGTTTGAGCGATGCGATCCGTCACCTCAATATGGTAATAATCTGCCGTTAAGAAAAATCCGCTGTTTTCATAAACGACACCAAAAGCAAAACTTTCAGACTCTTCCGGTTGTAACGCCATACCACCATAATAAACCGAGACAGGGTGCATCGGTGGGTAAGTAGCTGCTTGTACTAAATTACCGTTAAAATTAGTTGTTTGTGTGTTAACGACATTTTCTTGGCCTACAGTTGGCGCACGAAAGCCTGTACTATGAGATGCACGTAACGAAATTTCATCACTTAGCATATATTGTGCGGTTAATTTGTAGTTAGTGGTATCGCCAAACGATGAATAGTCTTCATAGCGTAATGCAGCCCCCACTAAAAAGTCTTCTGTTAAGTTTGCTTCCACATCAATATAAGCGGCAAAACTTCGACGGGTATTTTCCCCTTGCGATTCAGGACTAAAACCGGCAAAACCATGCGCACCAGCAACAAATTCTTGCTCTGCTAAACGGCCTTTTAACCAAGAAGCTTCTTCGCCTGAAATTATTTCAAAGGTATCTTCTCGCCACTCAAGCCCTGTTGCTACATTCATCGGATCTAATAAGCCAACATCAACTTGTTGGGTTAAATCAAAGTTAAATGCTTTTTCTAATTGAATATATTTACCAGTATTAAAAAAGTTAGGAGAATCAGGCCCCATTGATGGGTTAACAGTATTACCTAAGAAAAATTTAGATTCATTACGCCCAACCGAGCCACTAATATCATAATAAGCTTCGTCTAAAAATCCGCCTTTAATTTCACCTTTAGTGCCTACCACTAAAGAAGTATCTGTTATATTGCCACCAAATTCAGGCGTATATCCACCAGGATACATCTCGTTAAAAGCAAAACAGTTTTGGCCTACAGCAGTGTTAGGATCGGCAATTAACGCATAATCGGCTTGTGTTAACACATTATCGGTAGTGATATTAACGGTTGGACAAGTCACTCCTTGATTTAAACCATCAAGATCGCCGACTAATAATGTACTACCTTCATCTAATGAGTAAACATTGCCACGCGTGTGGGGATTTCGATAATAAAAACCACCGGTAACATCTCGTTCGGAATAATTTCCAAAAAGATAAAATTCTTTATCATTACCTAAATCTAAACCGACATTGGCAAACAAAGTAATATCATCATCAATTTCAGGATTACCCCATACTTGCGCAGCTGGTGTCCTGATCGCCGTATTACCGGCATCTAATATAGCTTGGGCATCTGGCCGTTGCACACTTCGGCTAGTAGCATCGGCGGCTTTATATTGCATAGATAAATTAACAAAGCCTTGATCGGTAAAAGGTAAGCCAATGTTGCCATCTAAAACAGTAGTATCGCCATCACCTTCATAATAAGAGCCTTGACGAAGTGAAACAGAGCCACCGTCGGCATCATCTTTTAAAACAAAATTCATTACCCCAGCAATGGCATCTGAGCCATATTGTGCCGCGGCACCGTCACGAAGTACTTCTACTTGTTTTAAGGCAATACTTGGAATAACTGAAATATCAGGCCCTTGTGCGCCATCATTAACACCACCGCCTTGAAAAGCAATTACTGACGCTCGATGCCGACGTTTACCATTTAATAAAATTAACGTGCTATCACTAGATAAACCACGCAAGTTAACCGGACGGATCAAAGTAGCGGCATCACTGATAGGTTGTGTGCGAGCACTAAAAGAAGGAACCGCGGCCTGTAATTGATCAAGCATATCGGCAGAAGCATTTTTTCCTAATTCATCGCCCCCCACAATATCAACAGGTACAGGTGAATCAGCAATCGATCTTGGCGCAGCACGAGAACCCACTACGGCGATACGTTCAATATCGGTGGCTTTAGCTTCTTGTGCAAGAGTATTAAATGAAGTAGTTCCAAGCGCACAACTGATCGCTAGTGCAAGTGAACTAGTGGATACATAGTTAGACTTATTCATCCCTTAATTTCCCTTTAATCATCATATTTTTAGGTAATATTTATTACAACTTAATGTAAACAAGACATTTTTTAAAAAATGTTTAAGTTAAATTGAGTTATTAAAGGTATAAGACAGGAATCTACGCTTTACAAGTTTATGTGGATTTTTTACTCTAAACATAAGTTAAACTAAAAAGTACAAGCATAAAAAAAGCTTCTAAAAAGAAGCTTTTTTTATCAACCTGAACTCAGGTTAATCAGTAACTTTCGATGAACAATTAAACCGCAGTAAAATACTTCACTTGATAAGGTAACAGTTCATTATCACCAGCTGTTGCCATTTCAAGCCCATGCCCTACTAGCAAGGTGAGCTCAGTTGCTTGCGGTAAGTTAATAACCTGCTTTTGGCCACTAAAATTAAAACATGCAAATATCGCTTGTCCTTGATAACGACGAATAAATGCCAAAGTATTTGGATTATTAGTTTCAACAAATTCAATATCGCCATATAACAAACAAGCTTGTTCTTTGCGCCAAGTAATGAATTGACAATAGGCTTGTAATACTGAGTTTGGTTGAGCTAATTGAACATCAACACTGCCACTAATATGTTCTTCACTAACGGGTAACCAAGTTTTATCTGCCTTTGAAAAACCACCATGACTGGCATTTTTCAGCCAAGGCATTGGTGTCCGACAACCATCACGGCCTTTAAAGTTAGGCCAAAAAGCAATGCCGTACGGATCTTGTAAATCTTCAAAAGCAATATCCGCTTCGATTAAACCTAACTCTTCACCTTGATAACTACAAACACTGCCACGTAACGACATTAACATGGCATTTAACATTTTCATTTGCTCGGTAGGATCACCGCCATTGCCCCAACGGGAAATAACTCGGGCAACATCATGATTGCCAATCGCCCAACATGGCCAACCATCGGTCATTTTTTCTTCTAATTCTTCAACAGTTTTTTGAATATAAGCTGGGCTACCATCATTGCCTAATAATTCAAAACTGTAAGACATATGCAAACGCTTACTTCCCGAAGTATAGTCCGCCATAGTTTGCAGTGAATCTTCCGATGATATTTCACCTAAAGTCACCACATCAGGATACTTATCCATCAAGGCACGAATATCTTCCATAAAACCGATATTTTCAGGCTGAGTATTATTGTAATAATGATATTGAAACGCATAAGGGTTATCTTCGCTAAAACCACTGCCTTTTCTCGCCTCTAACGGTTTAGCTGGGTTATCTCTTAATAACTTGTCATGAAAACAGAAATTAATCGCGTCTAGGCGGAAACCGTCAACTCCTTTTTTCAGCCAATATTCTACATTATCAAGAACCGCATCTCTGACATCTTCATTATGAAAATTGAGATCCGGTTGCGAGGTTAAAAAGTTGTGTAAATAATATTGGCCACGACGCGGCTCCCATTGCCAAGCAACACCACCAAAAATAGACAACCAATTATTCGGCGGGCTACCATCAGGTTTAGCATCCGCCCAAACATACCAATCGGCTTTAGGGTTATCTCGGCTTTGGCGACTTTCTTCGAACCAAGCATGTTGATCTGAAGTGTGGCTGAGCACCTGATCTATGACAATTTTGATATCAAAGGTTTTAGCTTTGCTAACTAACTCATCAAAATCGTCCATAGTGCCAAACATAGGGTCCACTTCGCGATAATCACTAATATCATAACCAAAGTCATTCATCGGCGATTTAAAAAATGGCGAAATCCAAATAGCATCAACGCCGAGGCTATTAATATAAGGTAATTTTTCAATAATACCGGGTAGATCACCGATGCCATCATTATTGGCATCCATATAACTACGTGGGTAAATTTGATAAATTACTGCGCCACGCCACCATGCTTCTTGTTTCATAATAATCCCGAGTTTTCTTTTTGTAACCTAGACTTAACTTAACAAAGTAAAACCTGCTACCTATAATAGTGCTTAAATCATAGGAATCTCACAAATTTAGTGCAACCAAGTGCATACGTATGCATGCTGAAATAATAACAAATCAAGCATGCATACGTATGTAATACGTTGCTCGGAGAATAGACATCGGCATAATTCATCATCAGATTTCTATTTTATTTTTACTTGTGGTCTATATCTTGTAGGAAGATCTATGCTTAGCATTTATTATGTAGTAGTCACAAGCGCTAGGGAATTACTTTGTAATTTAAAACCTTAACTTTCGTTGCTGGATATTTAATATGGTCTAGCAACATAACTAATAAGATTATTATTATGGTTAGTAAGAATTCACAAGTAACAAGTGCTCAATTAAAAGCAGCCATTGAACATCATTTAAAATTTACCCAAAATGAATTATCAGATACTGATAATCGTGATGCTTATTGGCAGGCAACCTGCTTAGCCGTAAATGATTTAGTGGTCAGTAAATTACAAGCCACTCGCTCACGCCAAAGCGATGAAAACTTACGTAGTGTTAACTATTTATCGCTTGAATACTTAATGGGTCGTTTATTATCAAACAATCTCCATAATTTAGATATTTACCAACAGGCAAAAGCCGCGGTTGCCGAGCTAGGTTATGACTTAACTGATTTATGTGAACAAGGCGCTGATTTAGCCTTAGGTAATGGTGGTTTAGGTCGTTTGGCGGCTTGTTTTCTTGATTCCTTAGCAACTTTAGATTACCCGGCAACCGGTTACGGCATTCATTATCAACACGGTTTATTCAAACAAAGTTTTGACAACTGCCGACAAGTAGAGATGCCCGATATTTGGCGTGAATATGGCAACCCTTGGGAAGTTTGTCGGCCAGAGTCTTCGCAGCATATTCCTTTGTATGGCCACGTTGAACACCAAACACAAGCTGACGGTAAGGTAAAATCTATTTGGCACCACAGCACTAAGATCAAAGGTGTTGCTTGGGATATTCCTATTGTTGGCTACAATACTGATACCGTGAACGTATTACGCTTATGGGAAAGTAGAGCCGATGAAGCATTTAACTGGCACCTATTTAACATGGGTGACTATTTACGTTCGCATAACTCAAACGTATTAGCTGAAACCGTATCGAAAGTACTTTACCCTAACGATGAACATGATGCCGGTAAAGAACTACGTTTTATTCAACAGTATTTTTTCTGCGCTTGTTCCATTAAAGATATTATTGCCCGCCATCAGAAAAAACACGGTATAAATTGGCAAGAATTTACCAAACAAACGGCGATACAATTAAATGATACCCACCCTACCATTGCTATTTTGGAATTAATGCGTACCTTAGTGGATGAATACGAGATGCCTTGGGATGACGCGTGGACTATGTGTCGTCAAATATTCTCTTACACTAACCATACGCTATTACCAGAAGCATTAGAAAAATGGTCGGTTAAATTATTTGAAAAAGTGTTGCCACGCCATTTAGAAATTCTTTATCACATTAACGAAGATTTTTTAAATAAAGAAGTTCAAGCAAAATGGCCAAATGATTTTCACATGCGAGGTAAGCTTTCAATTATTGCCGAAGGGCAAGAGCGACAAGTACGCATGGCAAATTTATGTGTTATTGCTTCACATAAAGTTAACGGTGTGGCTGAAATTCATTCTAAACTAGTGAAACAAGATCTGTTTCCTGAGTTTCATGCTTTATGGCCTGATAAATTAACCAATGTAACCAACGGTATTACGCCACGTCGTTGGTTAAAATCATGTAACCCGTTATTGGCTGAGCTATTATCAAAATATGTAGATGGCGACTGGGCGAAAAATTTAGACAGTTTAACTTCGTTAAAAACTTTGGCTGACGATGATAAGTTTCAGCAAGAATTTATGGCGATAAAACGTAAAAATAAAGAAAGCTTAGCCGAAGAAATTTTAAAATTAACCGGTGTAAAAGTGAGTGCCGATGCCATTTTTGATGTACAAATTAAACGCTTACACGAATATAAGCGCCAGCATTTAAACTTTTTGCATATTTTGGCCTTGTACCATAGGTTATTAGCTAATCCATCACTCGAAATGCAACCAAGAGTTTTTATCTTTGGCGCGAAAGCAGCACCGGGATATTACCTAGCAAAAGAGATTATTTATGCCATTAATAAAGTGGCTGAAAAAATTAATAACGATGAGCGTATTCAAAACAAGTTAAAAGTTGTATTTTTACCTAATTATCGCGTTAGCCTAGCTGAAAAGATCATTCCCGCCGCTGATGTTTCTGAGCAAATATCAACGGCAGGTAAAGAAGCTTCTGGTACCGGTAATATGAAATTAGCATTGAATGGTGCCGTAACTATCGGTACCTTAGATGGTGCAAACATTGAAATAGCAGAAGAAGTAGGTAACGACAATATATTTATCTTTGGTAATACGGTTGAGCAAGTAAAAGAAATACGCGCTAAGGGCTATAACCCTTTCGCTTTTTATACTTCCAACCCTGAGCTAAAAACGATATTAGACTGGTTAGATAGTGACTTTTTCACGCCAGGACACCCTTATGAGCTATCCGCTATCAAGCACAGTTTATTAGATGGTGGTGACCCATATTTAGTTTTAGCTGACTATCAATCATATTGTGATGCCCAACAAAAACTCGATTTTGCCTACCGCGACTCAAAACGCTGGGCTCGTATGGCAATAATGAATACCGCGATGATGGGTAAATTTAACTCAGATCGCTCAATTGAAGATTATGTTAAAAATATTTGGCATTTAACGCCAAGTTCCAAATAACACGGAGTAGTGAATTAATGACCAAAAACGCCGCAGCGATAACCTCAAAGATTGCCAACAATATTCATCAACCTTTGAGTGTATTGGGGTTACACCTAGATAGTGAGACCGGCTTTTTAACGTTTAGCACCAGTCAACCACAAGCAGACTCGGTAAAGCTTATTGATAAAAAGAATAAAAAAGTTGTTGCGGTGCTAAGTCGGCTAGACGAGCAAGGGATTTTTCACGCAAAATTACGTCGTAAAAACGTTTTTGATTATTATTTAGAAATTACCGAGGGTGAGCATAGTTATACACTAGAGGATAGTTATGCCTACACCACTACGTTAGGTGATCTCGACATTCACTTGCTTGCTGAAGGTAATCACTTACATCCTTATAAAGTGCTTGGCGCACACTTAACTGAACAAAATGGCACCTCAGGTGTGGCCTTTTCGGTATGGGCACCAAACGCTTCTAGGGTTTCAGTTATTGGTCATTTTAACAATTGGGACGGGCGTCGTAACCCAATGCAAAATGTCAATTTTTCCGGTTACTGGAATCTTTTTATCCCAAATCTTGTTGAAGGTGACTTATATAAATTTGAACTTGCCGACACCCATGGCGCTTTATTACCACAAAAAGCTGATCCTATGGGTAGTCAGGCACAATACCGCCCTGACACCGCCTCAATTGTTTCGGCTAATAAACCATATCAATGGCAAGACGAACAATGGCTCGCCATGCGAGAAAAACGTAATGCCCGAGATGCCGCTATCTCGATTTATGAAGTACATTTAGGATCATGGAAACGTGATAGTAATAATGAATTCATGAATTATCGCGAAATTGCCGATGAGCTTATTCCTTATACCTTAGACATGGGATTTACCCATGTTCAACTTATGCCAGTCAGTGAATTTCCATTTGATGGTTCTTGGGGTTACCAACCGGTTGGTTTATTTGCTGCCACCGCACGTTTTGGTAGCGCGGAAGACTTTCAATATTTTGTCAATGAATGTCACAAAGCCAATATTGGCGTTTTAGTTGATTGGGTACCTGGACATTTTCCAGTAGACACGCATGGTTTATCGCAATTCGACGGGACCTGTTTATATGAGCACGCCGACCCGCGTCAAGGTTACCACCCTGATTGGAATACCTTAATTTATAACTATGGCCGTAACGAAGTAGCTAACTTTTTACGTGCCAGTGCTATGCATTGGTTAGAGCGATTCCATGTTGATGGCATTCGTGTTGATGCCGTCGCTTCTATGCTTTATCTAGACTACAGCCGAGAGCATGGTGAATGGATCCCAAACCATTACGGCGGCCGAGAAAACCTTGAAGCCGTTGCCTTTTTAAAGCGCTTTAACGAAGAGTTATATAGCCAATTTCCGGGCTGTTTTTCCGTGGCAGAAGAGTCAACCTCTTGGCCCGGAGTTTCTAAACCAACAGAATACGGCGGTTTAGGCTTTGGTTACAAGTGGAATATGGGCTGGATGAATGATTCATTAGAATACATGGCGCACGATCCTATTCACCGCAAATATCATCATAACGAATTAAGCTTCAGCTTAGTTTATGCTTTTGATGAAAACTTTATCTTACCGCTCAGTCACGACGAAGTAGTTCATGGCAAAGGCTCTATTCTCGCCAGAATGCCGGGTGATGCTTGGCAAAAATTTGCTAACTTACGTGCTTATTATGGCTTTATGTGGGCGCATCCAGGTAAAAAATTACTCTTTATGGGCTGTGAATTTGCCCAAGGCTGCGAATGGAATCACGAACAATCCCTTGACTGGTTTCAGCTCGACATCCCTTTTCATAGTGGCGTGCAGCAATTAGTTAAAGATTTAAATAAAGTTTATCAAGATTTTCCAGCACTTTATCGTAATGACTGCCATCCAAGCGGCTTTACTTGGTTAGATCATGATAATGCCGAACAATCGGTTTATTCATTTATTCGTTTTGGTGCTGAGGGTGAAAAACCCGCTATCGTGGTATGTAACTTCACACCACAAGTACATCACAACTTCCGTATTGGCGTACCAAGTGATGGCCAATATATCGAACTATTAAATACTGACGCTGACATTTACGGCGGCAGTAACCAAGGTAATTCAGCTGGCATAATCAGCCAAGCAACACCTTGGCAAAACCAACCAGCAAGTATAGAAATAACCGTACCGCCATTAAGTACCGTTATTTTTACTTTAGCTGATTAAGGAATTAATCATGGCATATCAAGTCACCTCTGGTCGCTCATACCCGTTAGGCGCTACCGTTTTACCTGACGGTATTAATTTTGCGCTTTTTTCAACCAATGCTACTAAAGTGGAAGTTTGCTTTTTTGATAATACCGGCACAAAAGAAATAAAACGGGTTTCTTTACCTGAATTTACTGATGATGTCTGGCATGGTCATATTGCTGATTTACCTGCCGGTACCTTATACGGTTATCGCGTTTATGGTCCTTATGAACCACATAATGGCCATCGTTTTAACCCCAATAAATTATTAATGGATCCGTACGCTAAAAAATTATTTGGTGAATTTATCCAGTCAGAAACTCACTACAGTTATGACTTAGAGAGCACACAACAAGATTTAACCTTTGATATTCGTGACAACGCCAAATACATGCCTAAATGTATTGCCATTAACGAGCTGGATGAATGTATCACCCATCCACAAGTGCGTCGTCGCCATACCATGTTTTATGAAATGCATCCAAAAGGGTTTACTCAAAACCATCCCGATGTACCTGAAAATATCCGTGGAACTTTCTCAGGATTAGCACATGAAAGTGTTTGTAAATATTTAATCGAACTAGGCATCACCAGTGTTGAGTTATTACCTGTGCATACCTTTTTTGATGAACCTTTTTTAACCAACAAAAACCTAAGTAATTATTGGGGTTATAACTCAATTGGCTTTTTTATTCCAAATGCCAAATATTGTCATCAAGATGATATTACTGATTTTAAAAAATTGGTTGAAACCTATCACAGTATGGGTATTGAAGTTATTTTAGACGTTGTATACAACCACACAGCTGAAGGTAACGAACTAGGGCCAACTTTAAGTTTTCGTGGCATAGATAACGCCAGTTATTACCGTTTACAACCTGAAGATAAACGTTTTTATGTTAATTATTCGGGTTGTGGCAATACCTTAGATATTTCTCATCCTCGTGTTTTACAAATGGTAATGGACAGCCTGAGGTACTGGGTTGAAATTATGGGTGTAGACGGATTTAGATTTGACTTAGCGCCGATCCTTGGCCGTGAAAATCCGCACTTTAATGATAAAAATCATTTCTTTAGTGCACTTCGTCAAGATCCTATTTTATCGCGCGTTAAACTAATTGCTGAGCCTTGGGATATTGGTGATGGTGGTTATCAATTAGGCCGTTTTCCAAATAGTTGGTTAGAGTGGAATGACCGTTTTCGTGATACTTGCCGCCGTTTTTGGCGTGGTGATGAAGGCTTAGTACCTGAATTTGCGCGCCGACTTCATGGCTCTGCCGATATTTTTGCCAAACCTAGTCGTCGCCCTAGCGCCAGCGTTAACTTAATCACCACACATGATGGTTACACGTTACATGATTTAGTGACGTATGAAGAACGTCATAACGAAGCGAATGGCGAGAACAATGCCGATGGCCACGGCAGCAACTTCAGTTGTAATTTTGGCTTTGAAGGTGAAACAGATAATATCGTTATTAATCAGTTACGTTTACAACAAAAACGTAATTTATTAGCGACCTTATTTTTAGCGCAAGGTACGCCATTATTGCTTGCAGGTGATGAATTTAACAATTCACAACGTGGTAATAACAATGCCTATTGTCAAGATAACGATATTTCTTGGCTTGATTGGCACAGCCGCAGTGAAAACGATTTATTACCTTTTGTTAAGCACTTAATAAAGTTAAGAAAAGCGCATCCTTTGTTAAACCGTATGCATTATCAACACGGCTTAACAACGTCAGCCAAAACAGGTTTACCTGATATTAGTTGGCTGAACTGTAAAGGCATATTAATGCGTCAAAAAGACTGGCATAACAGCGGGTTAAAATGTTTTGCTATGTTACTAGCCGATACCGAATACGATAAACCAACTGAAACATTACATGAACATGATGATGATGCGCTCTTGGTTATTTTTAATGCCCATGGTTCAACCATTAATTATCAATTACCCGAATTACCTGGAAGCTGGCAAGTGTTAATTAACACGGCCGAATTTACCGAAACAACGGATCATTACACTCAACTTAAAAGCAATTGTTATATATTAAGCGCTCATAGCTGTGTTGTTTTAAGTTATAGCCATAGTGATATTGGCGCAGAGGAAGGCAAAGGAATATGAATTTAGTACATGAATTAGCACACGCGGTTGGTTTTTATCCAAGTTATTACGATTCTTTTGGCAACTTAGTGCATGCCAAAGAAGAAGCGTACCAATCTCTATTAACCGCCATGGGCTATGAACTGGACGATCTGCATAAGCTACAACAAAGCATTACAGCGCTGAATGAAAGCCACTGGCGTAATATGCTCCCGACGGTACACATTGCTAAGCTTGAAGAGCATCAACATAAACTCACCTTAAGTATTAAGTCAGATGTTGCTGATAACATTAGTTGGAAAATTATCACCGAAGAAGGTGATGAGCTTAATGCCTGTGTGCCAATTCATAGTTTAGAGCATGTTGAGTATAAAAAATTTGACGATGCTCAATACAATAAATTCAATTTACTATTGCCTAATTTAGCCATGGGCTACCATACATTAGTGATCAATCATGGTGAAATATCGGCGAGCTGCCCATTAATTTACGCGCCTAAAACTTGTTATCATCCAAGTGAAGCCGCCAATTTTAAAATGTGGGGTTATGCTGCGCAGTTATATTCATTAAAAAGTGAAAATAACTGGGGCACTGGCGATTTTAGCGATTTACAAACACTGATTAACACTACCGCACCACAAGGCATTTCCGCTGTTGGCTTAAACCCATTGCACCCTTTGTATCAAAACAATCCTGAGCAATGTAGTCCTTATTCACCAATGAGTCGCTGTTTTTTAAATACGCTATATATTGATGTAACCAAAATAGATAATTATTCAAGTTCAAAAATGGCGCAGCGCCGAGTAAACAGCAAAGCATTTAAGGCAAAACTTGAGCAAACGCGTAACAGTGAATTTATCGATTACACCGCAACAGCGACGCTGAAATATCAAGTATTAGAGATTTTATACAAAGATTTTTTAAAAAATGCGGATAAAAGCCTAAAAGCCGATTTTGAAAACTTTAAAGCCGAACAAGGAGATGCTTTAGTTAAACAAGCCACCTTTGAAGCATTATTCGAGCACTTTAGAAACCTCGATGAACACTGTTATAACTGGACAGATTGGCCGAGTGAATACCATGATCCAAACTCAGCGGCAGTAAAAACATTCCAACAAGAGCAAGCAACACGTGTTGGTTATTTTTCCTACTTGCAATGGCAAGCACACCGCCAGCTAAGTGAGGTAACTGAACTTACCCAAAGTCATAATATGCCGGTAGGTTTATATTTAGATTTAGCCGTTGGTTGTGATGGTTCAGGTGTTGATGTTTGGGCCGATCAAGAAGTTTATGTTGCCGGTGCCGCAGTAGGCGCACCACCTGATGCCATGAATACTTTAGGGCAAAATTGGGGCTTAACCCCAATGAACCCTGTTGCCTTACAAAAACAAGGTTACGCTCCTTTAGTTAACGCCTTACGTAGTAACATGCAATATGCTGGCGCATTACGGATTGATCACATTCTAGGATTAATGCGTCAATATTGGATAGCGCCTGGTATGAAAGCTAATGAGGGGGTTTATATCACCTTCCCGTTAGATGATATTCTTCGTATTATTGCCTTAGAATCACGCCGTGCACAATGTATCGTCATTGGTGAAGATTTAGGCACAGTACCACCAGGTTTTAGCGACATTATGGCTAACGCTGGCTTACTTTCTTATAAAGTACTTTATTTTGAAACTTGGGAAAGTGGCTTATTTAAGCGGCCAGAAATGTACCCTGAATTATCAATGGTTACAGTTTCAACCCATGATATTCCAACACTCACCGGTTGGTGGACAGGTCGCGATTTAGAATGGCGACAAAATTTAAACCTATATCCCAATGAGGAAATGGGTGTGCAGGATCGAGCCGATAGAGTTACCGACCGCACCAAACTAATTTCAGCTTTAGATGATATGCAAGTCATTGATATGGCAAATGCACCGCAGCAATCACCTGCGGTAATGAACCGAGAGTTATCACTCTCAGTTCATAAGTATTTAGCCTATGCACCGAGTGCAATTCAACTTATTCCATTAGAAGATGCATTAGAAGTACGTGAACAAGTAAACGTACCAGGCACAGTTGATGAGCACCCTAACTGGCGTCGTAAATTGCCCGTTTCTATTGAACAATTTTACCAACAAGAATCTGTGGTACAAATTGCACAAGTGATGCAGGAAATACGACCTAAACTCTAAGCAATAGAAGTAATTAGTCATGACATATCAAAACTCGTGGGGACGAGTTTTGTTATCTTCTGTGTTAGCAGCAACTTTGTGTGCCTGCTCAGAAAATAACGAAACTCAGACAGCAAACCTTTCTACACCCGTAGAAACAGCAATAGCTCAAAAGGCATTAAAAAATGCCAGTGATTTACCGCATTATTTAAATCGTTCAATTCAAGATGAAGTGTTTTATTTTGTCTTACCCGATCGTTTTTATAACGGTAATACCGATAATGACAACGGTTCTAAAACCATTAAATTATCACAAGGTGGCTTTGATCCTAGCAATAAAGCCATGTATCACGGCGGTGATATTCCAGGCTTAAAAGCCAAACTGCCTTACTTAAAAGACATGGGCATTAGCGCTATTTGGTTAACACCCATTATGCGTAACCAAGCGCTACAAGGAGATAGTTCAGGTTATCACGGCTACTGGATATTAGATTTTACTGAAATCGATCCTCACCTAGGGAGTAATGACGATTTAAAAGCCTTTATAGACGCTGCTCACCAAGAAAATATTAAAGTCTTTTTTGATATTATCACCAACCACACCGCAGATGTGATCAAATACAAAGAATGTCATTTAGAAGATGGTACGCCACTCAATGCTTGTGAATATAAGTCTTTAGCAGAAGTCGAAAAATCAGGTACTTACACACCTTATTTACCCAAAGGGGCAGAAAACGTTAAAGTGCCTGCATGGTTAAATGATCCAAAATATTATCATAACCAAGGTGAAACCACTTATGAGGGCGAAAACTCCATCTATGGTGACTTTGCCAGCTTAGATGATATTAATACCGATGATCCAGAAGTGGTCGCCGGCATGACAGAAATTTTCAAAAACGTGATCTCAGAATTTAAACCTGACGGTTTTCGTATTGACACAGTTAAACATGTCAATATTGAATTTTGGTCACAATTTGCCCCAGCACTTGTTGAACATGCCAAAGCTCAAGGCATTCCTCAGTTTTTTATGTTTGGTGAAGTCTATGCTCCTGAGCCTGATATTTTAAGCCGATTCACCACCGAGGGTAAAATGCAGTCAGTACTCGATTTTGGCTTTCAAGACGCGGTAACTAAAACCTTAGTTGAAAATCAAGGCACTGATGTTTTTGCGACCTTATTCGCCCAAGATAATAAATATAATGACGAAGACAGCCATGCGGATCAATTACTTAACTTTGTCAGTAATCATGATATGGGGCGCTTAGCCTTTATGCTTAACGCCAATAAAGCCAACTACAGTGAAGCTGAAAAAATTCAGCGGACGCTGTTAGGCCACGCATTAATGTATTTTAATCGTGGTATTCCTGTGGTGTATTACGGCGATGAACAAGGTTTTGTTGGCGATGGCAACGACCAAGATGCTCGTCAAGATATGATGCCGTCGAAAGTGGCCAGTTTTAACGATGATGACTTATTAGCAACCGATAAAACGACCGCCGATGATAACTTTGATCAAAACCATTTGTTTTATCAAACATTAGCAAAATATGCCGATATTTATCATTCTTACCCTGCATTACGCTATGGTAAACAACAGGTGATATATAGCCAGGCAACGCCAGGCTTATTTGCTTTTACTCGGACAACTGAACAACAAAGCTTATTAATAGTCGCTAATACGTCAACCGCATTGGTCAATACAGCTTTACCAACCTCAGCCAAAGCAACATTGATTTATAGCTTTAATGATCCAAAAGAACAGCTTAAATTGACAGAAAACTCACTACAATTAGCACCCATGAGTTTAGCCATCTACCAACTGCACTAAATAAGTCAGCAATAATAAAGCCCGCTTAACCATTAAAAGCGGGCTTTTTTGTTAACGGCTTAGCGCAACTTCAAGCGTTAATCTAAGCCTCTCTTACCAAGAAAATAAAAACCCAAAAAAATAAAAATCATAATAGCCATAAAATTTTCATTACTTGTGCTCAAAAAAAGTTAACGATATGCTAATTCTTTATTTTTTAGATTAGCTTAAACATTATGAAAATTTTAAAACAATTAGCGATATTAACCCTGCTGTTAATTTCTAATAACCTATTAGCGAATGATATTATCAACACTGCTGTCGTTAGCCAAAAACAAGCGGTCACTCAACACTTTGACTGGGGAACCTTGATAACTTACTACCAAGGCGAAACCGTGATCACTAAAGACGCCTTAGCGGCAGTTGCCATTATCAATCCGGGCATGGAAATTCACCCTCCTCATGTTCATGAAGAAGAAGAATATTTAATGATCTTAGAAGGCAGCGGTACTTGGACATTACATGATCAAGATTTTGCAGCTAAAGCCGGTGATATGCTTTTTTCAAAGCCAGGTGATTTACACGGCTTAAAAAATACCGGCACCACACCACTTAAATTTGCCGTTTTTAAATGGAATAGCAAATTAGTTCAATTAACAGCGAAGTAAATTAAGCACATTCGAACGATCTTTTGAAACTATGAGCATCGTTATCCCGATGCTCTAAATAACCTGCTCTTGGGATAAGAAATTAAGCTATGCTTTTTTCACTTTATCCGCTTTTATCAACATATCACCATAGCCCTCAACTTTACAATCAAGCGGATGATCACTATCCAGTAGGCGCTTAATCGTTGCTTTGCTCCCAATTTTTAAGATAGTTGATGAGCCTTTCACTTTTAAATCTTTTACCAGTGTTAGCTTATCACCTACTTCAAGCTTATTACCGTGAATATCTTTTACAATTAACTCATCTTCATCAGGTTCAGCAGGGTTCCACTCGTAAGAACACTCTGGGCATATTAATAACGCCTGATCTTGATAAACATATGTTGATTCACATTTAGGGCAGTCTGGTAACCTATCGCTCATTTCAATTTAGCCTTAATAAAATTAATTAAATACGCGTATTATATATGAAAATTTAATTTGCTGTTTTTTCATTAACACGCTCTAAATATTGAAGTGTCATTCGTTTTTATTTTATTACCTTGGCGAATTAAAAAACCGAGCTTTTCAAAAAATACCATAATGTTTTCAAACTCTTTTTCTGTTTTCCAATCAATAGTTAACAAACGTAACTGTTGACCTATCGCCACACCATTTAATTCATTAATGGGCGTGAATTCATTTGGAAATAACGCTTTCACCCTTGTTTCATTTTGGCGAAGCCAAGTTTCATTTCCTAAGGTCGATTCAATAGACATATTACTTTCACTATCAATATATTTTAATGCAAACAGCATTTTTTGTATTTTTTGCCGCTACCACAAATACAAGGTTCATTACGGCCAATCTTAGGTAACTCATTAACAGGAATACTGTTTTCGATGATCGTGTTTTCATCGTATAAAAGATTTGATAACAAGCCATTAGCATTAATTAATTCGGCGATATCGATATCGTCAGCATGCTCATGCCTTTCTTGTCTCTGTGCCATATTCTTCTCGTCATTAACATGCGCGGTTAGCCATGACTGAAAAGTTTCCACCACATTAAACTCAGCTTGTATTTGCCCTTGCTCTACCAATTTGAGTGGTGTTGAGCTATCCCATGAGGTTAATTCAGCTAACGATAAATACTCTTCATCAAAAAGTTCTTTGTGCTCAATGCTAATGAAAGCGGCTTGAAATTGATCAAGCTGGTAATCAATACAATAACTGGCGATAACACTAAGTAAAAATGGCGTATTTGCCGTAGGGTGAGTGACAAACGTATCAAACCAACAGCTAATGTGTTTCTCTAATACCGCTAGTTCAATTTCGCCCATTTCAAACTGAGCAAAAATGGCCTCAATAGCCGCTCCTTTACAATACATGGCTTCGTGGTTAGCAAGAATATAATCAGATAGTGCTTGAGTTTGGCCGCTTGCAACATTGTAAAAGAATGTTGGTAATAATTCCGTGATAGTGTCGCCAAACACTTCTTCTAATGGTGAATAATAGCCGTCAGATTGCGAAAATAACTGCAAACATTTTGATAGTGCTGGCGTATATTTAAGCTCAGCGATTAAAAACACGCCATAAAATAAAATGCTTTGCTGTTCATCAGTAAGTTCACTCGGATCGGCAATAAATTGATCAATAAGTTTTTCTAATTCAGGATAAAAAATTGACCAATTTTCTTTTGCCGCAGCTACCCCTGCAACAGGTACTTCATTGTCGTTAACATCGACGATTGAAAATAAAATTTTTTCTATGTTCATTTGTTTGCCTGCTAGCTATTTTAGGGATTTTATTACTAGATAACTTTATGCTCGGTATTATGAAGTAGCCAAAAATAAGTGCAACTTTAGTTAAACATAAACGTTAGCGTGATTATTTAATGTGAGTTGAAAATTTCAATATTTAACAACATTTGATCTCAGGTCATCTCTGGTACAATAACGCTACTAAAAATATCCTTGTTGTAAAAATACTATGAGCTTTACCTCCTTAGCCTTAAATCCTGTTTTATTAGAAGCGGTTGCAGCATCAGGTTACGAAAAACCTACGCCAATTCAACAAGCTGCTATTCCTGAAATTTTACAACATCGTGACGTTATGGCGGGTGCGCAAACTGGGACGGGTAAAACAGCTGCGTTTACCTTGCCTATTTTGCATCATTTATTAACACAGCCAAGCGTCACCACGGTTAAAGCCCTGATCCTAACGCCCACCCGTGAATTAGCGCAGCAAGTATTTAAAAATATAGAAACTTACGCGCAGCATACCAAGATAAAGTCTGCCTTGATTTATGGTGGAGTCAGTATTAAGCCACAGATTGCCGCCATCAATGCTGGTGCTGCCATTGTCGTGGCAACTCCTGGGCGCTTATTAGACCATTTAATTAATGGTTCAATTGACCTGTGCGATTTACAACACTTAGTACTTGATGAAGCCGATAGAATGCTTGATATGGGCTTTAAAGATGAAATTAATCGGATATTAAATCGACTTCCTGCTAAACGACAAACCCTGCTGTTTTCAGCAACCTTTGATGACAATATTTTCAAACTCAGTAAAAGCCTGTTAAACAACCCTAAGTTAATTGAAGTTAGCAAGCGCAATACCACGGCTGTTGACGTACAAGAAATTGTTTATACCGTTGATGCTGACAGAAAACGAGAACTCACCTCCTATTTAATTGGCTCAAAAAACTGGCAACAAGTACTTATTTTCACCCGCACTAAGCAAGGAGCGGATGAGCTTGCCAAAGAAATGTCTAAAGACGGTATTAAAACACTAGCTATTCATGGTGATAAATCTCAAGGTGCCCGCGACAAAGCGCTCGCTGAATTTAAAGCGGGTAAAACAAGAGTGCTAGTCGCTACCGATGTTGCCGCCCGAGGTATTGATATTATCGATTTACCCTATGTCATGAATTATGAATTACCCTATATTGCTGAAGACTACATTCATCGCATTGGTAGAACTGGCCGAGCAGGTAAAACTGGCGTCGCCATATCGCTAATGAGCCCAAATGAAGAGTGGTTATTAAAAGCCATTGAGGAAGTACTTAATAAACCGCTATTACCACAATGGTTGCCCGGTTATGAACCCGATCTAAATAAACCATTAAAAAATGGCCGAAGAAAACAATCTGCCCCATCTAAAAAAAGCGCAAGAAAAAAAGCGTTAAACCCTAAACCACGTAACCGAAAACGTTAATATGGTGATTGCATTTTGTCTAACTAACCTGTTAATGCATAAGCCCGAGATTTGAATAGTTGACACTCTCTTGTTCGCCATTTTCAGGTAAAACTTGTAACAGACCATTCGGTTTGTTATTCTTATTTAAATCTTTCTTTAGTGGTGAAGATAATTATGCGTGATGCTGAAACAACCCGAAATAAAATTTTAGAAGTCGCAGCTGATGAAATCCATAAAAATGGCTTTAACAATACCAGCCTTGCCACCATTTTAAAGCGCTGCGAGATTTCAAAAGGTGCTTTATACCATCACTTTGAAAATAAAATTGAACTCGGTTATGCCGTGTTTGAAGAAATATATACACCTTCTTTTTTAAATATGTGGCGACCTGCCCTAACCTGTGATGATCCGGTTGAAGGTTTATGTGAATTTTTTCAAAACATGACAACAATGTCGTGTGAAGATCTTATGTGTGGTTGTCCGCTAAATAACCTTTGCCAAGAAATGTCGGGGATCGATGAAGGTTTTCGCATTCGTATTTTAAGTATGCAACAGCAACTAAATCAGCTTCTGGTAAATGCCTTTAATAACAGTAAAAATCCACTCAAAACCGAGTTGAATTATAGTCAAATCGCTTATTTCATTGTTTCAACATTAAATGGTTCTTCCGGTTTAAGTAAATCTACCCGCAGTAAAGATTTGTTTGTCATGGTGATCAATGAATTATGTCGCTATCTGCAAACTTTAAAGCAATAACCTTAGTAAAAAATTAAGCCTCGCAAAAAATAATTGCTAAAAATTGAAATTAACCATTTACAAACCGAGCGGTCGGTATGATAATAACAACATCAAATTTAACTCCATTTACCTGAGACAATATTATGAAACGGATCATCATCAGCTTATTTGCTATCTTAGCAAGCTTTACTAGCTTGGCCGAGACGCCTTCGCCTTACACCACATTAGAAAATGTTGGCCAAAGTTTATTTACCCGTATCGCCGCTAACCAAGATAAACTGGCTAAGTTTCCTTTATTAATGGACACGATTGTTGATGAAGAATTAATGCCACATATTGATTACCAATACGCTGCCTTACGTATTTTAGATAAAAATTTAAAACATACGACAAAAGAACAGCGCCAGTTATTTACGGATTCAATGCGCCATTATTTAATTCGCACTTATGCTATTGCGCTACAAAAGTACAATAATCAAGAAGTGAGATTTGAAGCCGACAAACCAACTAAAGATCGTCGCATTGTTAGTGTTACGGCAGAAATTATTGAGTTAGGTAAGCCAAGCATAGAAATTGTATTTCAAATGCGCCAAGACAAACAAAGCCAGCAATGGAAAGCTTTTGATATGATAGTGGAAGGAATTTCATTACTCGACAGTAAAAAGGCTGAGTTAAGTCATAAAATAGCTAAATTAGGTGTGGAGCAAGTTGCCTTAGAATTAGCTTATGTCGAAAAATAGCCAACCATAAAACAACACTCGTAAAAAAGGACGATACAACATCGTCCTTTTTTATCTCGTTAAATTTTCTCGGTAAAATAGTACAAGCTATTTTCTTTCTTTCACTTGCAGCCAAACAAAACAAGAAATCGCTAATGCCACTGCACTTACTTGAAAAACAAAGCTTTTATCAGCTACTCGTGAAATAAATAAACCAATACCTAAGCTTACCAATAATTGCGGTAACACTACCGATAAATTAAATAAGCCCATATATAACCCCATTTTTGATTGCTCTACTTTTTCAGACATAATGGCAAAAGGTAAACTGATAATAGCCGACCAACCAATGCCAACAAACGCCATTAAAACAAATAAAGTGATTTTATCGCCGCCGTACAAGGCAATTAAGAAATAAG
The DNA here is from genome assembly GCF_053470345.1 of Thalassotalea agariperforans. Taxonomy (NCBI): domain Bacteria; kingdom Pseudomonadati; phylum Pseudomonadota; class Gammaproteobacteria; order Alteromonadales; family Colwelliaceae; genus Thalassotalea; species Thalassotalea agariperforans. The sequence goes on along the minus strand of NZ_JBQMWH010000003.1, from coordinate 101,280 downwards.
CAACGGCCATTGAGGCTAAACAGTAAACATGGGTTTTTACCCGACCAATACGCTTTGCAATAGGCTCTAACACTAATGCTGGCAATAACGCTGCGGTCGCACTTAATACTAAAAAGCTCATCGCAATAACTTTACCTAATTCGTCATCAGTCATATTGGGCATTTTGTCTTGTAAAAAGGCAAAAATGAAAACAAACATGGTTTGTACCCCAACCCAACTAAACGAATGCGCTGCTAAAACCTTTGAAAAACCGACCTGATTATTGTCACTATTGATATTTTCTTTCGCTAAAAAGGTTTGAATAAATAACAGTAGAGTTACTATGGCGGCAATAATTTCAGCCCAATAATGTTCCGTTTTACCCCCTGAAACTTGTAACCCGAGGGCATAAAAATCATAACCAATAAAACCCCATAATGGTTTGATATTAATTAAGATTTCTTTAAATGACAGCTTTTCTTCTTTGAGTTCCGATGCACTAGCTTCAACCAATAAGGTTCTAGGTTCAGTAATAAAAAAAGGTGGGATAACCGATAAAATTAACGCTAAAGCGGCGCCAAAATAAATAAGCCAATAATTTCCTAAGGTAGCACCAATCGCATAAGCTAAAACGCCAAAGGAACCAGACACGGTTTGCATCCAGGTATAACCCTTAGTACGGGCTTCGCCTGCGGGCGTGACATCAGCAATAATCGACCGCGTGGGATTAAAACCAACATTAATAGCTAAATCCAAAGTCAAGGCAACAGTGATCGCAATACCTAATAACCCCGATAAACCAAGCGAACTTGAAACAATATCAATATTCGGTAAGGCTAGTAACATTAGCGCGGCTAACACCCCACCAATTAGAATAAAAGGTCTTCTGCGACCATGCCAAAACCAAACATTGTCACTAACAATGCCGATGATCACTTGTCCTAAAATACCGGCAATCGGCCCAGCCGCCCAAACTAAGCCTACTTCATGAATATCTAAACCGTATTTTGTGGTTAAAATCCAGCTTAACGCTGATATTTGTACCGATAACGCAAAGCCCATAGCGGTTGCAGGTAAACTTAACAAAATATAAAAACGTTTCGACAGTTGCTGTTGGATTGCGAGCATATAAGTTACCTATGATTTGGCTCACTTTTTAAAAAGTGCAGCGTTAATATTTTCCTTACGACGTTACGTGCTCAGGCAAATATCAACAATCTTATGCATACGTATTCAGTTAAACAAAGCTAGTTTTTAATAATTATTTTCTCTTTATGACGATACTTTTCATAAATCAATCGTCTTATAGTTTACAAAATTGTGTTAAAAAATCGTCGTGTTCAGGTAATTTATTTAAGGGTTCATGTTTAATTTGTTTAATTTTGCTTAACATGTTTTGAATTTGCTGATCCGGTATATTGTTAGCAATTGGGTGATAATCTTTAGGTTTTATTCCTTGTCCTAACATTACCTGCAACCAAGAGCTTTCGTTAAAAAGATCATTCTGCTCTCTAAATAACCGGCCATTATCCGCGAATAAATCAATTTTATGTTTTAACGTTGCCGGAATCTCCATATCCTGCATATCCCGCCAAAACAAGCTATCGGTTCGGTTATTGACATGATAATGCAAAATAAGAAAGTCACGGATCTGTTCAAACTCAACTTTCGATTGGTTGTTATATTCGGTGATATCAACATCATTAATTCCTTGATGAGGAAACAAATGTACTAAGCGCACTAAAGCGGATTGAATTAAATGAATACTCGTTGACTCTAACGGCTCTAAAAAGCCACTGGATAAACCAATAGCAACAACATTTTTATGCCATTGTTTATAACGCCGACCCGTTTTGAACTTAATAAAATTAGGGTCTCCAATCGCTTTACTATCAAGGTTATTTAATAATATATGCGCGGCTTTATCTTCACTGTAGAAGTCACTGCTATAAACAATGCCATTACCATTTCTATGTTGTAAAGGAATACGCCATTGCCAACCAGCAGAGTGAGCAATCGAGCGCGTATACGGTAAGGTTTTTTCTAATCGCTCAGAAGGGACAGCAACGGCACGGTCACAACGCAACCAATGGCTCCAATCTTCATAGCCGGTATGTAGTTTCTCTTGAATTAATAACCCTTTAAAACCGGAACAATCAATGAATAAATCCCCGTCGATATACTCACCAGACTTTAAAAATAAACCTTCAATATAACCGCTAGTTTGGCATTGCTTAACATTTTCCACCATGCCTTCAGTTCTTTTAACACCAAGTTCTTCACTGAGTTTCCTCAAAAATTTTGCGTATAAGGTTGCATCGAAATGATACGCATGAGGTAAATCAATGATCGGATCTTGAGTTTTAATATGAGCAAATTGTCCACTTTCCGCACATAAATAATTCAGATCGTATTGCCATAAATCGTCAATATTGCCGTTTTTTTGAAGTAAGTGATGAAACTGACAAAACGCTAAACTTTTACCGGCAGCACCAAACGTATGATAATAGCTATGTCCTTGCTCTTTCCAGTTTTCAAATTTAATAGCAAGTTTCATCGTTGCTTTAGTTTCACGAAGAAATTCAGCTTCATTAATCCCTAATACTGAGTTAAACAATTTAATCGGTGGAATTGTCGCTTCCCCCACACCAACCGTGCCAATCGCTTCAGACTCAACCAATTCAATATCAACCGCCGTACCTAATAGCTTTTTCAACAGCGCTGCTGACATCCAACCGGCTGTACCACCACCTAAAATCACTACTTTTTTAATATGATTATTCATGAGTACTTCAACTTAAAACAATTAATGGATTAATTAACCGGCCACTTTACAATACTTCTCAAGTACTAAAATATTGGTTAGTTATAAAAATATACTAAAGATTATAAATACTTATGGTATAAAAAAGCCCACTAGTCAATGAACTAGCAGGCTATATTTAAACTACTTTCATACCATTTATACTATACCTTAAAACTTATAGTTAAGACCTAAAGAGTAGTTTGCACCGTATGATTGATACTCCAATATTTGTCTACTATCGTTTTCAGCTTTAAGTGTTGGTTCATCCGTTAAGTTTTGTCCTTGCAGCGTTAAACGTAAGCCTTTTAATGACTCAATACCTGACTCATCAAAATCATAGCTAATTTGTGCATCAACAATTGTTGAACCCTGATCATTAGTTGATACAAGCGCTAAACTACCACCACGCGTTTCAGTAACAAATTGATCTCGTTTAGTACCGGCAATACGGAATTCAAAACCGTTTTTCTCATAATAAGCGGTAAATGAATAACTTTCATCTGACAATCCAGGCACACCTTGACCATCACTTAACTTACCATCTAAAAACGTCGCACTAGCAACTAAACCAAAACCATCTAATGATTTATTAACCGTACGTAAAGGCAAGCTCGCTTGTATTTCGTAACCTCTTACAAAACCAGTAAGTCCATCTTCAGTACTTTCAATAAACCCTTCTAACGTCGCCGGTGCAGAGCCATCAGATGCCTGATGTAAATCAGGAATATAAACATCAGAAAAGTTAGTTAAGGCATTTCCTTTTCTATGCCAATTTTTCAAGTCTTTATAGAAAAATGCGGCAGCAACATATCCATCATCAGTAAAGTAATTTTCATAAGATAAATCAAACTGATTCGCTTCTAATGGTTTAAGATCTGGATTACCAGCACTACCACTCCATGGTCCACCTTGTGGATTCGGATTTTTTATTTGATCATCGTTATATGCAAAAGTCGCTCTTGCATTTGGACGCATATCATCTAAGCGTGGACGACTTAATACTTTACCCAATGCCGTACGAATAAATTGGTTTTCTGCAACTTCAAAACTTAAGTTTAATGTAGGTAAGATATCGGTATACGAATCACCACCAGCGGAATCGGTTGAAACAACATAACCTTCAGAATTTTCTACGGTTGAAAAACCCGTTGATGATTGTTCAATATCAATAACTTGTACGCCAATATTACCTGACATCAAGATATCACCAAATTCGGCTTCCATATCTAACTTGGCATATACTGATGTTTGTTTTTCATCTATTGTGTAAGTGTCACCTAAACGATCAGTTTGAACTAAAGAGGCTGGTGTCGCTGTGTAATAACCACTCTGATACAAACCTAATGAATCATAAGCTAGAACACCATCAATACCTATAAAGCTTAAATCCGCAACACCTAATATATCAGGAATTGGGCCATCACCAGGGTAAGTTGGAGCCGTTAAATAATCACCTTCATTAACTTTTGATTTTGAACGATCCGAATAGAACACGCCAAATTGAACACCGGTAAAAAGACCATACTCAAGTACACCATTTAAATCGATACGAACACTGTCTAATTCTTCTTCAAATACCGGACGGTTAATAAAACCATCTTGTGCATCACCACCAATTACCGGCGCGCCCCATGACTGTGGCCCCGCTAAACGAATTAGACTTTCATCGGTGTAATCAACACCTGATAATGTTGGGTGGTCACTGTACATAACTCCCGTTGATGTCATTTCCCATGAACGAGCAGCTGTCGGACGGCCATCAACACCTGCACGTCCTGTTCCTGAATAGCTTTCCACATCAATAATGTCTTTATCAACTTTCCCTGATGAGAGATCAAGTTCCCCAGTCCAGTTATCGTTAATAATATATTCAACATTTAAACCTAAGGTTGTTAACGTTGATTTTTGCGTACGAGCATCGTTACGAACAACCGAGTGAAAACCATCCCAATAACCAGAAGTCACTAAGCCATTTTCAATATTATCTTCTGTGTAATTTGCCCCACTCCATACAGGGCCACCTTCTTCTAAACCACGGCGAACATCACTTTCATCAAAATCAATATATAAGGCGTCAAACTGTAGCTTTAGATCATCTGTTGGTGCATATTCAACAACAGCGGCAATAGAGTCTCGTTGAATTAAAGATGAACGAACAAATGAATCATGACCACCTAAAATTTTATTACCTGAAGGTGCATCAGCATAACCCCAAGCACGAAAGTTTTCTTCTTGGCGAGGTGTTTCTTGTGATGCTAATACCAAGGCTAAACCCAAAGTATCATCAGCAAACTTTTCAACATAGTTAAAAGATAAACGATGGCCAGTATTATCATAATCAGGGTTCGCCGCATCTTTGGCATTTTGCTCAAAGTTAGCATTAAACGTCATCGACGATTCAGCATTTAACGGTGAAACCGTTTGTAAATCAATCGTACCACCAATACCCTGAGTCATAATACCGGCTTCAGGCGTTTTATACACAACGATGTTTGAGACAAATTCTGTTGGATATAAATCAAATTCTACGCCGCGGTTATCACCCATACCTAATAATTCACGACCATTAAGTGATGTCCCTACGTAATTTTCATTAAAACCACGAACTGAAATACCACTTGTTCGACCGCCGCGACGTTCGCCAGTAACACCTGGAAGACGAGATAATGACTCAGCAATACTCGTATCAGGTAACTTACCAATATCTTCAGCCGATATTACTTCAACGATGGAATTAGAGCTCATTTTCACTGCTTGAGCTTTAATTAAACTGCCTCGAATACCACGAACTTCAATTACTTCAACTTCTGGGCTTTGCGCTTGAGAATTTGCTGGCTCAGCAGCCATCACTGACATTGAAGATGCAATTAATCCACTTGAGATCATTGCGAGTGTTGTTTTATTTGCTTTAAATTTTAACATTGTATAACTCCCCCGATACATCCATGTTCTATTGTTACAAACCAGCGATTTATTGCGTGGTGTGATTGCTTGTTTAAAATGATTTTCAAACCACTGTTTAAAAGCGGATGAAACTAATATAAAAGCGTCATTGAATGAAAAACATCCCATGCATACGTATTCATACTTTTTCAAAATTATGAAAATCCGCATAAATTCTGTAAAAAAACTAAAGAACAGTCTGAATTGTGAGAGGAATAAATAGCGTCAGCTCTTACAACAAAAGAATAAACTTAATAAATTACAACAACTTAATTATTTTTGTTTTTTATTCTTATGTTAAGTTTAGTTGTAAGCTTTAATAATCACATGATTTACATGAGAAGTTTTTGAATACGTATGCAAAGAAAGAGCGCAAAAAGCAGTTATGGTGATTGCTCACCACTAAATATCCTGTTAACTTATTAATTCAGGGATATAGGCTATCAAGGAATGATATGTGTATAAAAAGGTCTATCGATCAGCAACTTGTTTTAGCGATTAAAAATAATAATGCTGAAGCTGTGAAGCAATTAATTAAGCTTGGTGCTGATGTTAATTATGATGATATCTATGTTGGTTCTGCACTTACCTGCGCTATTCACCAACAAAACATTCAAATTTTAAGCTTATTAATTAGGCATGGTGTTGACGTTAATAAAGTGAACACTTTTAATATCACCCCTATCGAAACAGCTGTGAAAACAGCCAATACAGAAATGATCAATCTTTTAATTCATCATGGCGCAAGGTTAAAAGAAGGCGTTAGTTACTTTTATCAACAAAGAATAAAACAATACTTAAAACCGCTATCAAAATATCCACAAGGTTTATAGTCTTCCAAAAGCAAAAAAAACACTGTATATAAAATCAGTTATTAGTTATCATCTTCCATAAATCAATCTTCTTTAAAGATGCATGTTGAAGCTTTATATTGCGGAAAAGCCAAGCTTAGCTAGAGCTATTGTTGAAGTACTCCCTAAGCCCCACAAAAAAAATGATGGCTATATTGAAGCTGGCAATGGTGATGTTGTTACTTGGTGTATAGGTCATTTATTAGAACAAGCACCACCAGAAGATTATGATGTTAAATTCAAAAAATGGTTGGTTGAACACCTGCCGATTATCCCTGAGCAATGGCAATTAAAACCGAAAGCGCAAACGCGTAAACAACTTACTGTTATTAAAAGATTAATTAAACAAGCTAAAACATTAGTTAATGCCGGTGATGCCGACCGCGAGGGACAGATCCTCGTTGATGAAGCGATCAGCTATTGTGGCGCATCAAAAAGTAAAATAGATAATGCCTTACGTTGTTTGATAAGTGACATGAACTTCGCTGCCGTTAAAAAATCTGTTAACAACTTAAAACCTAATAAAGATTACCTACCTTTAGCCGTATCAGCCCTTGCTAGAGCCAGAGCTGATTGGCTTTATGGTTTAAACATGACCCGCCTGTGTACTTTGCAAGGTCAAAAATCAGGTTATCAAGGGGTGCTATCTATTGGCCGAGTGCAAACCCCTATTCTAGGTTTAGTAGTAAATCGTGATCTTGAAATAGAGCACTTTGTTTCCAAACCTTTTTATGAGGTTATCGCTGATATTACCACTATTCAAGGAGAGAAATATCAGGGTAAATGGCAGCCTAGTAAAGCTTGTGAACCTTACATGGATGAAGAAAATCGGGTGATATCAAAAAAACTAGCATTAACCGTGATTAACCGCATTAACAATCAACCAGGTACCATTAAAAAAGTCACTCAACATAAAAAGCAGCAAGCCGCACCATTGCCTTTTAGCTTATCTAGTTTACAAATAGCGGCTGCTAACGCTTTTGGTATGAACGCCAAACAAGTATTAGACACTTGCCAACAACTTTATGAAAAACATAAATTAATTACTTATCCACGTTCTGACTGCCAATATTTGCCCACCGAACATTTAAACGATGTACCTGCAGTAACTCATGCGATCAGCCAAATGTCAGATAAACTTGCCACTATGTTAGAGCATGCTGATTTAACCAAAAAAAGCCGCGCTTGGAATAATCAAAAAGTCAGCGCTCACCATGCGATTATTCCGACCGCAAAAAACAAAGCAACGGGTGTTTTATCAAGTAATGAAGAGAAAGTTTATGAGTTAGTTGCTCGCCAATACATTGCCCAATTTTACCCAAATTTTGAATATTCCGATAAACAAATTGATACCGTTATTGCTGGCGGACTTTTTACCAGCAAACAAAAAGACGTTATTCATCAAGGCTGGAAAACTTTATTCCCAACAAAAAATAAAACGAATGCTGAATTTTCTACCTTAACACTACCTAATGTTAAGGTTGATGACAGTGTGCAATGTAACCAAGGCAACTTGGTAGAAAAAAATACCAGCCCTCCCAAGCCTTTTACCGATGCGACCTTATTAAGTGCGCTTACCGGCATTGCCCGTTTTGTTACCGATGCTGAGATTAAAAAAGCGTTAAGAGAAACCGACGGTTTAGGCACTGAAGCCACCCGTGCAGGCATTATTGAATTGTTATTTAAACGCCAATTTTTAACCCGTAAAGGCAAAGAAATTAGAGCTACTGAAATTGGTCGCCAGCTGATCACCTCATTACCTCAACAAATATCACAACCAGATATGACCGCACTTTGGGAATCTCAACTAGAATCTATCAGCAAGCAATCGTTAAATTATCAAAGCTTTATTGCTGGTGTTGAGCATAATTTGCAGCAACTGATCATAACAGTAAAAGACATCAGTTTTAGTGGTTTACCACAAGGAAAAGCGCCGCGGAAATTTACCCGAAAACGTAAAAAGCCAAAAATTAAATAATTACGCTTAGTTACAAAAAAGATAAAATCTAGTTTATTTCACTACTTTTTAGCGATATTACTAAAATAGATAATAAAAAATGAAATCAACAGCCTGATATATAACAAATATTTAATTGGAATAGGTTTTGCTAAATAAACATTACTTCATCAATATAAAGTAGGTTCTTACATGGAAATAAATCTTTGGTTCTTTTTAACCGTGAGTTCTATTTTTGGCATTTCGTTCGCCATTATCGCGGTAATTCAAACCCAGAAAACTAAAATGAAACAGCTCGAAGTCGAAGCCTTAAAAATTCAAAAGGCAACATTAAAAGCAGAAGTTGACGATGCCGTTAATACTAAATTGGCCGCTTATATAGAACGTATTGAAACATTAGAAGCGATTGTTACTGATAAAAGTTACGACCTAAATGAGAAAATAACTAAACTTAAATAACCTAAGATTAGTTTAACGCTAGCTAACGATTAACAAATAATTTAGAGCTCTTCAAAGCATGCTCTATATTATTTGTTAGTCTGTACATGTTAAGCACTATAATATGCTTTAAATAATGAATTAACCTTCCTGCAATTTATTTAACCTGAACTCGGGATAAGAAATTAGCTAACTATATGAAATACATATATTTTGCATATTTTATCTATTCTAGCTTGATGTTTTTTCTTAGTACAAGGCAAATTTAAGCGCCAATAGCGAGCCTCGGCTTTGGTTCAAACGTCGCTCTACCTTCCCCATCCATGGGGGCGTATTGCAATTAAATTTAACGCAGTAATAAGGAAAAACAGCTGCTAGAAAGCAAGTTGTTATCCCGAGTTCAGGTTATTTAAAGCTAATAACGCTTGTTCATAAGCTAAACTGTCTAAAGCTTCGAATAAGGCACTTAATTCATCCGGTGACCACTTAGTTAATAACACTTTTTTAATGGCCTTAAATTCGGCTTCATCAATAAATTTTCGTAAGGTTAATGTCTGTTGTAAGCTGTTTAATATGCCCGTGATCTCTTCATCCGACATTGCTAACTGCTCAGTTTCATCTTCAACGGGTTGTACTGATCCTGATGTTTCGTTTTTGTCGTTATTTTGCTCATTAGCTAAGGCTTTATCAATCATTTGACAACAAAGTTCAAAAGCTTGAGCGAATTGTTCAAGTAATAGTTTATCGGTATTATTTTGCTCAGCCTGACAAGCTAAATTGTGCAAGTGTACAGCCCCTAAGGTTGCCGATAAACTTTTTAAACTATGCGCTAAACGGCTAATAAAAGTCGTATTGTCTTCTGCTATCGCCGTTTTTAATAACGCAATATTCGGGAATTGTTCCCGGTAAAAGCTTTTCAATAACGTAAGATAAAGTGCCTGACGATGACCTATTTTAGTTAAAGCTTTTTCGACATTAAAATCATGCTCTTTTAATGCAGCGAGTGCGCCAGTATAAATAACTTCCGGTGACTGTGTTCTGCTATGTACTGAGGTTAATTTATTGTCACTTTTTATCCACTTAGTGAGCACCTTAGTCATATTTTTAATATCGATAGGTTTAGCAATATGATCATTCATGCCTGAGCTAGCTACTTTATCAACATCCGCTTTCATCACCGCTGCTGACATAGCTAAGATCGGGATTTTTTTACCTGCAGCTGTTGCTCGAATGGCTGTGGTTGCGGCAAAACCATCCATAACCGGCATTTGTAAATCCATTAAGATCAAATCAAAATATTGCTTGGCAAATAGCTCAACAGCTTCTTGACCATTAACCGCAATCACCACATTAGCACCAAATGATTCCAAAATGTCTTGAGCCACTAATTGATTCATTTCATTATCTTCTACTAATAGAATATGAATATTTTGTAAATTGAGCTCTTCCGTTAACAGGCTGTTACTTTGGTTTGGCAATAAACCAACTTCACCATAATTTTGTAATTCCAATAAAATATTATGAATTTTTGAAGTAAGTACCGGCTTATCAATAATACCTTGTATTTTTTGCTTCTCGAGTGATCTTTCAGCAAACTTTCTACCGTAGGCGGTTACCATTAATATTTTTAAACTTTCGTCTTTTGTTGAGGCTTGTGATTGGATTAAGCTGATCAGCTCTATGCCATCAATTTTTGGCATTTTCCAATCAACCACTAACAATTCAAAAGTTTCACCTTGTTGCGCTTTTTGTTTAAAAAGTTCTAATGCAAGCTCGCTGTCGTTACAAGTAGTGACTTCAAAGTCCCACTGTAAAAAGAGTTTTTCTAAGGTAATTAAGCTGGTGTCATTATCATCAACAATCAAAACACTCATCGGCTTAGGTGCAACAAGTTGTTTATCATCGTTAACAGAGGCTAAAGTTAAAGGTAGCTCTAAGGTAAAAGTACTACCAACATAAGGTGTACTGCTGACTTTAATTTCTCCTCCCATAGAATTCGCCAAGCCTTTACTAATAGACAAACCTAATCCGGTACCTCCAAAAGTACGGCTAATGGAAGTATCCGCTTGATTAAATGAAATAAATAATTGTTCAACCTGCTCAGACGACATACCAATACCGGTATCTTCAACACTAAACGCTAGTTGTTTTTGCAGCTGGTCACCGGCAATATCGGTAATTGTCAGAGATAATTTCACATAACCTTGTTCGGTAAATTTAAGGGCATTACCAACAATGTTATTTAATATTTGTGTGATTCGTAACTGATCACCAAGGAAATAATGCTCATGGTGAACAGGTAATTCAACGATTAATTCAACCCGTTTTTCTTCTGCTAATAAAGTGAATAAGCCGGTGACCGACTCAAAAACATCTTCAATGGCAAAAACTTCATGAACAATATTAATTTTGCCAGCTTCCATTTTGGAATAATCTAAAATGTCGTTCAAAATATTCAATAATGACTTAGACGAGGTTTCTACTTTACTTAAATATTCCCGTTGTTTATTGCCTAAGTCCATCTCTAACACAATATGAGTAAGCCCTAAGATGGCATTCATTGGTGTCCGTATCTCATGACTCATATTGGCTAAAAAATCACTTTTAATCGCATTTGCTTTTTCTGCGCTATTTTTAAGTTCAATGAGATTTTCCTGCATTTCTTTGAGTTGAGTAATATCCATGAAACTGCCCATAAAAGTGATCGCATCACCAAGCTCATTTCTTTCTAAAATAACATCTTGTGACAAGCACCATATCCAATGCCCATCAGCATGTTTAAAGCGATATTCAATAGTAAATATGGCATTTTCATCCTTAGACTGAAAAAGTTCAGTCATATGCTCTTGAACATCGTCAACATCATCAGGATGAAAATTCGCCATAAACTCAGCTTCATCCATGTTATTAATATCATCTAAGGTTAAACCGGTAATTCGAGTGTAACTTTCATTGATAAATTCGTTAATACCGGTTTCACGGTTATATATATAAACCCCGGTAATCGATGAATCGAACGCTCGTCGAATAAACTGCTCTTTGGCGGCAATTTCTTGCTCTGTTTTTTTCTGCTCAGTGATATCTTGAAATAACACCACCACCTTATTTGCACTACTTTGAAAACTATGAACCAGATAAGCGCCAGCTTTTATGCCATCGTCATAATAATTAATATCGTTAACTCTTGGCACACCTGTTCTTGCCACTTCAATTAACTGTTCAGGAATGATCTGCCCTTCCAAATCAGGGAAGGCATCCAATATTTTTTTCCCAAGTAACTCAGAGTTATCAATGCCTAAAATAAAATCAGCTGCTGGGTTGTGAGCTCTAAATATCAAATCATTATCAACAAGCTCAAACATATGAAAACCAATCGGCAATGCTTGAATAATGTTCTGGGTAATAGACTCACTTTTTGCTAATGCAACTTCTGCGGCAATGCGAGCGGAAACATCAAGAATAGAAGCATAAACGACTGGTTTACCGTTTTGTACGCGGTGATTTAAAACAATTTCAATCGGCACTTTTTTCTTAAATTTACTATAACCATAGACCGTTCTACCGGTTGCCATTTTTTTATTAGTTTCTGGATGAAGTAAAAAATGCTGCATTAAACCTTGATGAGCTTCCTGCTCTGATTCCGCAATTAAAATAGCTACATTTTCACCTTCTAGCTCTTCAGACGCATATTCAAAAATATCGCAAGCAGCATTATTGGCTAAAATAATAATGCCGTGTTCATCAATCACTAAAATACCAACTTGTGCGTTATTGGTAGAGTCTCTTAATAAGGTATCTTGTACTTTTTGATTTTCTAATTGAATTCGAGCAAGCTTTTCTTTGGTTGCTTGTTCATAAGCAACTTGTAATGAATTTAATGATGGAATTTTTAACGCGAGCGGTATCGCTTTATAAACATGATAAGCAGTAATACATGAAACAATGGCGGTTACTAATTTAGCCAGCCCATGGATACCATAACTACCATGCCAAATAACCACAATACTGATTAAATGCGTAATACCACAACACAAAATAAATAAAGAAAATAAAATTATTACCCCTTTAAATTCAATATCTGGGCGGCGCTTTACAAAATAATAAATAGCAATAGGAATAGAAAAATAAGCGAAGGCAATAAAAACATCGGAAATAACATTTAACCACAAGATCTCAGGTTTCCACCAATAACAATGGCCATGAGGCATGTAGTCTAATTTAAATAAACTATCAATGATCTCGTTCATACAACTTTCCTTAGTATTATTTAAATAACCAGAGCTCGGGTTAAATATTTTTTTATCATATTAGACTAATAAGCTTATAGGGATTACTATTAAAGTGAAACAATATTATATGGATTGTAATAATGCCGGACTCAACAATACTTGTCATCGATGATGATATTACAACCATTAAACTTATCGCAACAACACTTAAAGATGAGTTTAATGTAATAATCGCCACTACTGCGGCTGATGGGTTAAACCTATCTTCGTCTTTACCTGACTTAATTTTGTTAGATGTTATGATGCCTGAAATTAATGGCTATGAACTGTGCCGGCAGTTAAAAGAAAATAAATTAACCCAAAATATTCCCGTAGTGTTTGTTACTGCATTAAGTGATACCGCCAACCAAGTAAAAGGCTTTGAAATTGGTGCCATTGATTACATTACCAAGCCAATTGAAACCTCTATTTTAAAAATGCGTGTGCGTACGCACTGCAAATTGTTCAAACAATCAAAACAGCTTGAACGCTTAGCCGCGACCGACCCTTTAACTACACTTGCTAACAGGCGAAAATTTGATGAATTTTTTCAATCAGAATGGCAACGTTCGGTTCGAAAAAAATCACCGATCACCTTATTAATGATAGATATCGATGACTTTAAAGCTTATAACGATCATTATGGTCACGGTCGTGGTGATGAATGTTTATTAGTGGTGAGTAAGTGTATTCGCCGCTGCATTAAACGTTCCAGTGATTTAGTCGCTCGTGTAGGAGGTGAAGAGTTTGCCGTGGTTTTAACCGAATCTGACGTAAATGCTGGCGTTGAAGTTGCCGAGCAAATTAGCCAAGAATTAAATAAACAACAATTAAAACACGAATACAGCAAACACGCATACGTGAGTGTCAGTATTGGTATTGCCACGGCAATACCAAACTTAGAAAATTCTTCTCATCATTTATTTGAACGTTCTGATGCTGCTATGTATCAAGCTAAACGTTCAGGAAAAAATCAATATACTGTCTATCAAGCTGCCATCGGTAATACCGACATTTTAAGTAACCATAAAGAAAATCATTAAGCTAATACCAATCCATATAAGAAAGTGCTCGCTTAGCGAGAACTAAAAGCTTAGAGGCAAGGCATTGATTGAAGATAATGGTTATTCTCGGTAACTGCTCCTGCGTTACCCTAATGTCCCACATCCATGTGGGAACCTTGTCAAAATCAATAACGCTGCATATAAGCCTTTAAAACTCGCCCTTTGGGAACGTATGGGCACCATGATAACTGCACAAAATTTATTTGATGTAGAATGACTATATCTTCACAAATTTTGTTTGTTCTAATGCCGCCCATACCGTTCTAAGTGAGCACTTCTTTATACGGAATGGTATTAACTAAAACCACAAACAAAACGACATTAAAACGACATTAAAATGACATAAAAATGACATAAAAAAAACCGATAATTTGAGTTAATTAATTGCTCAAGTTATCGGTTTATAATTAACCCAAACTCAGTTACTAAACTACCGTTCGAATTGCCCTATACTTAATAGCTTAGTTTAACTTAGCTAAAAAATAGCCGCTTGAATTAATTCGCTATAAGGTCACTAAACGCTTTTTACCAAGCGACATCGCTAAATTATTGTCATAATAAGCGGCTTCATTAATAAAGTGCGGATAAGCAGTATAGTCACCTTGATAGGTTATTTCACCACCATCAAATAGCGTAAAAATCGGATCACCTTTTACTAAAGGTTTAAAATCGTTATCTTGAACATTTTTATGGATCATGCCGATACGTTCGCCGTTTTCATCTTCCGGTAATTTAATACTTTCAATCCAACAAAAGGCTTCATATTTTTTCGGTAATTCTGGTAATGAATCAGTATTATGCAAATGGATAAAATCCAAAACATGTTTGGTCATTTCATCCATTTGATCTAATACATCCTGCCTAACAACCGATTGCGGTTGAGGACCAATTTCAATGATCACCCCTTGTGGCGCAATTGAACATAAAAAATAATGCTCTTGAATGGTTTTTTGATCTTCAAAAATAACAACAGCGTCAGCCATTTGCTGCAATACATAAGCACCAAGCTTTTTATTAAAGTCGTCCGACTGAACTAAAATAAGCGTTGGCCCCATATTACTGGTGGTGTTGTGCAAATCAATAATAAAGTCAGTTCTGGCATTTCCTTTTGGCCCTAACTGAGCATTGATAGCTTTAGCTCTACTTTGTTCATAATTGGCTAGCTCATTATTGGCTAACTTTTTAGCCGTAAATTGGCGATTTAAATCACAATCAATATAACGTTTGTTTTCACCAAACGCTTTTGGGTTAGCAAAAACGGTTTCTGTTTCAAAACTAGAACGAGCAATTAAATTAGGTTGTTTTTGCCATTTTTTTAATAAATAAATGCCGCTGAATTCATTACCATGGGTACCACCAACAACAGCTACCTGTTTAATTTTACTCATAAAATATTTCTCTTAACAGACTAATAGTTATAGTTTACTCGTTTTAAAAAAAGCTGCTAGCCGAAGATGTTATAAATTAGATGAAACTGATGCTAAGCCGTCTTTTTAAGAATAAGCTAATGATACGATTTACAGAAAGATCAAAAAAAAGTACGATAAAACATCATTCATTTCACAAATTCGGTACTTGTGTATTTATGTTAAATATTGATGATCAGGTACTTGCTGATATTGGTAAAGGCTTTGCCATCCCCGCTCGCCCAGATTTATTGTTAAAATTGCAAGAAATTATCGCGCAAGATGAGCCTAGTCTTGATGATGTTGCTGATGCGATCACTGAAGATGTCGCTATGTCAGCAACCATTATTAAAACCATAAACTCTCCTTTATATGGCTTAGCCCGAACCATTTCCGATATAAAAAAGTCTGTAAAATACATTGGTTTACAAGGTGTTTATGCCTTAGTGACCAGTATTTTATTAAAGCGTGAATTTGATCAAGGTAACGGCGAGGTTTTTGATAAATTTTGGCAAGACGCCACTAGTATTGCCAATGCGATGGTATTTATTGGCAAAAAAGTGGGATTTAGAGGCACTTCAGAAAAATTATTTAGTATTGGTTTGTTTCATGATTGTGGCATTCCCGTATTAACCCTAAAATATCCCAATTATGCTGATGTCTTAGCTTTTGCTGAAAAAACACCAAGTAAAACCTTACCTGAAATTGAAGAGCATATTTACGCAGTAAACCATGCCACCATTGGTTATTATGTTGCCACCTCATGGCGCTTACCAAAAGATATTTGCCAACTTATTTTACGTCACCATGATCGCGACTTTTTACAAATGCTTGATCAAACAGCAATCCAAAGCGAATTTGCCATTTTAAAAATGGCGGAAAATATTGTTCACCAAATAAAACACTTTTCTGATCATGCTGACTGGTCACATATTTGCGAATCAGCTTTCACGGTGTTAAATATAGATGATGAACAATATAAAGATCTTGTAGAAGACGTTACCGAACATATTTTATAAAGCCTTTAAATCAATAAAGGCTTTACTTCCTTCATCGAGCAGCGACAACACGCTTACCAAAACACCTATTTTTAAGCGCGGAAAGATCTTCTTTGATCACGTACAAAGAAGGGATCAAAAATAACGTGATAACCGTAGCAAACAAAATACCAAAGCCTAATGATATTGCCATTGGGATAATAAATTGCGCTTGTAAACTGGTTTCAAAATAAAGCGGGAAAACACCAAAAAAGGTGGTTAATGAGGTTAACAAAATTGCTCTAAAACGTTGAGTACCGGCCTGCACAACCGCATCTTTTATGCGAATACCTTGTTGTTTTGCGCGATTAACAAAATCCACCATGATCAAACTGTCATTAACCACAACACCGGTTAACGCGATAAAACCATAAATAGACATCATATTAATGGTTCTACCCAACAAATAATGTCCCCAAATTGCACCAATAATACCAAACGGGATCACTGACATGATCACTAACGGTTGCACATAAGATTTGGTTGGAATAGCGATCAAACCATAAATTAAAAATA
This sequence comes from Thalassotalea agariperforans, assembly GCF_053470345.1. Taxonomy (NCBI): domain Bacteria; kingdom Pseudomonadati; phylum Pseudomonadota; class Gammaproteobacteria; order Alteromonadales; family Colwelliaceae; genus Thalassotalea; species Thalassotalea agariperforans. The sequence goes on along the minus strand of NZ_JBQMWH010000003.1, from coordinate 84,014 downwards.
AGGCCCCCATTAAAGCAAACAGCAATTGACTAATAAATTCAGCTTGCTCTTTACTCGCCCCTTCCATGCCATAATTCACCGTTGGGTAGCGCTCTAATATTTTAGGTATGGTGTCTTTATTCATCTCTTCTAATATTTTACGCGATTCAACTTTAGCACTATCAATATCAGCCGATACCGTAATCGTACGTTTTTGATTAATACGATTAATATTTGAAAATCCTTGGCCTATCGACATATTCGCTACCTGTCCAAAGGGAATATTGTTGCCATTAGGTAAGCGTATCCACATGTTTTCTAGGTCGTTTATCGACACTCTATCCTCTTCTGGGTAACGTACCATCACTTTTAATTCGTCACGACCACGTTGAATACGTTGTGCTTGTTCACCATAAAAAGCTTGGCGAACCTGTTTACCTAGATCAGATAAGGTTAAACCTAACGCTTCAGCCTCAGGTTTGATTGCTAATTTTATTTCTTGGCTGCCACGGCTGAATGAGCTGCGAATGTCATAAACACCATTAAAATCGGCAAGTGCATTGATAATATCGTTTGAGGCGTCTTCAAGTTGTTGATCATGGGCACCTGATAATTGAAACTCTAAAGCCGCCCCACCGCCAGCATTAACGCCAGCAAAAATACGTAAATCACGCACACCAGCAAGCTCACCTATTTTATCGCGCCATAATTTTTCAATTTCATAAGAAGATAACTGACGCTGATCTTGTTTGACTAATTCCAGCACAAACTTACCGGTAATATCACTTTCGGTATAAACCATTAAGTTTTTTAAAATATTTTCACCGCTACGTGCTTGCTCTTCTGCCACCATATCTAAAGCGGCTTGGTTCATTTTTTCAATAACAGCATTGCGTTGTGTTACTGAACTACCATCAACGAGGGTGACATCGCCTTGCAAAAAGTCACCGGGCACTTTTGGAAAGACTTCCAGTTTCACTTGTGAGCTAACAATTAAGCCGACTGAAATTATCAATACCGCCATAAAAATAGCCATAGTGGTATAACGAAGCGATAAAGCTTTGGCTAATAACGGCGCGTAAATATGATGAATAAACTTTTCTAAACCATTTTTAAAATTAAGCTGCTTCATTTCAAACCAGTTAGCGGTTTCTGGCGTAATTGGCTTATATTTCATATGCGCTAAATGCGCCGGTAAAATCCATTTAGATTCAATCAAAGAAAAAATTAAACAATAAATAACCACCAAGGCGATTGCCCTGAAAAAGCTAGAAAAAGTTGAGTCAATTGCTAACAAAGGCGCAAAAGCCGCGATAGTTGTTAAAACACCAAAAGTCGCTGGCATCGCCACTCTTAATGTGCCGTCAATAACACTTTCCGTGGTATGCCCTTTAGTTTGTATTTCACTATAAATACTTTCGCCAATAACAATGGCATCATCAACGACAATCCCCAACACCATAATAAAAGCAAAGAGACTAAGTAAGTTTATTGAAACCGCCCACTCGCCAGCTAATGGCATTAACATCACCGCGCCCATAAAACTAATCGGAATACCTAACATCACCCAAAAGGCCACTCTGATGCGAAGAAATAAGGTTAAAACGATAAAAACAAGCGCAGCTCCCATCGCTAAGTTACTAAACATCATTTCTAAACGTTGCGATAAATAATAAGAACTATCTCCCCAAGTTGAAAGTTCAGCTCCTGGCGGTAATGTTTTTTGCTTTTCAGCAACGTATTTTTTCACTTCAGCGGCAATGGCTAAGTCATTTTGATCAGAAGTTGATTGCACCATCACGCTGGTACTGTCTTTACCATTAAAATGTGAAAAACCTTTATCTTCGACAAAACCGTCAATAATATTGGCAACGTCGGCCAATAAAATACGGGTGCCATCCGGGTTGGTTCTTAATACCAGCTGACCATATTCAACACCGGTATAAACTTGTCCTTGGGTACGAATAAGAATATCACCGCCCGCACTTTTTATTTTACCGCCGGGTAAATCAACAGATGATTTTCTTACTGCTTGGGTAATTTCATCAAAAGTAAGGTTATATTGATGTAATTTTTGCTCTGATACCTCAATACTAATTTCATAATCAAGCTTACCCACCACTTGGGCGACATTCACTCCAGGCAACAACATAATTTCATCCCGAATATTTTGCGCCATGTTTTGCCGAGTACGCCGATCCATATCACCTCGTACCGACAGCCATAATACTTGCCCTTTAAACTCGGCTTTCATTACTACCGGTTTTTCAATTTGTTCAGGAAAGGTCGTAATGGCATCAACCTGCATTTGCACTTCATCGAGCTTTTCAGCCAATGATTCACCTGAATTTAACTCTAACGACACCACCGCATAACCTTCACTGGCCGTTGCAGTAATGCGTTTAATTCCGTCAATATCTTCAAGTGCTTCTTCTATTTTTAGAATAACACCTTGCTCAACTTCTTCAGGTGCTGCGCCTAAATGAGCAACCCGAACTTGGATCATATTCGGGTTGAAATCTGGAAACATTTTTTTATCAATGTTGATATAAGAAATCACGCCAGCAACTAAAATAAAAACCATTAACAAATTAGCGGCAACGCTATTTCTAGCAAACCAAGCAATAATACCGGTAGTTTTCACGGGCTCTGTCATTTAATTATTCTCTTCGGCTGCTTGCGCTGGTATTTCTTTTACTCGTAAAGGCATGCCTGATACAGGTAAAGCAATTTCAGTTAAAACCAACTGTTGATTATCACCAAAGTTTTGTTTGCTATAAATAAAATGCTGATCGGCACTTATTGCCGTGAAATCAACAATGTTTAGCGTTTTATCCTTAGTCATTAAATAAAGCGTATTTTTACCAACCACGGCACTTCTAGGTAATACCGATAAGTTTTCAATGGTTTTACCTTCAATGACCGCATTAACAAAGCTACCCACACGTAATTCTGCCCGCTCAGGTATTTGTTGAATATTATATGGGTCTGCTATAGTTGCGATCACATAATGCACTCGGCTGGTGTTATCCACTTCACCTTCATAGCCGGTTAGTTCTGCTTGCCAAGTAAAATTATCTAAGCCAATCTCGCTATTAAGTTCAACTTTGATATTTGAGTGGGGTTGATTTACCGTTGGTAAGTTTAAATAATTAATATCTTGTAATTTGATCGGCAAACGTACTTTCGCCTTTTCAGCTGAAAAAATTTCAGTTAATGCCGTACCAGTATTAACAAATTGCCCAATATCTACCATTTTGTTTTTAATAATACCGTCATAAGGCGCTCTAATAATGGTTTTTGCTAATTGGATATTCGCAGCTTTTACTTCCGCTTCCGCCACCGCTAAGTCTGCTTTTGCTTTTTGTAATTGAGGTTTTCTAAGTGCCATAAGTGGCGCTTCATCTAATGATTTTCCTGATAAACGCCATTCATCTTTAGCTTGCTGCCCACGCGCCTGCTCTTCTAACAAAGCGGCTTTAGCAACTTCCAAGCGAGCTTGCGCTTGTAATAAATTAACTTGGTATACATCATCATTTATTTTAGCAATTACCTGATTTTTCTTAAAATATACGCCATTATCAAAATTAGTCGCTACCTCAATAATACGACCAGAAACTTCCGCAGTTAACGTGCTCTCTACATTAGGTATCACTGTACCTTGGCTATACACTTTTAAGGCAACCGTGGCGACTTTAATGGGTTCAACATTAACTAAAGGTGGCTTTATCTCCACAGATTTTTTTTCAGGTTTTGGCGCTAGATTTATCATCACCATAAAAATAGCAATAGCCACAACAATAATCACAATAGGGATAATAATTTTTTTAATGGGATTTGATTTCGGCTGAGCAGCCATGGTGTGACTATCAAATTGTTCAGTCATACAAGGAATTCCATGAATATTTAAGGTAGTTATAGGTTGGTAGCACAATTAGGCTAACGTATTATTAACGCAATCATGACTCTTTTGATTAGCTTTATTTTGTTACAAATTTTGACCACGATAAAATTAATTGATGAAAGTCTTCTAAACCACACATCGCATCCATATCATCATCAAGCGACAACCCTTGTTCTTTTAAGCCGTCGATTAAATTTTCTTGACCATTTAAGTTGTGATTAAGGCTCATATTCGTTTTTATCATAACATCTTGTTGGTCTAATATTACGCTGTATTCGCTGCCAGAGATCACCACTTCTTGTAACTTGCCATGGTTAATATCATCAATGGCTTTTAGCACTTCCGTTAATTTGTCGACATTATTACCTATTTCTACTTCTAACCATGGGCCAAAAATTTCATGTTCAAAGGAAAATAATGCCCGCGCATTGCCGGTGGCAGGGTCAAGTTGATACTGATATTCCATAATAGATCCCAGATTTTTTAGGTTAAAACACGTAATTGGTTAAGGCTGAGCAACTTACCTTTAGTGTAGCAAAAATGACATAATTAACATGTTAAATACTCATAGTTATTTGTTTACTTAATTGTGTGATCAACAAACGCATTTGCGAGATCGCATGAGTATAACCGTCAGCCGCTAAAGTTTGTTCAAAGGTAAAGCGCTGATAGCTTTTGTTAGTACCGTTTTGCACCGAAAACTGCCCTGCTAAAATAACACTTGCTCGTTCAGTAATATGAAAATAATCCAGCGTTATTAGAATTTTTTCCGCTGTTAATTGGTTATCATTGTCAGAAGAAACAACATAGTGATTCGACTGTGCATTATTTAGATCAAACAAGAGCGCTTTACTGAATCCCTTATTTAAGGGTTCCGCCCATAAATGGAACAGCGAATAATGAATTTTATTTTCATCTAATTGCATAACCAAATAAGGTTTTTGTAAATATTCAGGTAATTTAACCGTTAGCTGATATTGCTTTTTGTTACTGTTTGATAATGGCTCTACCGTTTGTAAGTTCTGAATTTTATTAGTTAATAAATAGTAGTTTGTTGACTCAGTTGATGAACTGCAACCAAGGGTTAACATAGATAAAACAAAGACTAAACTGATCACATTTATATTTTTCATTAACGTTCTGCCCCTGTGTGTTTTTTCGGTTCAAGTATCTGAGTTTGCCCTGAGTTAAACATCAAACTATTTGGTTGTTGTTTTAATTGAATAAGTACAGGTTCAAGCTCCTGTAAAACGCTTGATAACGACTTAAGCGTATTATTTAACTGTTGATAGCCAACCGAGTCTGCGGAAAAGTCTTTTGTTAAATGGCTGATGCTTTTTAACGTAGCGGTTAACTCTTTACCCAACTGAGCTTGATCAAGATTGTTCAGTAATGTAGTCATCGTTTCGCTAACTTCGGCAATATCCGCGGTCATTGCATTGATGTTAGCCAATGTGTCATCAACATTACCTACGGTATTATTCAGCGGTAGTTTATTCAACTTATCAATAAATTCTTCTACCTTCGCTAAAATATTGGAAAATTGATCTTCGGCTGTTGGTATCACCGTATAATTGTTAAATTTATCAATCGTATCTATTGCTTCATTTTCGTGATGTTGTAATTCAATAAATAAACTACCGGTTAACAAATTACCCGTACGCAACATAGCTTTTAGGCCATTTTTTATCCAATGAACATGCTGCTTTTGCATGGTGTCTAATCCGGCTTGGTCATCGGTTAATCCAATCCGACCTGGATGAACACGGATCAACACGGGAATTTTAAAGTCTTCAGTGAAAAAACGATTCTTCTCTGGAGTGATATTAATCGAAGTCACCTGACCGATAGTGATACCACGATATTCAACCGGCGCACCAACAACTAAACCACGAACAGTATCACTAACTAATACCACGTATTCTAAATAATGTTTATAGCGTTGATCACTTGCTGTTTGATAACTTTCATAAATATCAAAATTATACCTGTCGGTAACTCTCTCTCCTGCTGGCATCCCGGTAGGTACATCAAAGGTGACACCATTGGATAATATCGTTTCTAAATTACCTGTTTTTATTGATAAACCATCCGCTTTCAAATCAACATTTAAACCGGTAATGTCCCAAAACTTAGTGTTGGTGGTAATTAGCTTATGATAAGGGGCTTTAATAAAAGCATTGTAATAAACAACACGCTCTTCAAAATTAAAATAGATATCTTCAAACTGGCCAACAGTTAAGCCTTTATAGGTGATAGGATCGCCCTTTTCATAAGCGAATTGATCATTACTATTTAAGGTAATATGTAAGCCTGGTGTTCCTAATGGTGTCACAGGTGGCGACTCTAAAGCATAAAACTTATCTTTATATTCAGTTGAAACACCCCGCGATAATTGAATATAAACACCAGAAATTATCGTACTCAAACCCGATATACCATCAAGCGACACTTTGGGAGAAACAACCCAAAACTGACTATCTGTCACCAGTAACTTTTCAGCGGCTTTAGACATCCGTGCGGTCACCAGCACATCATCACCATCTTCATTTAGTTGCACAGACGTCACATCACCAATATTAACATTTAAAAATTTAATCTTGGTTTTACCGGCTTCAATGCCTTCAGCAGATAAAAAATGTATGGTGATCAAACTGCCTTGATTACTCCATTGGTAATAAAGCATCCAGCAACCGATAAGCAAAGCAACAAGAGGTAAAAACCAAAGTTTAGAAATTGATTTCACTTCTTTAATTTCTGCAGGAACAACTAGTTTATTGGTCATAAGTATTCTTATTGTAAATTAATTTTGAATCAAAACTCATCGCCGCTAACATCGTTAGCACCACAACGCCGGAAAATGCTGTGGTAGCATAACCAGGTAACACCATCATAGTATCGCCAAGCTGTACTAAACTGACAATAATAATCACGACAAAAACATCAACCATTGACCAACGCCCGACAAACTCTGCCATACGATACAATTTTATGCGTTCTTTAATCATCATATTTGAATTTTTTTGTACGCTATAGTTAAGCCATGCCAAGATCACAATTTTGCTCATGGGAACCAAAACGCTGGCAATAAAGATAATCATCGCAATAGGATACGAACCATGTTGCCACAATAATATAACGCCACCAATAATGGTGCTAGGGTCTTCTTGTCCCAACAGGCGAGTATTCATAATGGGAAAAACATTAGCCGGAATATATAACACCACCGATGTTATTAATAACGCCCAAGTTCGTTGCACACTATGCTTGGCTGCTAATGGTGTAGCCAGCTGATGAAGCATTTTATTGTCAACTATTGGCTTCCCTTCATTCAGCCAAACTGATAGCTCACGCTGATCAAAGTGTAATAGCGCTGCTAGCATAAATAATGAAAACAAAATAAAACTATAAAAAGCGAGTCCTAAATCAATATCAGCGAGGGCAACTATTTTAGTTAAACTCACTAACACGCCGATCAGAAAAATTTCAACCATATTCCATGGTAATAATTTAGCTAACCCCACAAGAATCTTTCTTCCTTGAGGTGGTGGATAATTGCTTAACCGAAACAAGGATAAATAAATTAACGCCAATAAAATCAAACTTGGAATAATAAAAATAGTCAGTACTTCAATAACAGCGAGTAATACGTAGTTATATTCAAGCAATACATTAACACTGGTAATTAAACTAATTGATCGTTCAATACCATTTGATTTAAAAGTTAAAAATTCGAAAAAAAAAGAGAAAATTAAAAATAGCGCGGCGGTTATCGAAAAAATCAACGTACGCTCTATCGCATTCTTATGCTTAGTAGTAAGTACATACTTACATCGCGGACAAACCGCTTTTTGCTGTTCATTTAAAGGCGGAATAACAAGCTGCAAACCACATTCGTGGCAATGCTCCGTTCCTAAAGGTGCGTCCATTGTCGCCTACTCATTAATATTTAAAGTGACTCAACCCATCGATTCACTTAACTATTGGCAAAATAACAAATTAACCATCTCTTTGCACTATTGTTTAACAATAAACTAAAGGGGTAATATCTTTCAAAGCCAAAAAAACGCAGGTTAAAACAAACCAATAAAAAATAATTACAGATCAATCAATACAGCCGCTATAATTAGCTTTTTATAATCTATAAGTGTTATGAATAATGCTTATTTAATCAAATGATTCGAAGTATATAGAGAATCAGGTAAACTAAGCCCAAATTTGTCCCTGCTAATTACCGTTTAATTACCGTATGATTAGCAAATTGTTAGCATATTATTAGCACATTAATTAGCTAGAGAGAGTATCGAATGAGTCTGTATTTAGAATATTTAGCAGAAATTGAAAGTCGCAAAAATGATCTAGGATTGGCCCCTCTGCCAATTGATAACGCTGAATTATTAGCTGAGATTATTACGCAGATCAAAGAGCCTGGAAATGCGCATCGCGAAGAATCACTAAACTTCTTCATTTATAACACCTTACCTGGTACAACAAGTGCTGCTGGTGCAAAAGCAGCATTCTTAAAAGAAATTATTTTAGGCCAAGAAACGGTTGCTGAAATTAGCCCAGAGTTTGCCTTTGAATTGCTTTCTCACATGAAAGGTGGTCCTTCAATTGAAGCGCTACTTGATTTAGCGTTAAGTGATGACGCTACTGTTTCAGTACCTGCCGCTGCCGTATTAAAAACTCAAGTATTTTTATACGACGCAGACACGGCACGTTTAGAAGCTGCTTATAAAGCCGGTAATGCGATTGCAAAAGACATTTTAGAAAGCTACGCCAACGCAGAGTTCTTTACTAAATTGCCTGATATTGCAGAAAAAATTGAAGTAGTTACTTACATTGCTGGTGAAGGTGATATTTCAACTGACTTATTATCGCCAGGTAACCAAGCTCACTCACGTGCTGACCGTGAATTACACGGTAAGTGTATGATCACTCCTGAAGCACAACAAGAAATCGTTGAATTACAGAAGAAACATCCAAACGCTAAAGTAATGCTAATTGCTGAAAAAGGCACCATGGGTGTTGGTTCTTCACGTATGTCTGGTGTGAATAACGTAGCACTTTGGGCGGGTAAACAAGCAAGCCCATACGTACCATTCATTAACATTGCACCAGTTGTAGCAGGTACTAACGGTATTGCACCAATCTTCTTAACGACAGTTGATGTAACTGGTGGTATTGGTCTTGACCTTAAAAACTGGGTGAAGAAAGTAGACGCTGACGGTAATACAGTAACTGATGCAAATGGCGATGCCGTATTAGAAGAAGCATACTCAGTAGCAACTGGCACAGTATTAACTATCGATACTAAAGCGAAAAAACTATACAACGGCGATAAAGAGTTAGTTGATGTATCTTCTGCCTTTACACCGCAAAAAGTTGAATTCATGAAAGCCGGTGGTTCATACGCTGTTACTTTTGGTAAAAAATTACAAACATTTGCCGCAGAAACATTAGGTGTTGACGCTCCAGCTGTTTATGCTCCTTCAAAAGAAATTTCACATGAAGGACAAGGTTTAACAGCGGTTGAGAAAATATTTAACCGTAATGCTGTTGGTGTTAAATCTGAAACATCACTACACGCTGGCTCTAACGTTCGCGTTAAAGTAAACATTGTTGGTTCACAAGATACAACTGGCCCTATGACCTGTCAGGAATTAGAAGCCATGGCTGCTTCTACTATTTCGCCATTAGTTGACGGTGCTTACCAATCAGGTTGTCATACCGCATCAGTGTGGGATAGCAAAGCGAAAGCAAACATTCCTAAGTTAATGTCATTCATGAACAAGTTTGGTCTAATCACAGCCCGTGATCCAAAAGGCGTTTACCACGCAATGACTGACGTTATTCATAAAGTATTAAACGACATTACCGTTGATGATCGTTCGATTATCATCGGTGGTGACTCTCATACGCGTATGTCTAAAGGTGTCGCGTTTGGTGCTGACTCAGGTACTGTTGCTATTGCACTTGCCACAGGTGAATCAGCAATGCCAATTCCAGAGTCTGTTAAAGTAACGTTTAAAGGCAACATGGCAAGCCACATGGACTTCCGTGATGTGGTACATGCAACGCAAGCACAAATGCTTAAGCAATTTGGCGGTGAGAACGTATTCCAAGGTCGTATTATTGAAGTGCACATTGGTACGCTTATGGCTGACCAAGCATTTACTTTCACCGATTGGTCGGCAGAAATGAAAGCAAAAGCTTCTATCTGTATTTCAAACGACGAAACCTTAGTAAAATCAATTGAACTTGCTAAGAGCCGTATCCAAATCATGATCGACAAAGGTATGGACAACGAAGCAGGCATGTTAGCTGGCTTAATTAAATTAGCTGACGAGCGTATTGCAGGTATCAAGTCTGGTGAAGAGCCAGCATTATCACCTGATGATAACGCTAAATACTATGCCGAAGTTGAAATTGACTTAGACACTATCATTGAGCCAATGATTGCTGATCCAGACGTAAACAACGAAGATGTATCTAAGCGTTATACCCATGATGTGATCCGCCCTGTTTCATTCTACAACAACAAGCCAGTTGATTTAGGTTTTGTTGGTTCTTGTATGGTTCACAAAGGTGATATGCAAATCATCGCGCAAATGTTACGTAACATTGAAAAACAAAATGGTACTGTTTCATTTAAAGCACCATTAGTTGTTGCGCCACCAACATATAACATTGTTGATGAGTTAAAAGCTGAAGGTGACTGGGAAGTATTAGAGAAATACTCAGGTTTTGTTTTTGACGATGCTAACCCTAAAGGTGCTGCTCGTACTAAGTACGAAAACATCCTTTACTTAGAACGCCCTGGTTGTAACCTATGTATGGGTAACCAAGAAAAAGCTGAACCTGGTGACACCGTAATCGCAACATCTACCCGTTTATTCCAAGGTCGTGTTGTAGCTGATAGCAGTGAGAAAAAAGGTGAATCTTTATTAGGTTCTACCCCGTTAGTTGTACTTTCTACCGTATTAGGTCGTTTCCCAACATTGGAAGAATACACCGCAGCGGTTGAAGGTATTGACCTTACACGTTTTGCTCCACCGACAGAAGAAATGAGCACTAAGTTCATTCCGGTTAAAGTGGTATAATAAACAAGCCATTTAACAGCGCTTTGGTTTAATACTTTAGCGCTGAAATAAAAAGGGGTACGTAATAAATACGTAACCCTTTTTTTTATTTGTAATCTTTGTAACTTAACTTAAAACCAATATTTAAGCCCAATAACTAAAGTATATCGGTTAATTTTAGTTGAGATTTACTTATTCTTATCTGCAGCAGATTTAACTGGTGTCTCACCACTTGGGCACTCCACATTCGCTGCTAGCTTCGACATGATCATATTAGGAAACGAACGTTTATGATCGTAACTTTCCACGCCTTTTAATACTTCAATTTTAAAACCATAACTTTGACAAAGTCTTAAAGAACGACGCATTAAAAAGGTCGCTAATCGGCTAAAATTGGTTTTATCATTCGGAATAATTTCAATATGATAAATATTGTCACTGATTAAGGTTTCACTAAATTGTAAGTTATGATCAAAGTCCCATTGCGACTCACCATTATTTAGCTCCGCCTGTTGAGCACAACTCGTTAAAAACATCATCAAGAAACAAAATACTACCTTTGCACACTGAGCCATCATTCATCCTACAACACAAATAAAACGCTTAAGCTTTAAATAACAATATAGCACGTTAAATAAAGGGTAACTGTGTATTAATGGGAAGAATTGTTAAATTAAATTACCGACCAAAAATCACGCCATAGCCTTGTACACAATAATTTAAATTCGTTAATTAATAAAAATAAGGTATTTTTTTCACACAATTATTAATTCTTAACTAACCTTAAGATTATATTTTTAACAAGGAATGTACGATGAATTTATCAAATGGCTCAACAGCAACCAAGCCTGACTTAGACTGGAGTCAGCTAAAAGAAACTATCTTAATGCTTAATCTAGCGGTTGCTCAAATAGATCAATCAATGAACGATGGGAATTCATCCGTAGAAACGCTGTCTAAATCATTCACAGGCCTTGCTACGAACTTAAGCGATATTCAAGCAACCATTCCCAAATTAACCGCTGAAGATGATAACTCTCAGAAAATAAAACATATCATTCAAGGAGCAACAATTACTGCAACTGACAAAGTACAAACCGCTATTGTTGCTTTTCAATTTTACGATAAACTAACGCAACGGTTAGATCATGTCAGCAATAGTTTGGCTTCACTAACGGAATTAATCGCTAATCCAAATGCGTTATATTCGCCCTTAGAGTGGCAAAAATTACAAACGGAGATACGTAGCAAATATACTATGGAAGCGGAAAAACAAATGTTCGACAAAGTGATTTCCGGCGTACCCATTGCCATAGCCTTAGAAGAATTTAATAATGAAAAACAAAATACTCAGCTTGATGAGGATGATATTGAATTATTTTGAAACTGCGGCATACTCCCATAATAAAACTATCTACTTAAATTGATCACTGAGTTGCCAACCCCTGAAATAAAAATTAAAGCACAAGCCAAGCATCATGCCTATAGCTTAATGTTACTTGGCTTATTGTCATTAGCTTTGATAATCCTATTAGCACAGCATTATTGGTTAGAAGCCAAATTAGTACTGATATTTTTAGTATTGGTATCCTTAGTCGTTATTTTTATTGGTTTTATTAAACGCCTCGAACCTGAAACTAGTTTTCTAATAACACCTCAATGGATACGGTATCTGCATAAATATGGTGTTTGGCAAATAGCATGGCCTGATATAGCACGTATTGCCCAAGTTACTGAAACCACTTTCTTAGAACGAATTGAACTTCCATACGTCGGTATAAAGTTAAATAGCTTGAACGCTATTGTCGCTAATATTTCACCTCGTTTAGCCAGTAGGTTAATTCATGAGCAGCGACCGCTTATTCATTTTTGTTTACAACATCGTTTATTAACCATGGATCAAGTTATTATTAACTTCACGCCATTTAAGCTAGAGGGTAAGACAATAAAAGGCCCTGTCGCCGCTTTTTTACATCAAACAACCATTTTACAACAAGCGCTAGGCTATCACCTCTACATTCCTGAAAGCGCTATTGATAGACCTTGTCAGGCGTTCGTAAGCTTATTAAATAACTGCCAACGTAACGCTGATAAGTATATTCAACCTAAAACTGAAACATAAAAAGTGAGTAACGTAATGCTAGAAGCGCTCAGGACGAATCCGAAGGGCAACATTTGTATGGCCTTTCTACTACGTTATCGCTCTAGCTTCATCTGCAAATTCATTCTATAAACTTATAAAGACACTAAAGGTCAACACACTTTAAATCTGTAAATTAAAGCTTTAACACTTTGTAAAGTAATTAAATTTAAGTAAAATCACGAAAACTAAAAAAGGTATAAAATATTTAAACTACACAGGAGTGTTACATGTCGTTTGATTACGGTTCAATAGATTTAGGACTTAAAAACCCTTTTAAAAAAGAAGGTTACGTCACTGCAATAAGAGGGGTTATTCAAACAATCCTTGGTTTATATTTATTAATAACAGCCTCAAGCCTTGTTAAAGATGATGCTGGTAGTGGTTGGATTTTAGTTGTTTTTGGTTTGTTATTATTTGCCGGAGGCATTCGTGCTTTAGGTCTCGGAATCTATGCCACTATGCGATATTTTGTTGGAAGAAATCACCCAACATCGCTTGCCAAAAATTACAGTAAGTCCGAACGTAGTACCGCCCAAGAAGAAAGTAATTACCTTGCCTATACAGCAAACTCCATAGAAGAAATGTTATTTGGTAGAAAAAACAGTACTTTTGTCGAACCACATGGCTTTCTTGCTCGTTTGTTACATAGTTTTATACCTAAACTACTTTTTATGCCGTATCCCATTAGAAATATGGCACAAAATTTATTTTCCGCTTGGGTTAAAACAATAACAGCATTAATTGCCTACGCGTTTGTTGCTTTTGTTTCTTTAGCAGGGTTTGCTGGAGAAATAGGTGAACTAGCCTTTCCAATATATTCAGCTTGTTTAATGCTTTATTTATTATTAGTGTGGCGTGATTCTGGTAAACCTATATCTAGAGGATCGGAAAAAAGCATTCAATCTTTAGGAAATGGCAGCATTGTTAAAGTGGTTGTTATTTCTTTGTTTTTACCTGTACTAGTAGGTTTAATTCTGAAATGGACTATTTCATCTGCACATATCACAAAACAACAACTTAACTTATGGATAAGTAACCTTCCTGATCTACACACAGGTTTATATTTATTTACTATTTTCTTATTAGCTGTTGCATCAAGCGCTATTGTATTTTTTATGTTAAAGCAACGCCTAAAGCATGTAACTCCTGTGACAGAAGTATCTGAACTAAGAGAAAACTGGCAAGAGTCTATTCATCCAAATGAAATTTTTATCAATCTTGATAATTTAGTTATGGCTAACCGCCGTTACAAAGAAGTACCAAACCGTGTTTACCGTGAATTAGACCCTCAACTTGAAGAACAAATAGATGGTAAAGGTGGCTTTAGAGGTGAAATGATCCAAGAAATACAACCTAAAATTAAAGAAATTAAGTTAGGTGAAAACTTTAATAAAGCACGTTTAATAAGCTTATTAGGAGGTAACCTTCTATTTATTATTGCTATGTTTACGACCTTATTTTTGGCTTACGCCTTTGTTGAAATTTATCAATTTATAGTATCTCTTGAAGTAAATTCAGTGGGAGATATCATAGAAAATGAAATTTTAACCTCACTATCTCCAGTATTGATAAACGCATTACATTTGTTTTTGATAGGTTATTTATTAAAATCGTTTGCCCAACTATTAACAAATAATGCGCACTTATTTTTTGCTGAAATGCAATTTGAATCTCTATTAATTTATTTTAAATGTGAAGGGACTTTTACAGAATCTAAAATATCAACTGGAACGAGTATTCACGACAGCACACGTTCTGAAAATACCTTAGTAAGAAGCAGCATCACACCATGGATCATTGTTTCACGCATTGTTACAAGTACTTTTGCCGCCACAGGTATGAGAAACCTCGAACACCCACGTATTATTCTAGAAATGCACAAAAGCGATAACGATCTAAACGCTATCAAACAAGATGTTATTTCTTTTCTAAAAGACCGAGAGTCAATTGCGGCTATTACCAGTGAACGAGACTTAGGTAACGCTTCTCAAATTCATCAGTTAAATAAAGAAACACGTGCCATACCAACTCAACATCGTATAGAACAAGATGAAGATGCTGCTGGTTACTTACGAAAAGAAACAGAGTTAACCATAGAGCAAGAAAAAGAATAACAATGTCAGCAGTTATTTAGCGGTAATTGGTTTATTAGGCTACTCCAAAAAGCAAGTTTAAATACTTATTGCCGCTGAATAAATTGGTAAAAAAGCTACCATAAAGCAACTGGTTATCTCGAATTCAGGTTAAATAATAATACTTGTCCGTATAAGAAAGTGCTCACTTAGCGAGAATTTAAAGGCTTAGTTTTGTTGGTTCTAATGCCGCCCATAACGTTCTATGTAAGCACTTATTTATACTGAATGGTATAAATGGTTTTGTTTTTAATTAACATAAAGCCTTCTAAAATAAAAAACCAGCTTGAATAAGCTGGTTTTTATTTTCAATAATTAAACCGTTAAGCTAATTATTTCTTTTTCTTTACTGCTTTAGCATTTGGTAAATCAGTGATTGAACCTTCAAAGATTTCAGCCGCTAAACCAATTGACTCGTTTAACGTTGGGTGTGCATGAATGGTTAAACCAACATCTTCAGCATCTGCGCCCATTTCAACCGCTAAACAAACTTCACCAAGCATTTCACCAGCATTGATACCAACAATAGCACCACCTAAAACACGGCCAGTTTCTTTTTCGAAGATCATCTTCGTTTTACCTTCGGTACGTGCAGAAGCAATCGCACGGCCAGAAGCAGCCCAAGGGAAGTTAGCAACTTCAATGTTTAAACCTTGCTCTTTAGCTTCACGCTCTGTGATACCAACCCAAGCCATTTCTGGATCAGTATAAGCAATTGAAGGAATACAACGTGGGTCGAATACGTGTTTTTTACCAGAGATAACTTCGGCAGCAACATGTGCTTCATGTACCGCTTTGTGAGCAAGCATAGGTTGACCAACAACATCACCGATAGCGAAGATGTGGTTAACGTTAGTACGTAATTCGTTAGATACGTTGATAAAACCACGCTCGTCTACGTTTACGCCAGCTTTTTCTGCGTCAATTAATTTACCGTTAGGCTTACGACCAACAGCAACTAAGATCTTGTCGTAACGTACTTGCCCTTCTGGGGCATTTTTACCTTCGAAAGTAACGTATAAACCGTCATCTTTAGCATCAACAGCAACAACTTTCGTTGACAACATAATGTTGAACTTTTTCTTGTTGTAGTTAGTGTATACTTTCACAATATCAGCGTCAGCAGCAGGCACTAATTGGTCTGCAAACTCAACTACAGACACGTTAGAACCTAAGGCATTGTAAACAGTACCCATTTCTAAACCAATGATACCACCACCCAATACTAACATTTCACCAGGAACGTCTTTAAGTTCTAAAGCGCCTGTTGAATCAATAACACGTGGGTCATCTTTAGGAATAAATGGCAAATCAACCACTGAAGAACCAGCAGCAATAATGGCATTATCAAAAGTAATGGTAGTCGTTTTACCGTCGTTACCTACTACTTCAACTGTTTTGTCTGACGTAAATTTACCGTAACCATAAACTGTATTTACTTTACGTGCTTTAGCCATACCGCCTAAACCGCCAGTTAACTGAGCGATTACGCTTTCTTTCCAAGAGCGGATTTTATCTAAATCGATTTGTGGTGCGCCAAAAGTCACCCCGTGAGAAGCCATTTCTGCTGCATCATCAATAACTTTAGCTACGTGTAATAAAGCTTTTGATGGGATACAACCCACGTTTAAACAAACACCACCAAGTGTTTCACGGCTTTCTACTAATACAACATCTAAACCTAAATCTGCTGCACGGAACGCTGCTGAATAACCACCAGGGCCTGCACCTAATACTACTACTTGAGTTTTAATTTCGCTCATGTGAACCTCAAATTGTTCTATTTGTAACAGCTTATACTTTGACAAACTGCGGATAAATTCTAAATTACTTATCTAAAAAGAAAGCCGGTAACATTTCAATGCTACCGACTTTTTCATTAAAGTACTAATCTACGTAAATCAGTTAAGTTTGCCGCGATCTCAGTAGAGAATGCTGCACCTTCAGCACCATCGATAACACGATGGTCGTAAGATAAAGATAATGGCACCATTAAACGAGGTACAAATTCTTTACCATTCCACTTAGGCTTCATTTCTGATTTAGATACACCCAAAATACCAACTTCTGGCGCATTAACGATTGGTGTAAATGCTGTACCACCAATACCACCTAAGCTAGAAATAGTAAATGTACCACCTGACATGTCAGCAGCCTTTAACTTGCCGTCACGTGCTTTCTTAGAAATCACAATTAATTCTTGTGAAAGCTCTTCAATGCCTTTTTTGTTCACATCTTTAATTACAGGAACAACTAAGCCACCTGGCGTTGCTACCGCAATACCAATGTTGATGAACTTCTTAAGAATTAAGCTAGCACCATCTTCAGATAACGAAGAGTTCATGTTAGGGAATTTCTCTAACGCACGTGCTACCGCTTTCATCACGAATACAAGTGGCGTAATTTTTAAGCCAGTTTGCTTTTTAGCATGATAAGCATTTTGCTCTTTACGGAAATCTTCAACATCAGTGATATCCGCTTCATCAAATTGGGTAACATGTGGAATAGTTGCCCAGTTACGATGTAAGAACGGACCAGAAATCTTCTGAATACGACCTAACGCTAACTCTTCAACTTCACCAAACTTGCTATGGTCAACAGGCTTAACCGGAACAATTTGTAATACGTTGTCACCAACAATAGCATTACCACCCGCCGCAGCTTTAGGTGCCGCTAATGCCGCTTTAACATAAGCTTGAACATCTTCTTTTAAGATACGACCTTTACGACCCGTACCTTTTACTAACGTTAAATCAACACCAAATTCACGACCTAAACGACGAATTGATGGTGAAGCAAAAATAGGACCTGTTGATTTAAAGTCACTTGGTGTTGCTGGCACTGGATCCGCTTTAGCTGGTGCAGGAGCCGCCGGAGCACTTGCTACTGGCGCTGCAGGAGCTTGAGCCGCAGGAGCCGCTGCAACAGGTGCAGAACCTTTAGTTTCAAGCTTAATAACAACAGTGCCTTGTTTAACTTTATCACCGTTAGCAATGTAAACTTCTTTTACGGTACCAGCATGAGTTGATGGTACATCCATTGTCGCTTTATCAGTTTCAAGCGTAATTAAACCGTCTTCGGCATCAATCACATCACCAATTGAAACTAATACGTCAATAACGTCAACTTCGCCATCTTCGCCAATATCAGGAACCGCAACTTCAATAATTTCACTTGCTGTAGCCGCTACTGCTGCAGGTGCAGGCGCAGCTTCAGCAGTAGCTGCTGCTACCGGTGCCGCTTCTACGGCAGGAGCTTCAGCTACTGGTGCTGGTGCGCTACCCGCAGTTTCAAGCTTGATAACAACAGAGCCTTGCTTAACTTTATCGCCAGTAGCAATATAAACTTCTTTTACTGTTCCGGCATGTGTTGATGGTACATCCATGGTAGCTTTGTCTGTTTCTAACGTAATTAAACCATCTTCTTGTTCAATCACGTCGCCAACAGCAACTAACACATCAATAACTTCAACTTCACCATCTTCGCCAATATCTGGTACAGCAATTTCAATAACTTCACTTGCCGAAGCCACTGGAGCTGGTGCTGCAGCCGGAGCCGCAACAGGTGCTTCAACAGCAGGCGCTTCTGCTACAGGTGCCGCTGGTGCTTCTTCAGCAACTGGCGCGCTTGCGCCCTCTGCTTGAATTTCACCAATAACATCACCTTCTTTAATTTTGTCGCCAACATTAACCGATAAGCTAGTTAACTTACCGGCAAATGGGGCTGGAATGTCCATTGACGCTTTATCAGTTTCAACGGTAACAATTCCTTCATCAGCTTCTAATGTGTCACCAACAGCAACACAAATTTCAATGATTTCAACTTCTTCGCCACCTACATCAGGGACTAGGATTTTTTGAATATCAGACATATCTTTGATTCCTTATCTAGCCACTAAATTAAGCGTAAAGTGGGTTAAGTTTATCAGTGTTGATGTTAAAACGTTTAATCGCTTCAGTTACCACACTCTTCTCAACTTCACCACGTTGCGCTAGCTCATATAATGAAGCAACAACAACATAAGCTGCATTAACTTCAAAATGTGTGCGTAAGTTTGCACGGCTGTCACTGCGACCAAAGCCGTCTGTTCCTAAACAGCGGTAGTCTGTGTCGATAAAGGCACGAACTTGATCTGAATATGATTTAACGTAATCAGTTGCAGCAATCGCTGGACCTGCATCTTTAGTGATAACAGTACCAATGTGAGCTGTTTTTGGCGTAGCTTCAGGGTTAAGCATGTTCCAACGAACCACTTCTTGACCTTCACGGGCTAATTCATTGAATGAAGTTACCGAGTAAACATCAGAAGATACATTGTAGTCTTCACTTAAAATTTGAGCCGCTTTACGTACTTCATTTAAGATTGTACCTGACCCCATTAATTGAACGTTAGACTTCGCTTTTTTCGCTTCAACACGTTCTAACTTGTAAATACCTTTAATGATATCAGCTGCTACATCATCACCTTCAGGCATAGCTGGGTGTTGGTAGTTTTCGTTCATTAAGGTTAAGTAGTAGAAAACGTTTTCGTTTTCACCGTACATACGACGTAAACCGTCTTGTACAATAACCGCTACTTCATAACCATAAGTTGGATCGTAAGTCACACAGTTAGGAATAAGGTTAGCTTGTACATGAGAATGACCATCCTGATGTTGTAAGCCTTCACCGTTAAGTGTTGTACGACCAGCAGTAGCACCTAATAAGAAACCACGTGCTTGGCTATCACCCGCTGCCCATGCTAAATCACCAACACGTTGGAAACCAAACATTGAGTAGTAGATGTAGAAAGGAATCGTAGTTGCGTTACAAGTAGAGTAAGACGTACCCGAAGCTACCCATGACGCCATAGCACCTAATTCGTTAATACCTTCTTGTAATACTTGGCCTTTTTTATCTTCACGATAATAAGCAACTTGATCAGCATCTTGAGGAACGTATTTTTGTCCTTCACTTGCATAAATACCTACTTGGCGGAATAAACCTTCCATACCAAAAGTACGTGCTTCATCAGGAATAATAGGAACGATACGCTTACCGATCTTCTTATCTTTTAATAAGGCATTTAATACACGAACAAAAGTCATGGTAGAAGAAACTTCACGCTCACCTGAACCTTTTAAAATCGCATCAAATGCTTTTAATTCAGGAATTTCTAACTGTTCTTCAGCTTGTTCACGACGTTGAGGTAATGAACCACCTAATGCTTCACGACGCTCTTTCATGTACTTGTATTCAACACTATCTTCGTCAAACTTGTAATAAGGTAAGTTTGGAATATCTGCATCAGCTACCGGAATGTTAAAACGATCACGGAATTGTTTGATTGAATCAACATCCATTTTCTTAACGTTATGAGCAATGTTTAATGCTTCACCAGAAGCACCTAAACCAAAACCTTTAACTGTTTTAGCAAGGATTACTGTCGGACGACCTTTAGTGTCCATCGCTTTTTGGTAAGCAGCAAAAACCTTAACTGGATCATGACCACCACGGTTTAAGCGGTAGATGTCTTCATCAGACATGTTAGCAACTAATGCCGCTGTTTCAGGGTACTTATTGAAGAAGTTTTCACGGGTGTATTTACCACCTTTTGCTTTACAGTTTTGGTATTCACCATCTACTGTTTCACTCATCAATTGTAAAAGTTTACCTGAGGTATCACGTGCAATAAGAGCATCCCAGTAAGAACCCCAAATAACTTTACATACTTCCCAGCCTGCGCCACGGAATGTACCTTCAAGTTCTTGGATGATTTTACCGTTACCACGTACTGGGCCATCTAAACGTTGTAAGTTACAGTTGATAACAAAACATAAGTTATCTAAACCTTCACGAGATGCTAAACCAATAGCACCTAATGATTCTGGCTCATCCGTTTCACCGTCACCTAAGTAACAATAAACACGTTGGCCTGAACAATCTTTAATACCACGGTCAGTTAAGTACTTTAAGAAACGAGCAGTATAAATCGCTTGTAATGGACCTAAGCCCATAGAAACCGTTGGGAACTGCCAGTAATCTTTCATTAAATGCGGATGCGGGTATGAAGATAAACCATTGCCATCACATTCTTGACGGAAGTTATTTAACTGCTCTTCAGTTAAGCTACCTTCAACAAATGAACGGGCATAAATACCTGGAGAAATATGGCCTTGAGAGAAAATAAAATCACCACCGTGCTCTGCCGTTGGCGCTTTAAAGAAATGGTTAAAACCAACATCATATAACATTGCAGAAGAAGCAAAACTACCGATGTGACCACCAAGCTCTAAATCTTTTTTAGACGCTCGTAATACGATCATTAATGCATTCCAACGAATTGCTGCACGAATACGCGCTTCAATTGTTTGATCACCAGGCATTTTTGGCTCTTGTGATGGTGGAATAGTATTTACATAGGCTGTTTTCGCATCAAATGGTAAATGAGTACCACTGCGACGAGCTTGATCAATTAATTTTTCTAATAGGAAATGTGCACGTTCTGGACCTTCGTTTTCCAAAACGGCTTCCAAAGATTCTAGCCATTCCTGCGTTTCGGCTGAATCTAAATCGATATTAGGGAGCTCAGACATAATTTACTTAGTCTCCAATGTTGTTTTATGTAATTTATAATGATTAAAAATAAAAACGACTTATTAATAACCCTGTACTTAACCTATGAACAAATAAAACTAATTATTTACTCATATCGTTGCATACGACGAATAGAACGCTGCATTGAGCTTTGTTCTTCTGACTGCAACAATAATACTTCTTCAACAAATGTTAAGTGGCTGTGGCTCTCGCTCCACGCCTTTTGAGGCTTACCACTTAAAATTGCTTTTAATAATTTTTTTCGATAATCCGCCATTTTATCGAACATTTCAGGGCGCTTGGCTAATATAGAAATATTCTGGGCTAAATTATCAATAAATAAACTCGCCATACTCTTCACTAAATGCTGAATAACCGCATTTTGTGAAGCAGTACAAATAGCCATAAAAAATTCAAATACCGCTTCGGCTTCAATTTGCACATTATTTTCTAACTGTGCTAATCCTATCGCTTCATACTTAGCTTGTACTTGCGCTAAATCAACCTTAGTGCCTCGCATAGCCGCATAATAGGCTGCCATGCCTTCAACACCTAACCGAAACTCTAATAAATCAAATTGGCTATCAATATTTTTAGACATCAAATCAAACAATGGATCTGATAAGCCACCTAACGCATTATCACAAACAAACGTGCCACCACCTTGTTTACGAATCACTAACCCTTTGGCTTCTAATTTTTGTATCGCTTCTCTTAAAGAAGGACGTGATACTTCAAATTGTTTAGCTAATTCGCGTTCTGGTGGTAATTGTTCTCCTGCCTTTAAGTTACCGGCAACAATCATTTCTTCAAGTTGCACTAAGATAATGTCTGATAACTTAGGTTGTTTTACAGGTCTATTAACCATTTTAGTTCCGTGCCATGTGCTGCTTATCAGCAATTAAAACAAGGTAATACCTCAAATTTACGAAAAATCAGCTCGTGACTAATTGGTAAATTGGTCTTACCTTTGTGTTTTTTCAGCCCCTTAACTTAACAAAAAGATCGACCAGTGTAAAATTTTTAACAAAATTAATCGTTATTTACTGACATTATCTGATCGATAACTAAACAAAAACACGTCAAAAAACACAACCCAAAAACAAAGGTCTTACCAATTAATGCGTACAAAATAATTAACAAATGAGGATAAGTAATAGCAGAAATATTAAAAAGTGAGAACTAGGGTCTGTTAATTTTTGTTTATATTTTCAGCAATAGGCTATTTTAAGTGATAGCAAAGCAGAATGAGCGTTGTTTGGTTATTCCAAATGAGTGAAATTCTAATGCAGCTAGCGCAAAAAATAGCCATTGCCCTGTGGGCTGAGGCTAAAATCGCTTTACTCGGCGTTAAAAATTATTGGTTTAGATGACTAAACGACATAATTTCAGCCTTGATTAAAACGATTTTATCTCTCAGCTGAATTATTAAACAAAGATAGACAGACCCTAATTAAGAAGTATGAAATTAAATCGCCAGCGGTTAAAGCTAATCGCTGGTGATTACTATTGGTGACTAATATTGGTGACTACTACTGGTAAGTAATACAAATAGCTAATGAATAACACCAGTAATCGTTAATATGGCAATAATAGCCAATAATAACATTAACGACCTTTTGGCTAATCTAACTAACAAACAAGGCTCGGCTGTACAGTCATTTTCATCTACTTGAAAATCTTCTGATTGTTTTGCAACTTTATTTAACACCATAAAAGGCTGCTCAACAAAATCAAAACAGGTTTCTAGCCAAACCGATAATGCTTTTGAAAAATTACCCACCAACATATAACAAAAAGAAACTAGACGAACCATTGGCCATTCTAGCCAAAATAATAATTTAGCGAGTTGCTGCTGAGCAATACCATCCACAGTTTCATCTTCACTTGCTTGATAATCGACTACTGCAATTAAAAAGCGGTAAAAAACAACCGCTGGCAAACCAAAAAGCACAAATAAAATCATAATGGCAATATAATAACGAAAGTTTAACCAAACTAGCGCTTGGCCTAAACCGATATCCGGTAAGTTTTTTTCGGCAATTAATTGCTGGTAATGCGTATCACAAGTAGTTAATTCACCACGAAAAGCGGCTTGTAAATAACCTTTATAAGCTGAACGTGTAAATTTACAACCGATACAAATCAATAACACAACACATGAAAGCAGTAATTCAAAAATACTACCTTGTACAAAAAGCGCAGCTAAAAATACGGCAAAAGCTGGAATCACCACCAACAAAGCCGCACTAATAATATTATCAACCGGCGTTTTAATTAACTTACTCTGTTTAACAGCCTTTACAAATTCTTGAAAATAAAAAGAGAATTGCCACACTTTCGACGACATACTACGTTCAACCGCCAAAGCAAATAACAAACTTAATAAACTCATATTCCAACCTATGTTTATGCTTAAAAATAAGCACCAATTTTTATTATAGAAGTATAGTTTAACAATATTAGGAACTGTTACTGTTACAATTAATCCTGTTTTATTAAACTTTTGTAATATTGCCAATCAAAAGCTTCGCCCGGATCGGTTTTTCGTTCCGGCGCAATATCGCAATGTCCTGCTATATTATCAGCTAATTTAGGATAAGTATTTATCAAACAGTTAGTTAGCTTAGCTAATTGTTGATATTGTGCATCAGTATAAGCTAACTCATCTGTACCTTCTAGCTCAATACCAATAGAGAAATCATTACAGCGGTCTTGTCCCTGATAACAAGAAACCCCCGCATGCCATGCCATATCATTAAACGACACATACTGCACAATATGGCCTGCCCGCGTTATCAAACAATGGGCGGAAACTCTCAGCTCAGCAATTTCAGCAAAATAAGGGTGTTCATCAACTGCTAACTTTCCTAAGAAAAAATCCGTTATATAAGCACCACCAAACTGCCCTGGTGGTAACGATATATTATGAATGACCAATAACCGAATGTCGGCTGCTTCAGGACGAGGTGAAAAATGCGGTGATTTTTGCTGTTCTGCTGATAACAACCAGCCATTATCAATTTTTAATACCGACTTTACTAAAGACATAGTTTTAATAAACACATAATATAGAAACATTATTGAAATTTGGTATGATTTTATTATGACAGAACAAGGAACAACAAACAAAATCGGCAAAAGTTTTACTTGGATTGCTTGGGCGTTAGCGCTTGCCTTATTATCTTATGGCTTTAATGACTTTTTAAGCCATAAAGAAAACCCAAACCAACAAGTAAATAGTCACATTAATAGCCGCTCAATATCTGTTGTTCTAAAACAAAACCCTTATGGTCATTATGTTACCAGTGGTGAAATTAATAATACCGGTGTGGTATTTTTACTTGATACTGGCGCAACTCAGGTATCAATACCAGAGCATATTGCCGCTCACTTAGGTTTACGTAAACAAGGCAGCTATTTGGTAGAAACCGCCAATGGCACAGTAAAAGTTTATAAAACCGAGTTATCTGAACTTAGAATTGGTGAAATAATACTATATAATGTTGCCGCCAATATTAACCCGGCATTTCAATCCGATGAGATATTGTTAGGCATGAGCGCATTAAGGCAAATTGAGTTTCGTCAACAAGGTAAAAACCTAACCTTAATTCAATACAAATAACTAAGTAATTAAAGAACTAAGCAGTTAAAGCTAATAACTAGCTTTATTTTGCGTTCAAACCATTAGATTAGTTAGCCTGTATTTAATGTACATCGCGACTATAGCCATAAACTTTCAACCAAACAACACCAAAAGAGAATACTAAATGCACACTCCAGCTTTGCAACACGATATTACCACCACAGTAACTTGGGCTTTAGCGGAAGATTTAGGAACCAGCTTAAATGGCGTTATTGACGCTAGTAAAGATATTACTGCCGGTCTTATTCCTGCAGATAATGTTGCCTGTGCTTCGGTGATCACCCGTGATGATTGTGTTATTTGTGGTGTTGCTTGGGTAAATGAAGTATTCAAACAATTAGATCAAGCCAGTGGCCATCAAACCCAAATTACTTGGTTTGTTAATGACGGTGAAACAGTAAAAGCCAATACCACACTGTTTGAAGTTACCGGTAATGCCCGTTTAATTTTAACTGGGGAGCGGGCCGCGCTGAATTTTCTGCAAACATTATCTAGTACCGCAACCTTAGCCAATACTTATGTAAAAGAGCTAGCCGGCACTAATACTAAATTACTTGATACCCGAAAAACTATTCCAGGGCTGCGCAGTGCGCAAAAATATGCCATTACTTGTGGTGGTGGGGTTAATCATCGAATTGGTTTATTTGATGCGTTTCTTATTAAAGAAAATCACATCAACGCTTGTGGTGGTATTGAAGCAGCAGTAAAAACTGCTAAAGCACAACATCCAGGTAAAACCGTTGAAGTAGAAGTAGAGTCACTTGACGAATTAACACAAGCATTAAACGCAGGCAGCGACATTATTATGCTTGATAACTTCACCCCAGAAATGATTGAACAAGCCGTAAAACTGACCCGTGGCAAGGCTAAATTAGAAGTTTCCGGTAATATGACTCTCGATATTTTAAAAGTTTATACCAAAGCAGGAGTTGATTTTATTTCGGTAGGGGCATTAACCAAACACATTACCGCCGTTGATTTATCGATGCGCTTTGCTTAATTTTTTATCCTACAAATAAATTACCTTGCAGGTGCGGTGATCTGTTAAATTTCTTCTATAATCACTAATACTGAACAAAAAACAGACATAAAAAAGGGTTAATAAACTTTATTTAAGGTTTAGTTAAGGTTTAACTAATCCTTTTTTATGTCATCAGCTCGTAATATTTAGCAAAAAATGTCTAATAAATTAGCACTTTATTAACATTTCTAGATAAATTTCAATTTTTTTTACTTTTTTTTGTCAAAAAAATTTACATATTAGAATTTTTGTATCAGTATACAAACAGCCCCCGTAATAAGTAATGGATATTTAAAATTATGAAAACACTTAATACTCAAATGAAATCAATGAAAAAAGCAAAAGGTTTTACGCTAATTGAATTAATGATCGTTGTGGCGATTATTGGTATTTTGGCTGCCGTGGCGTTGCCTGCATATCAAACATATACTGAAAAGTCGAAATACTCAGAAGTAGTACTTGCAGTAGGTAGTGTTAAATCGGCAATGGAAGTTTGTATTCAAGTAAACGGATCTGTTGGTGCTTGCGATACTGCAGCTAAAATAGGGATTGACTTATCGGATGCCGCTAGAGGTGATAATGTTACTTCTGTAACGGTAACCGCTACTAGTGGCGCAATAACCGGTACAGGAACAGATCCTGATTCATCGACATATATTCTAACTCCCGATGGTGCAGGAAATTGGGATAAAACAGGAACTTGTATAGCAAATGGTGTTTGTTAATACATAAAACTTATAAAAAAGCTCCTAATTAGGAGCTTTTTTATATTAAAAATATGGAGTTTATCAAATGCTAAAGAATAAAGGCTTTACACTTATAGAGTTAATGATAGTAGTTGCAATCATAGGTATTTTAGCTTCTATAGCCCTTCCTTCATATCAAACTTATGCTCAAAAATCTCGTTTTACGGGCGTATTATTGGCTGTTGATACAGTAAAATCAGCAATGGAAATATGCCTTCAAATAAACGGTTCTATAGCTAACTGTGATACCGCTGCTAAAATAGGAATTGACTTATCAGATGCTTCTAGAGGTGATAATGTTACCTCTGTAACGGTAACCGCTACTAGTGGTGCAATAACCGGTACAGGAACAGATCCTGATACATCGACATATATTCTAACTCCTGATGGTGCAGGAAATTGGGATAAGTCCGGAACTTGTATAGCCAATGGAGTGTGTTAACACTCATATTTATCAAAAACTAATTTTTTCTCTTATTTTTTGCATAAAATGATATGTTTTTGAATAAAATAATAAGTTACACTAATTTTTCCATCACTTGAAATAACTCTAAGCTATATATGAAAGGACTCCACCAACAATCCAGTTTATTATCAACCCTTACTAAGCATCAATTAGTGTCAGAAGAGATGATTGATGTGATTAGCGCGGGCTTTATTAAACAGAATAAACCTTTCATTCGCTATTTAGTTGAAGATAAACATATTAATGCCAAAGATATCGCTAATACGCTTTCAACAAGTTTTGGTTACCCACACTTTGATCTAAATTATTTTGATACTACCATCATTCCGGATGGCACTAAAAACGAAAAGCTAATAAGAAAACACCATGCCTTACCCTTATACTTACGTGGAAAAGTATTATTTGTGGCCATGGCTGATCCCACCAATTTAGATGCCTTAGAAGAAATTCAATTTAATACCGGCTATACCACGGAATTAGTGATTGCCGACGAAAAAAGCTTACAAGCTTGTATTGATAAAGTTTTAGAAGAAGATAGCGACGCCCTTGATATTTCTGAAATGGATACCGAAGAGTTAGCTGGTATTGATGTTCAAGAAGAAAATACTAATAACGATGATAATGTTAGCAGTGAGCAAGAAGATGCACCGATTGTTGTTTATATTAATAAAATATTATTAGATGCTATTAAAAAAGGAGCTTCTGATTTACACTTTGAACCTTATGAAAAATCCTATCGCATTCGTTTTCGTGTTGATGGCATTTTAACAGAAATTGCTCGACCACCCGTCACATTAGCATCACGAATGGCGGCACGCTTAAAAGTCATGTCAAAACTTGATATTGCCGAACGCCGAATACCGCAAGATGGTCGGATAAAATTAGCGCTTTCTAAGAAAAAATCGATTGATTTTCGGGTCAGTACCCTGCCAACGATGTGGGGGGAAAAAATTGTAATGCGTATACTTGACTCATCCAGTGCCATGTTAGGTATTGATATGTTAGGTTACGAAAAGGTGCAAAAACAAATTTATATGGACGCCCTTGCCCAACCCCAAGGCATGATTTTGGTTACAGGGCCAACCGGCTCAGGTAAAACAGTATCACTGTACACCGGCTTAAATATTTTAAATACCGAAGAACGTAATATTTCCACCGCCGAAGATCCGGTAGAAATTAACCTTGAAGGCATAAACCAAGTACAAATAAACCCCAAAGCAGGTTTAACCTTTCCTAACGCATTACGTTCATTTTTACGACAAGATCCTGATATTGTTATGGTGGGTGAAATTCGTGATTTAGAAACTGCCGAAATTGCAATAAAAGCGGCACAAACCGGTCACTTAGTATTATCTACCTTACATACTAATTCAGCCGCTGAAACTTTAACCCGTTTATTAAATATGGGGGTGCCTTCTTATAACGTTGCCAGCTCTGTAAGTATTATTATTGCCCAGCGTCTTGCTCGCCGCTTATGTATGCAATGTAAAACCGAAGAGCATATCCCGCAGGAAGAATTATTAAAACAAGGTTTTAGTAATGAACAAATTAGCAATATTAAATTATTTAAACCGGTAGGCTGTGATCATTGTACCGGCGGTTATAAAGGCCGTGTCGGTATTTATGAAGTTATTAAAATTTCGGAAGCCACCGCTAACATTATTATGGCGGGTGGTAACTCGTTAGATATCGCCACTCAATGTCAAAAAGAAGGTTATAACAACTTACGCCAATCAGGCTTAATTAAAGCGATGTCTGGGGTTACTAGTTTAGAAGAAGTGAATCGGGTTACTAGTTCATAACATGCTGTTTAACCAGAATAATTAGGTTAAGAATAATTAGTTTCATAATATAGCTTTATCTATACTAAAAAACTAAAGTCAGTATTATGATTATTTATCCAAATTTCGTCACTTAAATTACAATAGGTAATATTATGGCAGTAGGGCAAGCTAAACAAAAAAAACAAGAGAAAATAAAACCATTAGACACCTTTAGCTGGTACGGTGTTAATCGTAAAGGTAAAAAAGTTAATGGTGAACTTGCCGCTGAAAGTGTTTTAGCCTTAAAAAGCCAGCTAAAAAAACAAGGCATTACCCCTGGTCGTGTGAAAAAAAAAGCCAAACCTTTATTTGGTGGCAAAGACAAAAAAATTACTGCCGCCGATATATGTGTTATTACTCGGCAAATAGCCACTATGTTAGGCGCTGGCGTGCCCTTAGTACAATCCATAGAAATGATCGGTAAAGGCAATAGCAATGGCAACATTCAAAAATTATTGGGTGATATAGGCATTAAGCTAAGCTCTGGTATCCCACTGTCAGATTGCTTACGTGAACACCCTAGATATTTTGATGAGCTATATTGCGATTTAGTTTCTTCTGGCGAGCAATCTGGCGCTTTAGAAAGTATTTATGACAGAATTGCTACCTATAAAGAAAAAGCAGAACAGTTAAAAGCAAAAATTAAAAAAGCCATGACTTATCCGATTGCGGTATTAGTTGTTTCTGCAATTGTAACCTCGATTTTATTGATTTTTGTAGTGCCAACCTTCCAAGAAATATTTGAAGGTTTTGGCGCTGAACTGCCAGCTTTTACACTTTTTGTTATTGGCCTATCAGAATTAATGCAAAGTTATTGGTATTTAGTGCTCGCCGCTTTATTTGCTTTTAGTTATGTTTTTAAACAAACGCATCGTAATTCACAAAAATTCCGAGATGCTGTTGATAGAAAAATACTAAAATTACCTGTTGTTGGCGATATTTTAGAAAAAGCCGCCGTTGCCCGTTATGCTCGAACCCTTTCAACCACCTTTGCCGCCGGGGTTCCGTTAATTGATGCTTTAGAATCAGCCGCTGGCGCTTCTGGTAATGCGGTATTTCGTTATGCCATTTTAGATATTCGTTCTGAAGTATCTTCCGGTATGCAAATGAACCTTGCCATGCGTAACAGTAACATTTTCCCAGATATGGTTATTCAAATGGTTGCCATTGGTGAAGAGTCAGGCGCGGTTGATGATATGCTTTCAAAAGTAGCAACGGTTTATGAAGAAGAAGTGGATAATGCTGTTGATAACTTAACCGCCCTCTTAGAGCCCTTAATAATGTCAGTATTAGGGGTGGTGATTGGCGGTTTAATTATCGCTATGTATTTACCTATTTTCGAAATAGGGAAAATTGTTTAGATATTACTTTATTAACTCAAAGCACTATCGGTGCTTTGAGTTAATAACTTTTTCTTCCAATAACCAACAACTTAACAAACACAATCAACAGGCTTTAACGTGACTTCTGAAATTTTCACCAATATTTCTTCTTTATTTGAATCTATGCCGGCGTTTTTTTATTTAACGGTGATCTTATTCTCATTAGCCGTTGGTAGCTTTTTAAATGTGGTAATTTACCGTTTTCCTAAAATGCTAGAACAAGGCTGGTATGCAGAATGTCGTGAATTTTTAAGTGAAGAATTAGTTAATGTGCCCGCGAAAGAAATATCGCCTATCACGCTATCAACACCAAGCTCTTCTTGCCCACATTGCCAACATAAAATTCGCTTTTATGAAAATATACCTTTAATAAGTTGGTTAGTATTAGGTGGTAAATGCAGTAGCTGTAAAAGCGCTATATCACCGCGTTATCCACTGGTTGAGTTAGCTACGGCATTAGTAAGTATTGTGGTAGCCCATCATTATGGCGTTAGCATAACAACCTTTTGGGTATTGTTATTAACTTGGTCGTTGATTGCTTTAACCCTGATTGATTTTGATCACATGTTACTGCCAGATCAAATTGTTTTACCTATGATGTGGTTAGGTTTGCTATTAAATTTAAACGGCACTTTTGTCAGTATTGAAACTGCCGTTATTGGTGCTGTTGCCGGTTACATGAGTTTATATACGGTTTTTTGGTTATTTAAGTTAATCACTGGCAAAGAAGGCATGGGCTACGGTGATTTTAAATTAGTCGCTTTGTTTGGTGCCTGGTTTGGCTGGCAGTTATTACCTTTATTAATTTTAATGGCATCATTAGTGGGCGCTATTGTTGGTATTAGTTTGATGGTTTTTAAAAATCATCAACGTGAGCAAGCTATTCCGTTTGGCCCTTATTTAGCCGTTGCCGGCTGGATTTGTTTATTATGGGGCGAAGGTATCTGGCAATGGTATCTTGCCAGTTTATAACTTGTTAAGGCTATAGGCGGTATACTTAAGGCTGGAGGCTATAAGCAATATGCATCAAGCTTCCCGCCTCTAGCTTCTAGCATCTAGCTGTTAAGAAAATTATGTCTCATTATATTATTGGTTTAACTGGTGGTATTGGCAGTGGTAAAACCACCATTGCTAATATGTTTGCCGAATTAGGTGTTGATGTTATTGACGCTGATATTATTGCTCGCCAAGTGGTTGAACCAAACACGCCAGCATTAATCGCCATTCAACAGCGTTTTGGTGCTGATATGCTTACCGCCGATGGCCAATTAAATAGAGGCTTATTACGGACTAAAGTCTTTAATAATGAGGAAGATAAAAGCTGGTTAAATAACTTATTACACCCTTTGATCCGCCAACAAATGCAAAGTCAAACCTTAGCGGCCCAAAGTCCATATTGTTTATTAGTGATACCATTATTAATAGAAAATAACTTAACCGCTATGGTTAACCGTGTTTTAGTGATTGATGTTGACGAACAAACACAATTGCAACGTGCCAGCCAGCGAGATAATAATTCAACTCAGCTAATACAAAACATCATCAATAGTCAGATCGATCGTCAAAGTCGTCTATCGCATGCTGACGATATTATTGATAATCAGCATTTATCTTTGAATGAAATTAAATCCTTAATAGTAAAGCTTCATCACAAATACTTACAACTAGCCGCCCAATTTCAATAAAAAATTCGTCATTTGTACAAGCTCTGTTAGTATAAGGATTATAATCTTTGCTATTAAACTGTGCTCGGCTCCTGATCAACATATTGTTATGACAAGTATTTTATATGAACACCCGTTAAACGAACGGATCAGAAACTATTTAAAACTTGAGCAACTTTTTGCTCAAGTGAGCAGTTGTGACATAACCAACCTAGAAGATACAAACCAATATTTTTTTACCACGCTATTTACCATCGTTGACACACTTGAGCGCAATGATGTTCGTGGTGATTTAATTAAAGATTTAGAAAAACTAGAACAAAATTTAGTGCTTTGGTCAAAAGCACCAGAAGTTGATTCAAGTGCGTTAGAAGAAAACTTACGCCAAGTTGTGGCGTTAATATGTAAACTTAAAGGCAATTCACCACGTTGGTGGCAATTAAGAGAAGATAAATTTTTAGCCTCAGTTAAACAACGTTTTGCCATTCAAGGTGGCAGCTCAAGCTTTGATCTACCACAATTACAATATTGGCTACATCAGCCAGATGAAGCCAAACATGGCGACATTAACCGCTGGTTAGGTTATTTACAGCAAGTAGAGCAGTCGTTAGCTATCGTGCTAAAATTTATTCGCTTGCGTAGTGACTTTGAGACCATTCAAACCGACAGTGGCTTTTATCAAGATAACGGTGAAGGCTTGTTATTAATACGTATTAAAATTGACGCTAAAGCCAAGTATTACCCAAGTATCAGTGGTAATCGTTTTCGTTATTCCATTCGCTTTATGCACCCTTGCCAAGAAAATGGTCGTCGCTATTCTAATGACCCAACACAATTTCAACTTTCTCGTTGTTAATGCTATAGCTTCTGACAATTAATCGTTATAATTACAGCTATTAAAACTTGTAAACGATATTCAAATTATGACAACCATTGTTGATTGCCCAACCTGTAGCGCCAAAGTTATTTGGCAACCTGAAAGCAAATTCAGACCGTTTTGCAGTGAACGCTGTAAACTAATTGACTTAGGTGAATGGGCTGACGAAGGTCACAAAATTACTCAACCAATTCAAGCTGAACAAGAAATTACCGAAGAAATGTTAGATGCTTTAGAAGATGAATTTCTTCAGCACAATAAGTTTTTCGTAGAACCAGAATAAGAACTTCAAGCTTGTATCTTGTAACTCGTACCTTGCAGCTTGTATCTTGCAGCTTGTATCTCGTAACTTGTATCTTGCAGCTTGTAACTTATAACTAACCGTACAAAGCTAATAACTTTTCAACAATCTCAACATTCGCTTTTGGAAAGTCTAAGTCTGTTAATTCATGCATTTCAAACCAGGCTTGCTCTTGCCCTTCTTGCGCTTGAGGTTCATTAAGAAAGTTATCAACAATAAACACTTCCAGCTTGACCTGCTTATCACCATAATCATGTTCAATAATAATTAATGGCTGTGCGGATAAAACATCTATCGCCACTTCCTCTTTAAGCTCTCTGTGAAGCGCTTGAGCAACAGATTCGTCACTTTCCACCTTACCACCAGGGAATTCCCATTTTCCACCTTGATGAGCTTCTTGGTGACGTTTAGTTAAAAAGACACAAGCATCTTGAACAATAACTCCGACAGCAACATGTACTTGTTTCATAATTCTCTTACTTTTATTTTTAAATTTAACTGCACTAACAAAAAAGCCAGCTGTTAAACCTAAGTTTAACCAGCTAGCTTTTATTCAATAATTATCTCAGGGCAATTGATTACCTAAGATAACTTACCACAACATTGTTTGTATTTTTTACCTGAACCACAAGGACAAGGTTCGTTGCGGCCAACCCGAGCTTCATCAGTAATTTGTACCGACTTAGGCTTGCTTAAATCAAGTGAGTCTTCATGATTATAAGACTTAGGTCGTTCTTCTGATTTACGGTGTTGCTCTTCAACGGCTTCAACATCTGATTCTTCACGAATTTGTACTTTTGATAAAATACCAATAACGTCATATTTTAATGTTTCTAACATCTCAGAAAACAACTCAAACGATTCACGCTTAAACTCTTGTTTAGGGTTCTTCTGAGCATAACCACGTAAATGAATACCTTGACGCAAATGATCCATTGCTGCCAAATGCTCTTTCCAATGCGAATCTAAGCTTTGTAACATTACTGCTTTTTCGAAATGACGAAGAACCTCTGAACCTACTGCTGCTTCTTTTTCTTGATAAGCTTGTTCAGCGGCTTGTGAAATTTTCTCATGCAAGGTTTCTTCATGTAACTTGCTGTCTTCTTCTAACCATTTACTGATCGGAAGATCTAAGGTTAATTCACCTTTTAAACGTTCTTCTAAGCCTGGAATATCCCACATTTCTTCTAACGATTGTGGTGGAATATGCTGAGAAATAATACCATCAAGTACATCTTGACGAATCGACGTGATCACATCAGAAATATTTTCTGCGTCCATTAACTCATTACGTTGCTCGTAAATTACTTTACGCTGGTCATTAGAAACATCATCAAACTCTAATAATTGTTTACGAATATCAAAGTTACGACCTTCAACTTTACGTTGAGCGTTTTCGATACTACGAGTTACCCAAGGATGTTCAATGGCTTCACCACGTTCCATGCCTAATTTACGCATCATGTTAGCAATACGCTCTGAGGCAAAAATACGCATCAAACCATCTTCCATTGATAAATAAAAGCGCGTTGAACCAGCATCACCTTGACGACCAGAACGACCACGTAATTGATTATCAATACGGCGAGATTCATGACGTTCGGTAGCAACAATATGTAAACCGCCTAATTCAATCACTTTGTCGTGTTGAACTTGCCAATCAGCTTTTACTTTCGCAATTTGCTCTTCGGTAGGATTATTCAATGCTTCAATCATTGCACCTAAGTTACCACCTAAAACAATATCAGTACCACGACCTGCCATGTTAGTGGCAATCGTTACCGCGCCCACTTTACCTGCATCAGCAACAATTTCCGCTTCTTGCGCATGGAACTTAGCATTAAGTACTTTATGTTTAATTTTAGCTTTTTTCAGAATGTTTGATAAAAACTCTGAGGTTTCAATACTGATAGTACCAACGAGTACCGGTTGGCCGCGTTCGGCACAGTCTTTAATATCTTCAATGATGGCTTCGTATTTTTCTTCCGCCGTTAAATAAATTAAATCAGCACGATCATCACGGATCATTGGCTGGTTAGTTGGAATAATTACCGTTTCTAAACCATAGATGTGGCTAAATTCAAATGCTTCGGTATCAGCTGTACCTGTCATACCCGACAATTTATTATACAAACGGAAGAAGTTTTGGAACGTGATCGAAGCTAAAGTTTGGTTTTCATTTTGAATGTTTACCCCTTCTTTTGCTTCAATTGCTTGGTGTAAACCTTCACCCCAGCGACGTCCTTCCATCGTACGGCCAGTATGTTCATCAACAATAACAACTTCATTGTCTTTAACAATGTAATCAATGTCTTTTTGGAAAATTTTATGGGCACGAAGCGCAGCCATAATATGGTGTAATAAACCAATATTACCAGCAGCAAACAAAGATTCACCTTCGTTAATCATGCCTTTGCTTTGTAAAATTTCTTCTACTCGCACTTGACCGCGTTCGGTTAAATAAATTTGTTTCGATTTTTCATCAATGGTGTAATCACCTTCAACAAAATCTTCTGACTGGCCGGTTTCTTCGTCTTTATCTTCTTCAGATTGCACTTCTAATGTTGGTACAATCAAGTTGATAAGCTTATATAATTCCGAGCTATCTTCAGCAGCACCAGAAATCACTAAAGGTGTACGAGCTTCATCAATTAATATCGAGTCAACTTCATCAATAATGGCAAAGTTCAATGCTTTTTGCACACGATCTTGTGGTGAAAAAGCCATATTGTCGCGCAGGTAATCAAAACCAAATTCGTTGTTAGTACCATAAGTAATGTCGCTAGCATAAGCTTGCTGTTTTTCATCACCTGACATACCAGGAATATTACAACCTACCGTTAAGCCCAAAAACTCAAATAATGGTCTTGCCCAATCAGCATCACGCTTGGCTAAGTAATCATTCACGGTAATAACATGCACGCCATTACCTGATAAAGCATTGAGGTAAGCTGGTAATGTCGCTGTTAATGTTTTACCTTCACCGGTACGCATTTCAGCAATTTTACCTTGGTTTAACACCATGCCACCGATCATTTGTACATCAAAATGACGCATACCAAAAACCCGTTTACCGGCTTCTCGAACCACGGCAAAGGCTTCAGGTAAAATAGCTTCTAAGGTTTCACCGTCAGCTACTCTTTGCTTAAATTCTGCCGTTTTTGCTTTTAATTCTTCATCGCTTAACGCTTCGTTGACTGGCTCTAACGCATTTATTTGTTGTACTTCTTTGCGCATTTTTTTGATAAGTCGATCATTACGACTACCAAACATTTTTGTTAATAACTTTACGAACATCTTGTTATAACCGTTTTGAGGAGAGAAACTTCCGTTTTTAAAATAAAATGACCGGCTAATGCCGATCACACAATGTTTAATTATGTTTTAACGCTTTTTATTTTGCTTTGCGATAAACATATTTTATTGGGTTGATTTGCTTGTTGTTACGCAGAATTTCATAATGAACATGTGGTCCAGTTGAACGCCCAGTACTGCCCATTTCGGCAATCGCTTGGCCTTTAGTAACGACATCACCTACTGACACTAATATCGATTTATTATGGCCATAACGGGTTTTAAAACCGTCACCATGATTAATTTCAACGAGCTGACCATAACCATAACGCTCACCCGCCCAACTAACGACACCTGCACCTGTTGCAATAACATCAGCACCTTCTTTACCTGCAAAATCAACACCTTTGTGCATCGCAGGACGACCAGAAAACGGGTCTTTACGAGTACCGTAATAAGAAGATAACCAACCACCTTTACCTATCGGACGACCTGATAGATAACTGCTATCTACAATATGGTGACCAAGTAATAAAGATTCAAGCATTTTAAGTTGTTTTTCTTCATGTTCAAGTTGTTCTTGCAGATCATTGAGTTCTAATAACAACTCATCAACATTTTTGTTTAAACCTTCGGTTGGCATCATCGGCCCGCCGCTTGGTGGAATATGTTGAAAATTAAATTCATTTTCTGGAATATTAGCATCACTCGCCAAACGTTCACCTAACGCATTTAAACGTAAAACATGGCTTTGTAATTCAGCTAACTTCATGGTTAACGCTGTGACTTGTGGGGAGTTATTGAGCTCACTCGGTGCTTGTTCAGCAAAACTGTTTGGGTTAGTGAGACTTTGCCCTTGAGGGATAGCATCCGATGAAAAAATTAGGTGTAAAATAAAACCTGAAACTAATGCAAAAGCAAATAACGCAGAAAGCCAATGCAACTTATTTAAGCGCATGCTAAATCTTACGTTTTTTCCTCGATACAGTAGTGTTAAACTCATATAACTTCTTTCTAATTGTAAACATTCAATGGCACGAAAAAACCGTTTACCTG
Source organism: Thalassotalea agariperforans (assembly GCF_053470345.1). Taxonomy (NCBI): domain Bacteria; kingdom Pseudomonadati; phylum Pseudomonadota; class Gammaproteobacteria; order Alteromonadales; family Colwelliaceae; genus Thalassotalea; species Thalassotalea agariperforans. The sequence continues at coordinate 45,922 of NZ_JBQMWH010000003.1, read as the reverse complement.
TTGATATGTCTTCGGTGTTAAAATCATCGAAAGGCACTTTGGCACAAATTAAAGAAAAAACCAACTCTTTAACTTTAATTGCCGACATTGTACGACAAATTTGCCCTGATCTGCCAGTTGAAGCTTGGAAAATTGGCAATATCTCCAACGATACTTTATATATTGAAGTAAAATCTGCTGCTTGGAGCCAGCGCTTTCAGTTTGAACGTAATACCATCATTCGTGCATTACAACAGCAAAACAATAGCTCAATCAATAACCTAGAAATTAAAGTAAGCCCGTTTAATAACAAAGTGATACAAGAAAAGCCGCTACCAGAAAAATCACAATTTATATCTGCGAAAACAGCATCACAATTATTAGAAGTTGCCCAAGGTGCGCCGGAAGGCTTAAAAAAAACCTTAGAACGTTTAGCAAAGCTCGCGAAACAAAAGCCGTAGATTCAATACTACTTTCTATCGCATAAACTGATGACAAAAAAAAGCCACATTAGGTTATGTGGCTTTATTAACACTCATTTATCCCGAGTTCAGGTTATTTATTAAACCATTGATGGACTGGTTGTTTGATACGTTATTGGTGCTTTTGATTCATCTTCATAAGTCACCCATTCCCAAGCGTCTGTTCGCTTAAAAACTTCACGTAGCAATAAGTTATTTAGCGCATGACCTGATTTAAAAGCGTTTAATTGCCCTAAAATACTGTGACCACACATATATAAATCGCCGATTGCATCTAATATTTTGTGTTTTACAAACTCATCATCGTAGCGTAAATCGGTACCATTGAGCATGCGAAAATCATCTAATACAATCGCGTTTTCTAAACTTCCGCCTAATGCTAAGTTATGAGAACGTAAATATTCAATATCTTTCATAAAGCCAAAAGTACGTGCTCGACTGATTTCTTTAATAAAAGAACATGACGATAAATCTAAGGTCATGGTTTGACCGGTATTTGAAATTACCGGATGGTTAAATTCAATAGCAAAATCAACCTTGAATCCTTCATACGGTAACAATTCAGCCCACTTATCACCTTCATCGATACGGATCGGCTTGGTGATTTTGATAAAGCGTTTAGCGACATTAGAAACACTAATACCAACCGATTGAAGTAAATAAACAAAAGGTAAGGCACTGCCATCCATAATTGGAATTTCAGGTGAATCAACCTCAACAATTAAGTTGTCGATTCCTAAACTAGAAACAGCAGCAAGCAGATGCTCAACGGTGGAAACTTGCACACCTTGCTCGTTAACTAAACAAGTACACAGGGTTGTTTCACCTACCGCCTCAGGCGTAGCAGGTATATCAACAACAGGATCCAAATCAACACGACGGAAGATGATCCCTGTATTGGCTGGCGCAGGACGGAGAGTAAGTCGTACCTTTTTGCCTTTATGTAAGCCAACACCTAGCGCCGAAACACTTTCTTTGATTGTACATTGTTTAATCATATTTAGCCTTTAACTAAGCTTGATAGCCAATAAATTCATACACGCGTTTGAGCGGGCACGTAATATAGCAAAAAAGCCTACCTTTATCAAAACTTCAATATTGTTAATATTTTAGTCTGCCTGCTTTCTTAAAAATGCAGGGATATCTAAATAATTATCTAAATCAGCATGTGATGTTGTTCTTGGTGCTGTTTGTGATTGCGCATTTGCTTCTGGCATGGTTGCCGTTACCGATGCGGTTTCAGGTTGAGCATGAGAAATATAATCACCACCAACAACTTGTTGCTCGATCACCGGTGCTGGCGCAACTAAGGTAATATCTGGCTTACGCTCTGCACCAATTCCTGTAGCAACCACGGTTACACGTAAATCTTCAGTCATTTCAGGATCAATAACCGCACCAACAACTACCGTTGCATTTTCAGAAGCAAAGGCTTTAACAGCGTTACCAACTGTTTCAAATTCGTCAATGCTGATATCCATGCCCGCGGTAATATTAACTAAAATACCACGTGCACCAGCTAAATCGACATCTTCTAATAACGGGCTTGAAATAGCAGCTTCGGCCGCTTCTTCAGCACGATCAGGTCCTGATGCAATACCAGACCCCATCATAGCCGTACCCATTTCAGACATTACCGTGCGAACATCGGCGAAATCAACGTTAATTAAACCAGGGCGAGTGATCAATTCAGCAATACCTTGAACAGCACCTAATAAAACATTGTTAGCGGCTTTAAAGGCATCTAATAAACTTGTACCTGGGCCTAAAACCTTAAGTAATTTTTCATTAGGGATGGTGATCAATGAATCAACATTTTTTGATAAAAATTCAATACCTTGATCCGCATAGTTCATTCGCTTTTTCCCTTCAAATGGGAAAGGTTTAGTAACAACGGCAACGGTTAAAATTCCCATTTCTTTTGCTACTTCAGCAACTACAGGTGCTGCACCAGTACCGGTGCCACCGCCCATACCAGCAGCAATAAATACCATATCGGCACCTTGCAAGGTTTGTCTTATTGTTTCACGATCTTCTTCGGCACTGCGTCGACCTATTTCAGGGTTTGCGCCGGCACCTAAACCTTTAGTCACATCAGAACCCATTTGCAAAGTCACATTTGCCGATGAATTACGTAGTGCTTGTGAGTCAGTATTCGCTGTAATAAATTCAACACCTTCAATGGTTTGTGACACCATGTGTTCAACGGCATTACCACCACCGCCACCAACACCGATGACTTTTATTACTGCTTCTTCGTTATGGTCTTCCATCAATTCAAACATTTTGCTCTCTCCGTTTTTAAACGTTTTTTGTTCCACCAAAAAAACTATTTACTTTAAAACTCGATTGTTAGTTATGTGCTACTAAAACATCGCTAACAACCACTTACTAAAATTCGCCTTTAAACCAAGCACTGACTCGTGTCCATAATGAACCACCATCGCCACAGCTTTTATCTATTGATTCTTGTTCCGTTGCCCGTAAGCCGTAATGTAATAAGCCAACAACCGTAGCGTAACTTGGATCATTAACATATTCTTTTAAACCTAAAATATCACTCGGCTCGGCAATGCGAACTGGCATTTGAAAAACCTCTTCGGCAAATTCAACTACCCCTTCCATTTTTGCCGTACCACCTGTTAAAACATAACCGGCAGCAATTTGATCTTGTAATCCAGATTCACGTAATTCTTCTTGAATTAATTCAAATAATTCCTGATATCTTGGCTCAACCACTTCAGCTAAGGTATGACGCGACATTGAACGTGCTGGTCGGCCGCCAACACTTGGTACTTCAATATTCTCTTCCATACTGACCATTTGACGAAGAGCACAAGCATATTGCACTTTAATTTCTTCCGCATGGCTCAGTGGTGTTCTGAATATTTTGGCAATATCGCTAGTCACCTGATTACCAGCAACAGGGATCACTGCCGTATGACGTAACGCACCACCGGTAAATACCGCAATATCCATAGTGCCAGCGCCAATATCAACAACACAAATCCCTAATTCTTTTTCGTCATCCGTTAATACCGCATAGCTTGAAGCAAGGGCGGAAAAAATTAATTGATCCGCTGATAAATCGCAACGTTCAACACATTTGACTAAATTTTTGGCCATGTCATTCGCACAAGTAACAATATGCACTTTTGCTTCCATCCGCACACCCGACATCCCAATAGGGCTTTTAATACCTTCTTGACAGTCAATGGTATATTCCTGCGGCAGTACATGTAACATTCTACGCTCAGCTGAAATAGGCACTGAACGGGCGGTATGAATCACATTATCAACGTCTTCTTGGATCACTTCTTTGTCGTTGATTGGCACCATACCATTTTCGTTTTGGCAGCTAATATGTTTACCTGAAATACCAAGATAAACTGAGCTAATACGACAATCTGCCATCAATTCAGCTTCGTTAATTGCCCGCTGAATTGACTGAATAACTAAGTTGAGATCATTAACGCCACCTTTATCCATGCCACGTGACGGCTGATTGCCGACACCAACAATGCTTAGTTTATTATCTGGGGTGATCTCACCCACCGCGACCGATATTTTCGAGGTCCCGATATCTAAGCCTACAACTAAGTTTCTTTCGTTTACTTTTGGCATTCCACTAAGCTCTTTTATTATTGCTATCGCTGGTTAAAGGTTTCCAGCCAACGGCTAATCCGGTGTCATATCGCAGATCAACATAATTTATTTGTTGATCTGCTGCTTTGTTTTGCATTATTTGTGGGTAAACATCCATAAAGCGTTGAACTCGTTCTATACGGTTTTCACGCCCTAGATTCAATGTTACGCCATCATTTAAGGTCAATTGCCAAGCAAAGCGCTCCGACAAGACCAGTTCAGCAATAGTAAATTGACTAAACTTCAATAACTTACTCATATCACGGTAATTATTTAACGCGATAATTTCACTGCCTTCAGGACCAAAAAACTCCGGAAGTTCAATCTCTAATCTACTGGTATCAGCTTGAAACGCTTTACCTTGCTGATTAATTAAAAAATCACCGTTCCATAAAGCAACCGGTGTTTGATCCGTCACATGAATTTTTAATTCATTCGGCCATTGTTTTCTAACAGCAACTGCGTATACCCAAGGTAAATCAGCTACGATTTGATGTACTTGATTAACATCAACCTGAAAAAAGTTGCTTAAATTAACTTGTTCTAATGCCTTTTCAATATCACTGGTTTGGGTATATGGCATGGTTCCCGTGATCATGACATTACTGATCGGTACCGCTTCATCCGAGCTAACCCGATCAGAAATAAACCAACAAAATGAAATTAAGCCAATAATCACCATGACAAAAAAGCCCAAACCTAGCCAAAAAGACCAGTGTACTTGTGCTTGTTGTTCTAACTGATGATCACTTTTAGCCATTTGTTTGCTGCCCAGTTAATTTATTGCCACTTAGCTCAATCACTTTACTGACCAATTCACTAAAACTATAACCGGCTACTTTCGCCGCTTTTGGCACTAATGATGTTTCAGTCATCCCTGGTACGGTATTAACTTCTAATAAACGCCACTGACCTTGTTCATTTCGCATAAAATCAACGCGCCCCCAACCATTAGCGTTTACCGCTTTAAATGCTTTAACCGCAAGTGCTTTTAACTCTGCTTCAGTTTGCTCATCTAAGCCACACGGACAATGATATTGGGTGGTTGTTGATTGATATTTAGCTTGATAATCGTAAAACTCATTTGGCGTTTCCATATGGATCGCCGGCAATGCTTGTTCACCTAAAATGCCAACCGTGTATTCTAAACCATTAATCCAAGCTTCAACTAGCACTTGTTCGTCATACTGAAAAGCATTTAGTAAGGCTGTATTTAATTCATCTGCTGTTTTTGCTACCGCCATGCCAATACTTGAACCTTCAGTTGCTGGCTTAACCATAGCCTTACCACCTAATGAGGTTAAAATATTGTCTGCGTTGCCAGCTTGAAATTCAGCCTTATGAACAACAACAAACTCTGCGGTTGGATAAGCTAAGCTCTGCCAAATTTGTTTACAGCGTATTTTGTCCATTGCTAGTGCCGAACCTAAAACGCCTGATCCCGTATACGGAATACCTAAATACTCAAGCGCTCCTTGCAACGTGCCATCTTCACCACCTCGGCCATGCAAAGCGATAAAAACCCGTTCAATCCCTATGGTTTTCAACTGGCTCAGATCAAAACCTTGGGTGTCAATTAAAGCCACTTCGCTAAAACCGGCTTGCGTTAAACCCTTAGCAACCGCTTGCCCTGAATTAAGCGACACAGAGCGTTCAGCAGAATCACCGCCATAAAGTACGGCTATTTTTTCAGCAAAGTTAATCATTCGCCTTTCCGCCTTTTTTATTGAGCAATAACATAGGGTTACTCGCTAAGCTTCGAGCGATAACGCCAATATTGCCAGCGCCTTGTGTGATCACCATATCGCCATCTTGTAATTGTGCTGTTAACAACTCTGCTAACTTTTCGGTGTCGTTAACATAAATAGGTTCAACTTGACCACGCTGACGAATACTACGCGCTAAACTTTTACTGTCGGCCCCTGGGATCACGGCTTCACCAGCGGCATAAACATCAAGTAATAACAAACAATCAACTTTTGATAACACATCAACAAAGTCTTCGTATAAATCTCGGGTTCTTGAATAACGATGCGGCTGAAATACCATCACTAAGCGTTTTTCTGGCCAGCCTGCGCGCATTGCATTAATCGTGACGTCAACTTCTTGTGGGTGATGGCCATAATCATCAATTAATACCATCTCGCCTTGTGCTGTTGATAATTGCGCGAGTTCTTCAAACCGACGGCCAATACCTTGGAATTTACTTAATGCTTGAAAAATGGCTTCATCACTTACCCCTTCATCGGTGGCAACCGCGATACTGGCTAAGGCATTTAATACATTATGCTGACCTGGTAAATTCACTGTCAGTGCTAATGCTGCTTTACCATCACGTTCCACGGTAAAATGGCTAGCACCAGCAGTTTGTGAAAAGTTTGACGCACGTACATCAGCATCTTCAGAAAAACCATAAGTAATTACTTGGCGAGCAATGCGCGGCAAAATTTCACGAACAACAGGATTGTCGATACACACCACCGCCAAACCATAAAAAGGTAAATTATGTAAAAACTCAATATAGGTATCTTTGAGTTTTTCAAAGTCACCTTGGTAAGTTTCCATATGGTCTTCATCAATATTAGTGACCACGGCAACCATAGGTTGTAAGTGTAAAAATGACGCGTCACTTTCATCTGCTTCAGCAATTAAATAACGGCTGGTACCTAAACGAGCATTCGTTCCAGCGCTGTTTAACAAGCCGCCAATCACAAAAGTTGGGTCAAGTTTAGCTTCAGCAAAAATGCTTGCCGTTAAACTCGTGGTGGTAGTTTTACCATGAGTACCTGCAATTGCTACCCCATGACGAAAACGCATTAATTCAGCGAGCATTTCAGCACGGCGAACAACTGGAATACGCTTTTCTTGCGCGGCGACCAACTCCGGATTGTCTTGATTAATTGCCGTTGACACCACAATAACACTAGCACCCGTAATATTTTCTGCGGCATGGCCAATGGTAATATCGGCACCTAAAGCACGTAAGCGTATAACCACTTGGTTTTCACCAATGTCTGAACCGGTAATTTTATAGCCTTCATTCAATAAAACTTCCGCGATACCGCCCATACCTGCACCACCAATACCAACAAAATGAATACACTTAACGCGTCTCATTTCTGGAATTTTTATGGGGGCTGTATTTGTCATATTTTTACTCATCTCTGAAGTCATTTATTTCACTTGTTCAATGCAAGCTTTCGCTACTTGTTCGGTTGCGTCGTTGTATGCTGCTTCATAAGCTGCTTTCGACATTGCTTGTAATACTTTTTCTGATGCAAACATGCTGTTTAATGTTTGTGCAATTTGCATACTGGTTAAATCTTTTTGTGGCAACAATTTAGCTGCGCCTTTGTCCACTAAATATTTCGCATTTTTGGTTTGATGGTCATCAACCGCATGCGGTAGTGGTATAAATATCGCAGGCTTACCTGCAATCGCTAATTCAGAAACAGTTAATGCCCCTGCTCGGCAAATCACAACATCTGCCCATTGATAGGCCTCAGCCATGTCATCAATAAATTCGGTAATTTTAAAGTCATCTTGTGCAATCTCTGCTTCTTGATAACTTTGTTCAACAGAAGCTAAATTTCCTTGTCCTGTTTGATGCCAAACTTGGAAGTTAAAACCTTTTAACTGTTTTAAAGCTTGTGGCACTTGTTCGTTTAAAATTTGTGCCCCTAAACTGCCACCAACCACTAATACTTTTTTACTATTAGCTGTTGCTTCGTTTTTCATTTTGCTTAATAACGCGACAATATTTTTGCGAATAGGATTACCGACTACCGTTGGTTTAACCCCAGGTTTAAATGCTGCAGGAAAAGCACTTAATACCTTAGATGCTAAATGTGCTAAATAACGATTACTCATACCAGCAACAGCATTTTGTTCATGTAAAATTAACGGTTTACCCATCAACCAGGCAGCAACTCCTCCTGGAGCACTAGCATATCCACCCATCCCTAAAACAACATCGGGCTTAACTTTGTTAATTACCTTCATTGACTGAATAACTGACTGCAATAACTTAAACGGTGTTTTTAATAACGTGGTAAAACTTTTGTTGCGAATACCTGCAATATTAATAAAGGAAATCTCAAAGCCATATTTAGGTACTAAGCTCGCTTCCATCCGTTTAGATGTACCTAACCAATGAATATCCCACCCCTGTGTTTGTAGATACTCAGCTACCGCGATACCTGGAAAAATGTGGCCACCAGTACCACCCGCCATCACTAACAATGTTGGACGTTTATGCATGACTTACGTCCTCTTTTTTATGTTTTTTCTTTGACGGTTTTGCCGTCGCTTGCAATGTTTGCAGCCTTAACTCATGATCGATTCTTATTAACACAACCACCGCAATGGTCATGATGATCATCGAACTACCACCGTAACTGATCAGCGGCATGGTTAACCCTTTAGTAGGTACAATACCTGCACTTGCTCCAATGTTTACTGCAGTTTGAAAGCTCATCCAAATACCAATGCTATAAGCAAAAAAACCTTCAAAATATTTTTCTTTTATTATTGCTTGTCGGCCTAACATTAAAGCTTTTAATACCAACCAAGCACTCAAAAATAAAACAACTGAAACACCAACAAAACCAAATTCTTCCGCTAATACCGCCATAACAAAGTCAGTATGCGCTTCTGGTAAATATTCTAACTTTTGCACACTATTACCTAAGCCTTGGCCAAAAATTTCACCACGACCATAAGCCATTAACGATTGTGTTAATTGGTATCCGCTACCAAAAGGATCTTGCCAAGGGTCTAAAAAGCTAGTGATACGGCGTAAACGATAAGGTTCAAATACGGCTAAACCGGCTATGGCTGATAAACCAACCACGGTCATCGCGATAAATTGCCATAACTTAGCACCCGCTAAAAACAACAAACCAAAGGTGGTGACAAACATCACGATCACAGTACCTAAGTCTGGCTGCATTAATAAGAAAAAGGCTAACAAACCAAAAACCACAAGCGGTTTAATAAAACCTTTTAAGTTTTCCATCACCTCTTCACGGCGACGCACTAAATAAGCAGATAAATAGCAAAAGAAAAATAATTTAGCCGGCTCTGCCGCTTGGATTGTAATAGGACCAAGTACAATCCAACGCTGTGAGCCATTAACTGAGCGCCCAATCACTAAAACAGCCACCAACAAAAACAAACCAAAAATTAACAAATAGCTACTGTATCTATGCCACCAACTCATCGGAATTTGTAATGCTAAACCGCCGATCACTAAGCTTAAAACGATATAGATCATATGACGGATAATAAAATGAAACGGATTATTAAATAATCTATCCGCAACGGGCATTGAAGAACTTGCCACCATCACTAAACCAATGATGTATAGGGTGACCACTAAAATAACAAAACTGCGATCAAAGGTAACACCAGCATTGCTTACCGCATTATCATTAAATGATAATGCGGTAAAATCAGGTAAGGATAATTGCTGTAATTTCGCTAACATGATTGCACCTCTTGAACCGCTTGTTCAAAAGCCAAACCACGGGCAATATAATTTTTAAACATATCAATACTGGCACAAGCCGGTGAAAGCAATACGATATCGCCTGCTTGTGCTTGTTGCTGAATAACCGTAACCGCTTCTTTTAAGCTTTTTACTTGGATGCTGTTTTTTTGTAATTTTGCCAGTTCAGGACCGTCTTTTCCTAAGGTAACCAGTTGAGTTATTTCTTGTTCAATCGCAGGTTTTAATTCGCTAAAGTCAGCGCCTTTACCATCACCACCAGCAATTAAAAATAGTCGGCTAGTTGGTTTTTTATTGGCCGAAAAACCATTAATTGCGGCTAAGGTTGCGCCGATGTTAGTCGCTTTTGAATCATTAATCCATACGATACCATCTGTGCTTGCAACCGGCTGACAACGATGCGCTAAACCAACAAAACTCGGTAAAGCGGCAACCATTTTAGAAACAGACCAACCCGCGGCTTTACCTAACGCTAATGCCGCTAAACAATTCAGTGCATTGTGAACACCTGCTAATGGTAAATCATCAACACTGATCAAAGGTTTATTGCCAGACATTAAATATTGCTTGTCGTTATACTGCGCTAAACCAAAACACGTTTCATCATTAGCGACTGGTTTGTCAGAGCCAAAACTGTACGTTATTTTATGGCTGAGCATGTCAGGCAAATACGTTCTTTCATCATCACGATTAATAACCGCAATGTCACTTTGCCGATAAATATCTTGTTTAATCGCTTGATAGTTTTCAATGGTTTTATGGCGATCAAGATGATCATCAGAAACGTTTAATACGCTAGCACTTAAGGCTCTCATATTGGTCATGGTTTCTAATTGAAAACTTGATAATTCAAGTACTAAAAAGTCAGGTTTTTCATCAACAGTATCTAATACTGGCACGCCAATATTACCGCCCAGCTGTGTTTTATAACCTAAGGCATTACCTAAATAAGCTAATAACGTAACTACAGTAGATTTACCATTAGAGCCCGTTACTGCGATGGTTGGAATATCAGTCACCCGACAAAATAATTCAATATCGCCATACACTTCACCCTCTTCATTGAGTGACAAGGCTATTTCAGGGGTTGATAAATCAATACCAGGACTGACAATTAAAATATCGGCACCATTAATTAACGACTTATCCCAATGACCTAAAGCTAGGTAATTACCATCAAACATTTCATTGAATTTATCTAAACTAATCGCATTAGAACGGCTATCATTCATTGAAAATTTAATACCGTTATTATGTAAAAAACGCGCACATGAAAGCCCGGTAAGCCCAGCTCCCAAAATAACAATGTCTTTCTTTTGTAATAACGATAGTTCTAACATAATGGTTTTAACTAATTTCCTATAATTTCTAACTATTAACGTAACTTAAGTGTTGCTAAACCAATCAGTACCAACATAAATGACATGATCCAAAAGCGCACAATCACCCGTGGTTCAGGCCAACCTTTTAATTCGTAATGGTGATGAATAGGCGCCATTCGAAAAATTCGCTGGCCACGTAATTTATATGAACCAACTTGTAAAATAACTGACACGGTTTCCATCACAAAAACACCGCCCATAATAAACAACACTATTTCTTGTCGAACTAAAACGGCAATAACCCCCAAGGCCGCGCCTAAAGCTAATGAGCCGACATCGCCCATAAATACTTGCGCTGGATAAGTATTAAACCACAAAAATCCTAACCCTGCGCCGACAATGGCGGTACAAACAACAGTTAATTCACTCGCTAACGCAATATGTGGTAAATGTAAATATTCTGAAAAATTAACGTTGCCGGTGACATAAGCAAACAAAGCAAAAGCACCCGCTACCATAATGGTTGGCACGATAGCCAACCCATCTAAACCATCGGTTAAATTAACTGAGTTACTGGTACCAACAATGACAAAATAAGTTAATAAAATGTATAAAACACCTAGTTGTGGCATAACATCTTTAACAAATGGAATTAACAAGGCGGTTTCGCTTGGGTCTTGCGCCGTTGCATACAAGAAAAAAGCCGTTGCTAAACCAAATACCGTTTGCCAAAAATACTTCCAACGGGCAATTAAACCATTTGAGTCTTTACGAATTACCTTACGATAGTCGTCAACAAAGCCAATCAAACCAAAGCTAACCACCACAAATAACACCACTAAAACATAGCGATTCGTTAAATCCCCCCATAACAAAACACTTGCGACAATTGCTCCTAAAATCAAAATACCGCCCATCGTCGGTGTACCTGATTTTGATAAATGACTTTCAGGGCCATCATCACGAACTGTTTGCCCTATTTGCATACGTTGTAAGGCTCTGATCAACTTAGGACCAAAATATAACGAAATGGTTAAAGCCGTTAACGTTGAAATAATTGCGCGAAATGTTAAATACGAAAAAACATTAAAGCCGCTGTAATATTGGGTTAAATATTCACCAAGCCACAATAGCATTAGTTGGTCTCCAAATTTGTCTGCTGAACACTTAGGCTATTTCGCCATTGAATAACATCTTGCACGACAAGTTCCATTTTTGAACTGCGAGACCCTTTTATTAACATCGACACTTGTGTTTCATCATGATTTAAACTGTCAATTATGCTTGCCATTAACGCAGGCTTTTCACTGAAATGTGTCGCTGCATTCGTTTGGCCATTAAACGCATCTGAGGTGGCTTGACTTAACACCCCTAAAGTAAATAAATTGTCGATACCTAATGACTTAGCAAAACTGCCTACTTCTTGATGATAACTGCGCGCGTCAGCACCTAATTCCGCCATATCACCAAGCACTAACACGCGACGACCTGGAAAGCTGGCTAACAATTCAATGGCTGCTTTAATTGATTCAACATTGGCGTTGTAGGTATCATCAATTAATTTAAATTTTTCATCTAACTGATAAAGGTTCATTCGACCTTTAACAGGTTTCATTTGAGCTAAACCTAAGCGAATATCATCTAGTGATGCGCCAAACTCTAAAGCAATGGCCGCAGCGGCAACCGCATTACAGACATTGTGTTTACCCGGCACCGTTAATTGAATAAAAGTATTCCCTTGATGGCTATTTAATTTAAAGCTGGCACAGCCATCATCATTTAATACAACATCTGAGCTATAACAGTCTGAGCTGTTTAAACAGGAAAATTGACGAACGTTTTTATCAACTAATCGCCATTGCCATTTATTGGCATATTTACAATCTTTGTTATAAAGCGCGACGCCATCGGCCGCCAAGCCTTCAAATATTTCGCCTTTAGCACGGGCAACACCACATAAATCACCAAACCCTTCAAGATGTGCAGCGGCAATATTGTTGATCACGGCAACATCAGGCTTAACTAATGAGCTGGTATAAGCTATTTCACCGATATGATTCGCGCCTTGTTCAATAACGGCAAAGTCATGTTCATGCGATAAACGCAATAAAGTTAACGGCACACCGATATCATTATTAAAATTACCATCTGTTGCTAACACATTGCCTAAACGAGATAAAATCGCGGCGGTCATTTCTTTAACTGTAGTTTTACCGCTACTACCGGTAATGCCAACGGTTTTAGGAGCAACCAGTGCTTTAACATGAGCCCCTAATTGTCCTAACGCCAGGCGTGTATCTTTGACAACAATCTGCGGAATATTGACCCCTTGTTGTGATTCAACAATCAGTGCCGCACACAACGCTTGTTCCGCTTGCTGACAAAATTTATGGCCGTCAAAGTTATCGCCTTTTAAAGCTAAAAAAACATCATTTGACCTCAAAGAACGACTATCAGTACTGATATGATGAATAGTGACATCGTCACCTATTAATTTTCCTTCAGTAATACGTGCTATATCTGATAATAACAGTGCGATCATAATACCGCTCCTTGATAAAAGTCCTGTACCCGTTGACGTTCGTTATACGGCTGCTTTTCAGTGCCAACAATGATGTAGTCTTCGTGCCCTTTACCGGCAAAAACAATACAATCTTCAGCTTTTGCATGAGCAAACACAGACTTAAGCGCTTGCTCACGATTTAAAATAATGGTGATTTTTTCAGCTTTTTTACAGCCAGCTAAAATATCACTCACAATAAGCTCTGGTGCTTCAGTTCTTGGATTATCGTTTGTCAAAATAATATGATCCGCGTATTGCTCTGCAATCGCGCCCATTTCACCACGCTTTCCTTTGTCTCTATCACCACCACAACCAAATACGACCCAAAGCTCAGCTTGGCAATGTTTTTTCGCCGCTTGTAAGGCGCAAGCCAAACCGTCTGGCGTATGAGCATAATCAACAATCGCTAATGGTTTACCTTGCCCGCTGAATGACTCCATCCGGCCAGGAACTGGTGAAACCTCAGAAATAACCTGACTTATCGTGGTTAAACTAAGCTCTAATGACAACATCACAGCAATAGCGGCTAATAGGTTATCAACATTAAAATCACCTAATAACCGACTATTAATTTTTGCCGTACCTGCATGGGTGATAAGATCAAAACTAATACCGGCTAAATGATGTTTTAAATTATCGGCAACTACATAACCCTTTTTATACAACTGAGCTATTTGAGGATCTCTACCAAAAACAATTAATGCTCGCCCAGCAGTATTCGCTTCATGACTTAACCAAGTTTGAGCGTAGCTATCATCACCATTTAAAATGGCAATTTGCCCCGTTTTACCAGCAAACAAACTAAATTTAGTGTCGGCATAGTCAGCCATGCTGTTATGAAAATCTAAGTGATCGCGTGACAAATTAGTGAACACCGCAATATCAAATAATTCGGGTAACACTCGCTTTTGCGCTAACGCATGCGACGAAACTTCCATTGCTAACACATCAACATCTTGAGTTGCAAAATCATTGATCAAGGCCAGTGTTTCAGTTGCTCCTGGTGTTGTGTTAGCTATGGTTTTTAACGTTGGCATTACACCAGCGCCAATCGTGCCAATAACCGCCGCTTTTTGCTGACAAGCGGTTAATAATTTAGCCAAGGTAATTGCCGTACTGGTTTTACCGTTAGTTCCGGTAATACCAACTACTTTCATATGTTGCTGTGGCTGCTGATAATATAATTGCGCTAAAGTAAATAAGTGCTGTTCTAACTGATAAAACTGAACAACCAACACTTTAGGTGAGTTTTTATCTATCGCTTTAAATAACAACTTACCGTGTTGCTGTTGATGCTGACATTGAGCTATCACTAAACTTGCGCCACTCGCAACTGCTTGGTCGATATATTGACGACCATCTAATTCACTGCCAATGACAGCGCAAAAAATATCCCCAGCTTTCACTGTTCGGCTATCATTAGTCATCGCATTAGTGACTATTTCATCAATGCTAATATCAAAATTTTCTAAAGCTTGAGCAATTGAAAAAGTAGTAGAAGTAACTGATTTAGACATTATTACCTCCTACTTTTTCTGGTAATGAATTGGCAACATTTAACGGCGCATCTGGGGCAATATTTAAAATATGCAAGGCACCTTTCATTACTCGAGCAAATACTGGTGCAGCCACATCACCGCCATGATATAAATCACCGCCCGGTTCATTAATCACGACAACCACAGATAATTCGGGGTTTGAAATTGGCGCGACGCCAGCAAACAAGCCGACATACTCATTACCATAACCACCATTGGCCGCTTTACGGCTAGTGCCCGTTTTGCCACCAACACGATAGCCATCAACTTTTGCTTTACTCGCACCACCATCGGCAACAACACCTTCAAGCAGCGTTAACAAAAACTTGGTTTCTTTTTCACTAAATACACGTTCACCTTGAACTTGTTCTTCCGTTTTTAAAATGGTTAATGGAATACGAACACCACCATTAGCTAACGTGCCGTAAAGCCGTGCTAATTGGATAGGCGTTACTGTTAAACCATAACCAAACGATAACGTGGCTAATTCAAATTGTGACCACCGATGTCGGTCATGCATAACACCTGAGTTTTCACCAACTAAACCACTACCCGTTTCGCTACCAAAACCAGCATCAAAAAACTTATCCAATAAAAACTCTTTGGGTACCGACAAAGCTAACTTTGTGGTACCCATATTTGAAGACTTAACTAAAATATCTTTTAAGCTTAATTTACCCCGATTTATCGGGTCACTGACACGCCGCCCACCAAGGCGCATCCAGCCAGGGCTGGTATTGATCACCGTATTATGCTGAGCCGTGCCAAACTCCAAAGCCGCTAACATCGCCAAGGGCTTCATGGTTGAACCGGGCTCGTAAGAGTCAGTGATCGCTCGATTACGTAATCGATGCTGAGCCGTATTAGATAAATTATTGGGGTTATAAGACGGACTATTCACTAAAGCTAAAATTTCACCCGTATGAATATTCGTCACCACCACAGAACCAGAAGTTGCTTTAAAAGCATCAACCGCACCTTTTAATTCTTTATAAGCTAATGCCTGAATGCGTTGATCAATTGATAACTCAATATTTTCAGGAAGTTGTGCTTTTTCTTCCGATAAAATTTCAACCTTTCGGCCTTTAGCATCTTTAATAAATTTCTTGGCGCCGCCAGTACCTGTTAACACTTCATCGTACAAACGCTCAATGCCTTCAATGCCTTTATCATCAACATTGGTAAATCCAACAACATGAGCACTAATTTCGCCGGCAGGATAAAAACGCTTTGATTCTTTGCGTAAATGAATGCCTGGAATTTTTAACGCTTTAATATAATCCGCCATCGCTGGAGATACTTGGCGCTCAACATAAACAAAACGCTTAGCCGGATTACGCACAATGCGATTAGTTAAGGTATTAACATCTTGCGATAATACATCAGCCATCGCTCGCCAATGTTCAACCATGGCAAGTGCATTATTATCCATCACAACTTTTGGATCGGCCCAAACAGTTTCAACCGGTACGCTAACCGCTAATTTACGACCGTTACGATCAACAATAGAACCACGTTGTGACAGGCTAGTACTATTACGGATAACCCGATTAGCCGCCTGCTGTTTTAACATGTCAGGTTCAATCACTTGAATGTAAGCGCTACGTGCAACTAAACCACAATAAACAGCCAAGATCAGGCCAAGCACAACGTAAAAACGCCATGCGACTGATATTGGTTTTTCTTGTTTATGTGCTTTAACTTGTTTTTTCACTGTTTTGTCATTCTAGTCTTATTATTATTTCCGAATCTGCCGTTGGGCGTTGCATCTTAAGTTGTTTTTCTGCTTTACTTTCAATGGCGCTATGT
Source organism: Thalassotalea agariperforans (assembly GCF_053470345.1). Taxonomy (NCBI): domain Bacteria; kingdom Pseudomonadati; phylum Pseudomonadota; class Gammaproteobacteria; order Alteromonadales; family Colwelliaceae; genus Thalassotalea; species Thalassotalea agariperforans. The sequence goes on along the minus strand of NZ_JBQMWH010000003.1, from coordinate 29,075 downwards.
TCAGATAAACTGTTTTGCTCTAACAATAAATTGCGCCATTCGATATCTAATTCATCTCGTTGGGTTAATAATACTTCCAACTCACTGGTTGTTTGGCGATTCATATGAGTGAAATAAATCACTAAAAACGCCGATATAACGACTGACAAGGCCAATAAATAACTGAAAAAATGTCGCTTTATATCTTGTAATATATCAAGCGCTAAAATCACCTTGGTAGATGACATGTTTAGTCAGCCAGTCGTTCAGCAATACGTAATACTGAGCTTCTTGAACGTACGTTAGTATCAACTTCAGCCTTACTTGGTTTTGCTTTTCTACCAACTAAACTCAGTTTTTTACCTTTTTGTAATTCTGCTTCGCTAATTGGCATCCCTCTTGGCACTTGTCGGCCTTGAGAATGTTTTTTCATAAACTGTTTAACTAAACGATCTTCTAACGAATGAAAGCTGATCACCACTAATCGTCCATGCTCAGCCAATACCGCTAACGAAGCCGCTAATACTTGCTCTATTTGTTCAAGCTCACTATTGATATAAATACGGATCGCTTGAAAACTTCTTGTTGCTGGGTGTTTCTTAATTTCTCGCTGCGGTGCTGCGGTTTTAATAATTTTGGCCAATTGTCCAGTACGCGTAATCGCGTCTTCTTCTCGGCTATCAACAATGGCATTAGCAATTCGCCACGCATGTTTTTCTTCACCGAAAGTACGTAGTACCCAAGCAATATCTTCAACATCAGCTTTAGCGATCCACTCGGCAGCGGTTTGACCACGCGTAGTATCCATACGCATATCCAGTGGGCCATCATTCATAAAGCTAAAGCCACGTTCCGCATCATCTAATTGTGGTGACGAAACGCCTAAATCTAATAACACACCATCAACTTTACCGAGTAATTGATGTTTTTCAGCAATCTCAGCTAAATGGGCAAAACCTTGATGTTCAATAGTAAATCGCGCATCATCTTTAAACTTTTCAGCCGCGGCAATCGCCGTTGGATCACGGTCAATAGCAATTAAACGCCCCTGTGTTGATAATTTTGACAAGATCAAACCGGAATGCCCACCACGGCCAAAAGTGCAATCAATATAAACGCCGTCGCTTTTGATTGCTAAGCCGTCTACTGCTTCATCAAGCAGTACGGAAATGTGAGAAAGTTCTGTTGTCATATTTATCTACAGTGATAAGTCGAGTAAACGATCAGTCAGTTCTAATTCGCCTGACTGAATCTGGCTAATGCCTTTTTGCATTTGGGCTTGCCATGCTGACTCGCTCCAAATTTCAAACTTTTTCAATTGCCCAACCAACATGATGTTTTTTTCTAAACTGGCATGTTGCCTAAGCGGACCATTAATTAATAAGCGACCATTCTTATCCATGTCACAATCCGAGGCATTGCCTAAAAGAATTTGTTGAAACATTCTTTCTTGCGGATTGGTACTCGATAACTTACATAATTTAAGTTCTATTTCTTCCCATTCAGGAAGTGGGTAAAGCAGTAAACAGGCATGTTGAATGTCAACAGTACAAACCATTTTTCCTTGGCAATCGGCAAACAGCTCTTCACGATAGCGCGTAGGCATCGTGATCCTGTTTTTTGTGTCGAGCGTAATTGCGCTAGTGCCTCTGAACATACCTTGCTTTTTTATTGTCGATCTACTTAGATCCACTATTTCCCACTTTTTTCCACATTTATACAGTTTAGTGAGTTTTGCAAACAACTGTCAAGCAAAGTTTGACTATTTTCTTAGTGTTGATCGTCAAGAAAAATAAGGGGATCAAGGAAGTTGATGAATTTGTGGAAGTTTGTGGATCTCACTCCCAAAAATTAACAAAAAAATAACTTTTTTAATGAGTTTATGGTTTTTTATGCTGTTAATAGGGCAAGAAGTGCAACAGAAAAACATAGGTGATACCAAGGAGGGAAAATTCATCACAAAATAATAACGGATAATGCTAAGCGTAGCTTTGTGGTTACAAAATCGATAAGTAAATAGCAAGTCTTACGAAAAAGCGCCAAAGCCACCTGATATTAATAACCAACTAGCAAAAAATATTTTCAATCGTCGCGCTGATAAATAAGTCACTAATGATTTTGCCAAAACCCCTCCTAATATTGCACCAGGACCTGCAAACAAGACCACCTGCCAATAAACAGCAGGATCAATGATGGTATGTTGAGCAATAGCAGACCAAACGGTAATCGCAGACACAACAACGGCCGCTGCTACCGCCATAGTAACGTCAAAACGGCGAACAATTAAATATACTGCCAATAACTCACCAACACCTACCGATAGCCATGCTGTTATTACACCACCAAAAACACCAATACCGATAAATGCAAGCCAATCAACAGCTAACAACTTGCTGCGTTCTCTTTGGGGTTTTAAGCCAAACACCATTAGCATAATGGCGCTCCCCAAAATTAAAGAAAACCAGCTAAACGAATAAGATAACGAAGTGCCCGCTGTTAAACCAAAGTAATAAACCAACCAAATACCAGCAACCGCTCCGATACTGGTGATAGCGCTGATCCGCTTAAAACCCTGCCATAACACTAAATCGGTTTTTTGTTGACGATAATGAAACCACCAAGTCAAAGCGCCAGCCGTCATACCAAAACATTGAATAGCAAAACTGGTGGCTATCGCTTGTTGTTCGGTAAATGCCAACTGGTTAAAAAACGGGATCAAAATCACCCCACCACCGGCTCCAGTAGCGTTAGCAAAAATAGCGCCCGCCATACCTAACAAGCTAAAAAAGATATAATCTAACATTTGCAGCCATGACATAGGCGCCAACATCAGCATTAGCAACCAAATACTGATAAAGATACTAACAAAGATCGGATTAGTAACCCGCATTGGGTTAAGTGGTGTGGTCATATATAGGTCATTTTGCAATTAAAAAGTTAAACTTTTTGCGAAGTTAAATATTGGGTTGCTTCATCATTTAAACAGCTATCACTTAAATAACTGCGGCCATGTTTATGAGTAATAATCACACCTTGGCTCGTTTTTTCAATTTTTTCAATTGCCGACCAAGTTAACTCAAGTTTTTGATATTGGGAGCTTGTCGCAATACCTTTATCATCAATAACTAGCTGAACCGTTGAATTTGATACTTTCGATAACATTTGTCGCCAAACCCACCAAGCCTCGGCAAAACGAACACTAAGGGCATCAACAACCGATAACACGATAATAAACATGGCTAAACTTTGATATTGTTGAGCAACAGAAGCCGCTAACATACCCAGCACAAATAAAAATATCGGCTTTTTATAAGCACTAATACCTGATTTAACCACTGCCGTTTGTTGGTAACATTCATGGAAATGAGGTTTGTCTAAAACAAACTCCGAGTTATAAGAAAAAGTCATATATTTAACTGTGATATTTTTTCGCTAGTGTAACTGAAATACAAGCAGAGTGAATAGTATAAAGCTCAATAATTAGAACTTGTTGCAAAAACATACAGTAAAGGTCAACACGCGCTCGTATTATTCAAACCCTAGGGTCTGTTAAACTTTGTTTATATTTTCAGCAATAGGCTATTTTAATACCATTCCATATAAAAAAGTACTCACATAGAACGGTATGGTATTACATAAAAGTGAACTTTCTACAGCCTACTTTGCTATTTATCTGAATAAACAAGTTTAATTTTTAAATATTTTAAGCTGAATAACAGCACTAACAAAATCGAAAAGACACCGCCTGAGCTACTACCTGATGAGGTGGTTTGAACATTATTATTGGGTTCAGCAATCGCTTGAATTGCTAAGTTGCGAATAACATAACTACTCGTTTCATCATTGACAACATAGGTATAGCTAATACTAGTATTTCCTGAGCTTAACCCGACATCGGTGGCAAAAGTAGCGATAATCGTTTGCATACCGCTGTTAGCCGCTTGATTAATTTGCCACTGCATCTTATTACCATTAATTTGCCCTTGGTGGCTGTCGCTAACAACGCTGGAATTACTTGGAATACTAGCATCTAAGGTGATTAGTTTTTCTTCGCTCGTGGTATTAGCATCAAGCACAAAGGTCAGCGTGAATTGCTCCCCCGCGGTCAATGTTGTTTTATTAATAGAACCTTCAATAATACGTTCACTGCGTGTTAATTTCACGGGCATATAACCAATATTATCTGGCGTGTTTAATGATGTACCCATGGCTAAAACGGTAAAATATTCTTGCCCTTTAGTTAAAGGTGGTGTCCAGTTAAGTGTTAAATCAACATCGGTGTTATTTACAGCAACGTTATTATAATCAAGTGATAATTGTTGATCATTTTGCCCCACAATTGCCAATTCAAACGCAACATTATCTAAACTATGATTGGCTGACGATGGATTACCATAATTATGTATGACAATAAAATAATCTCCCGCTGGTGGAGCAACAACACGACAAACCTCAAGAGTTTCTTTTGTTGCGGCTTGGCAAATCGCATTGCTTATTTCACTGATACTGTCTGGGCGACCATTACCGTTGCCATCAAAACCAACATATAGATCAAGATCTGGCGAACGGGTTGAATTAATTTTCACCAACAGATATTGGGTATTTGCCGGTATGCTGAGCGGTTGGGCATAATAATAATTATCATTGTTGTAAATATTTTCTGGCCAGCTGGCTTCGTCAATACCATCTCTAGCAATTGTGATATTTTTCTTAACTACCGGTACTAATTGATAAGCTTGTGCCGAAAACTCATTAGTGCCTAGAGTTTTAATACCAGCTATAGTTTCACTGCCGGCATCAGTATGAGCCGTGATCTTAGTATCATCCGGAAAATCTCCTGGAATAAATTGGCCGATTACCGGTAAGGCACTGACCGATAAATTATTATTACTCGGTGTTAATAACACACGCGCAAAAGCGAAGTCATCACCAAATAATTGGTTCATTTCAAAAGTAAAAGTTAAAGTAATTGATTCACCTTTAGCTAATTGAAAGCTGCTTGGGCTCACCGTTAAGTTACCACCGGCAGTAATTTGTTCAGTACTTGCTTGCCAACTAGCGTTTTCAGTCGCGGTAAAACGTCGCTGCCAAGTACAAGTTATACGACATTTTTCATTCATCAGTGCCGGTAAATTTAAACTTGATGCCATCCCACCTAACTCAGGATCAGCTTCTGAGTATTCATTTTTTGAAACATCCATTATCAAGCCAGCTTTTATTGCACGATCTATCCGCGCATTTCCTGCACCAACATCAAAAAAGTCAGCTGAAACTCTTTCATTATTAACAATTTTAGTATTTGAAAAATCGGCGCTTAACATCAATGCCGACTGAACTTCTGCGGGGCTCCAATCTGGGTGCACTGCCGCGATTAACGCAAAGGCTCCAGCCAGATGAGGGCTAGCCATGGAGGTACCATTTAAAAAAGTATAATCCGTTTCATTTTTTTTACTGGCAGAATAATGCGGCTGATAATTAGAATAAGCCGCATAAATATCAACACCCGGTGCAGCGATAGCCGGAATTAGCCATTGTTTATTTTCAGTATTTGGCCCACGAGAAGAAAAGTCAGCTACTTGACCGGCTAACGCTGGGTCAATTGTTTTTACCACACCACTAATGCTTGCACGATGATTATTACCACTAGCAAGCCAATCTAATAAATCTTGCCCTTGTTGGTTATTTAAATGGATTGCTGGTAAAACATGATAATCGGCAACAATATTATTAGTACTTGGCTCATCAGGATCATTGATCAATACCATACCAATGGCGCCACCGGCTAAGACATTACGACCTTTTTCAACCCGTGGAATATCGTTTCGAGTACAAACAACAATTTTGCCTACTACGCTGTTAGTTGCAAAGGGAGTCAAACAGTCTTCATCGCCAACATCACCGGCAAAAATTATCGGCCCACTAACCCCGTTGGTGATCGCAGCCCCCGTTAAACTTGCTAAATTGCTATTGCCGCCCGAAAAACTAATCGACTTTTCTTGATAATTGCGGCCATGATTCACCGCTGCAACCGACGTTAACCAAGGCGCATTAGCAGGAGAACTTATTGTTTGCTGTTCAGGGCCATCATTACCCGCTGAAACTGCCACATGAATACCTGCTTCTCTAGCAGATAAAAACGCTAAAGCATCAACACTGGCCCAAGGATCACTACTTTCCCCACCAACAGAATAATTTAATACATCAACACCATGCTCTATTGCATGCTCAACGGCTAACGCCGTAAGATCTGGCCAACAACCAACATCAGCAGCACAAACCTGATAAGAAACTATATTCGCATGAGGAGCTACACCACTTATTTGGGCGACTTTCTTTTCCGCTAGATCGCCAATAACATTAAAAACCGGTACATTTTTAACAATATTTCCAGCCGCTATTGATGCCACATGAGTTCCATGGCCATCATGATCGATACCCACCTGATCGTCACCAAACGGCGTATAATCATCGGTAATTTCAGGATGAGACCAAATACCAATTAATTTATCATTACAATAATGGGCAAATTCCGATAACGCACAATCACCAAGATAGTTACCACTTCCTAAGGGATTAGTATGAACATAACCATCATCTCCCACCGCTGAAAATGACGGATGATTCGGCGAAATTCCGCTATCAATAATGCCAATAATAATGCCTTCACCGGCACTTTGTTGGCTAATTAAACTGTTATGCCAAACACTCGGTGCTTGCACAAAATCAGGTCCAGTATCTGACAATAAATAGCGTGGCTTAATTTTCAGTACTTGTTTCACTGCGCTATCTTGTTGTAATTGCGCAACTTCAGCTAAGGTGAAGTGACCAGTAAAACCATTTAAAGCATATTGATAAGTATGTTTGGGTTTAATTGGCTTTTTAAGCCTATTGGCTAAATGTTTAAGTGTGGCCGTGCGTTTATTTTTTAGAAAGTTAAGATAACGCTGGCTATCTGCTGAATGGACATTAAGTTTTTTACCTATGGGCTTTTTATCGGTTTTTGCTAAGCGGCTAGTTGCTGCTAAACCACTAATTTCACCTTGATAGGTTGCTAACGGTGCATCTTCAAGGCGAACAAAATATAAATCATCGGTATTTCTAATGACGTTTTTTTTACTAATAACTGACTGTTGGCCTAATTGAGGCTCAAGTGGAGATGCAATTGTATGTTCAGCTTGCTGCTTTACCGCCCAAACATTAGAGCTAACAATACTTAACAGAGAAAAAGATAGGATAGCAGCACATCTTATATAAAAAGCCATATTCCCCATCACACCTTATGTTTGTTAATCACACTACTTACTTATAACAGTGATTAAAATGTCATTTATTGACTATAGCAGACCCAAAAACGTTACATTCGCTTTCAATCATAAATAAACAACAAATTGCTCAAGTTGCTAACATAGACAAACTATACGAATGTAAAGCCTTTAAAGTTTCATTATTTTCGAAAAAGTTAAATATTATTTTCGAAAAAAGCTAAATAATGTCAAAAACCATTAGCTTCAATTATCTAGGGTCTGTGGCTTGGGCATCTTCACGCTGCGCTGCTTGCTGATGAAAAGCTAATAAATTTGAATGTTGTTGCCATGGGGTAACTTGTCTGAATTCAACCCAATCTAACAAACAAAATAAACAAATCGCTGGATATTGCCAATCCGTAAACTTCCCAGCAGCTACTTCGGTATCTAAGGCCGTTAATACTGCGTCAATACGACTTTTTTGCAAGTTAAAAAATAAAATATCGTCTTCAACTGGCAGTTTTGAATTACGACAAAGAAACAAGGTTACTAACGAATCATTGGCGGCATCAATCATGGTTAATAGGTTTTCTTGTTGCCAAGTAAGTGCTGGCATGGCTAATTTTTCACGTAAATAATTAAAAATAACCCGTGAGTCAAAAATAGTTTTTTCTCCGTCTTTTAATACCGGAATTTTTTTAGCGGGATTATTTTCTTTTAATACCGCACTACCGGCTTCAGAATAAATATCAAGCGTTAAAAAATCATAATCAACATCGGTGAGTAATAAACGTAAACGACGAACAAAAGGGGAAGTCACTGAGCCAATGAGTTGCATAACAATTCCTAAAAAAATACCGTATTAATGATACAAACTACTATAAATGCTCAAGGTTAAATATACAAAAACTATTGGGGTGTTTATCTTGCGTGTATCATTTTTGTTCTAACAGCTCACTTTCACAGCAACACGCCCTAAATGATTAACAAATCAGTCGCTGAGAATAACAACTGACTTGTTATAGCGTGTCACAAATACGGTTTAAAACTCGTCTTCAGTTAAATCAAATAAAACATCGGCATCCACTTTTGCTGACAGTACCAGTGAATCTATTCGGGGTAAAATTTTAGTAAAATAATAACGCGCCGTTTTGAGTTTTGCTTGATAAAATTCGCTATCTTGCGCTAAATTGTCTATCGATTTTTCCGCCATTAATGCCCATGTATACGCCATCGCAACATAACCAAAGCAGTGTAAATAATCATTAGCCGCAGTACCTAGAATTTCAGGATTATGAGCGGATTGTTGAACAATATTGTCAGTTAATTCCGCCAATTTGGTGATTGAACTTGCTAATGGCGTAATAAATTCAGCTAATTGTGCTGGGTGATCAAGCGTTAGGTAAAAATTAACTTCATCAATAAACACTTGCATCAATTGACCCTTACTTGCCGCCACTTTTCGAGCAATTAAGTCCATCGCTTGAATACCATTGGTACCTTCATAAATTTGCGCAATACGGCAATCTCGCACCAGTTGTTCTTGTCCCCATTCTCGAATATAACCATGGCCACCAAAGACTTGCTGACCAGCCACAGTATTATCAAATGCAACATCAGTAAAAAATGCTTTTGCTAGTGGTGTCATTAACGCGACTAAACTTTCAGCTTTACTTTGTGCTTCTCCTTCACCATAAGTGGCAATGTCTAACTGCAGTGAAATATAAGCAGAAAGTGCGCGTGAACCTTCAGTTAACGACTTCATATTCAATAACATACGACGAACATCGCCATGCACCATCAAACTATCTGCGGGTTTATCAGGGCTTTTTACACCTGATAAAGCGCGACTTTGTAAGCGCTCTTTAGCATATTCAACCGCATTTTGATAAGAACGAACAGCGGCACCAATACCTTGAATCCCAACCCCTATGCGCTCAAAATTCATCATAGTGAACATAGCTGCTAAGCCTTTATTGACTTCGCCAACTAAATAACCTTCGGCACCATCAAAATTCATAACACAAGTTGCTGAGGCATGAATACCCATTTTGTGCTCAATAGAACCACAAGTTACCTGATTAAAATCACCTAAACTGTCATCATGATTAATTTTAAATTTAGGTACTAAAAACATCGAAATCCCACGAGAACCCTCTGGGGCATCAGGTAATTTAGCTAACACTAAATGCAGAATATTGTCAGCTAAGTCATGCTCGCCAGCAGTAATAAACATTTTGCTACCTGAAATTAAATAACAACCATTATCTTGAGGGATCGCTTTAGTACGGATCATGCCTAAGTCTGTGCCTGCATGCGCTTCGGTTAAACACATAGAAGCCGTCCATTCACCGGTATACAGACGCGTTAAATATCGCTCTTTTAATTCATCGCTACCATGTTTGGCAATACTTAAAGCGGCGCCTGCGGTTAAACCAGGATAGAGTGAAAATGAAATATCTGCTGAGCACAACATTTCTTCATGAAACGCAGTGATCATTTTAGGCATACCCATGCCACCATAATTAATATCACCACCTAAAGCAGGCCAACCACCTTCAACATATTTATCAAAAGCGGCTTTATAACCTGGTGCTGTTGTTACTTTTCCATCTTGAAATGACACACCAACTTCGTCACCGGTACGAGCAATACCGGCAATTTCTTGCTCAACCAATTTGGCGCATTCTTGTAAAATAGCATCACAAGTTTCTCTATCAACATGATCCTCAAGCCCAGGTAACGTTTGCCAAACCGCTTCAACATTAAAAACATCATAAAGTAAAAAATTCATCTCTTTTAACGGAACTTGGTAATCTGCCACAACGCTCTCCTAGAACTATCTAAACAATTAATTCAAACAGGTGTTTTAATCTACCTTTAATATAAGCCAGTTATCAAAAATGTAAAGCTTATTCCTAGGCTATAGCTAACAGTGACATTTTTTGCAACCTGAGCTAACGGGATCTCTAAGCTTATGCTAAAGTGTTTTTAATACTTTTATTTAGGTTAGTTACTTGAAAAATTTATTCTTTTTAATTTTATTCTGTTCTTTATCAATAACGGTTGCAGCTAAACAACTGAGTTTTAATAAACAAGAACAAGATGATAGCTATCAATTTAATTACCACTGGTTAAATGCTCAACAAGAAGAAAAGCAGCTTTCTTTTAGCTTATCAAAAGACTTATTGTTTAACCGTTTTCGCAACTTTAAACGCTATCAGGCGAATATTGCCAACTTATATATTAATAAAAGTATTTTAAAAACATGGCGAAAAGAGCCTCAGAATAATAGCCAATTAACCTTAAGAAAAAACCAAGGGCGTTACGAACTTCAGCTCAGTTCACATAATGATAAGGATTTAGCACTAGCGAAAAAAAAATTGGCTAAATTAGAGCAAAAGGCAAGAAAATCTTATCTCGAAAAACACTTTTATCATCAATTTATTACTTACGATGGCCAATTAGCAATCAAGCCTGATCACCAAAGAATAGCGCAGTTGTCTGTGGATGACTTTAAACCGATTAAACCACTGATCTTAGCGGAAGTTGATATAAAAAATATTCGTTATGCGACTAACTATGTTTTAGGTTTTAGCCAAGCAATTCCTTATTCTCCATTAGAGTCTCGGCGAACTTCTTCTGGTGCAGGGTTTAATCCGCCAGCAAAATTATTATGGGAAAACCAAGGTGATTGCGACAGTAAAGTGACCTTAACAGCAGCAATGCTAAGATCGTTAATGCCACGGGTAAAAATTATTTTAGTGTTTATTGAAGGTCATGCCCTGATCGGCATTGAAGCGCGTCAAGAAGGTAATGACATGACGATAAATTATGACAACACCACATTTGTTTTAGGCGAACCAACCGGCCCTGCCAGCTTAGCTTTAGGAAAAGTTTCAATTGACTCAGAACAAGCCATTTTAAATGGTTTATACACAGTTGAAGTGGTTGAATAAGCAAGGCAATTTACGCACCTTAAACAAGAATTACAGTATTAAAAACTTAAGCAAAAAACAACTTTACCTACTTAGATGAATCATAAAAATGATCAGAACAGTAAATAACTGCTCTGATCAAATTTATTAACAACGTGATAATGTCGATCACAAATACACTATAAATTTTCTTCCGCAAACGAGGCTAATCGACTACGAACAACACCATTTAAATTGATGGTTGAACTGCCAGGAAAGTCTTTAAAGCGTTCAACTATATAAGTTAAGCCCGAAGTCACTGCCGTTAAATAATTACTGTCAATTTGCGCTAAGTTTCCTGAGCACACTAACTTGGTTCCTTCACCACAACGAGTAATAATGGTTTTAAGCTGTGAGGCGGTTAAGTTTTGACATTCATCTAATAAAACAAAAGCATTTTGAATACTTCGCCCACGCATAAAGTTAACTGATTTAAACTGAATATTGGCCTTTTCCATAATGTAATTTAAGCTGCCATTCATATTTTCATCTTGTTTATGCAGCACTTCTAATGAATCGGTAATGGCCGCTAACCATGGCGCCATTTTTTCTTCTTCGGTGCCTGGTAAAAAACCAATCGACTCAGCAATTTCAGGGGTACTTCGGGTAACTATCACTTTATCGTACAAACCCCGCTCAACCACTTGCTCAAGTGACGCCGCTAACGCTAATAAGGTTTTACCACACCCGGCAGGCCCCGTTAAAATCACTAGGTCAACACTTGGATCTAATAACGCATCAAGCGCCATACCTTGATAAATATTTTTTGGGTGAATGCCCCAGGCATTTTTCGACATTAAACGTTCACGGCTAATGTCTTGAATCGCAACATTTTCGTCATCCCAGCCTGTTACTTTGCCAGCAAAATGTTCGCTGTCATCTAACAAATATTCATTCATATAACAGGCCGGTAATACATCTTTAGGAACATAATGAGTTGTATTTCGCCCCTCAGATTCACTTTCACATTTTTTGACTTGCTGCCAAAAATCACCATCAAATTTATGATAACCCTTAGTTAAAAACTGCACGTCATCAATCAACTGATCGGTGCGGTAATCTTCAACATGCGCCATCCCCGCCCCTTTGGCTTTTAAACGCATATTAATATCTTTAGTTACTAACACAACTTTTTGCGTTTTGTGTAACGTTTGAATATGAATTGCTGCGTTAATAATGCGGTTGTCGTTTTCGTTAAACGACAAAGTAGACGCTTTTTGCTCTAGGGCATAATCATTAATAATGGCGAGTTTGCCTGTTGGTAACTGCTCTCCGCCTTTTTGGGTAGAGGCCAAAGAAACGCCAGCCAAAACTTCTTCAGGTGTTGAATTAGCTAATACATCTTCAAGTGCTCGAATAGCCACCCGAGCGTCGCGGCTGACGTCTTTTTTTCGATCTTTGATGGAGTCTAATTCTTCGAGTACCGTCATCGGAACGACAACGTCGTGTTCTTTAAAAGAGAGAAAAGCAAAAGGTTCATGAAGTAAGATGTTGGTGTCTAAAACGTAAATAATAGTTTCTTCATTCATAGGCGCACTCATTGTTAGTTAAACAACCATAACGGCCGGCACAACACGCAGTTAGTAAAACTATTCAGAGCAACTTTAGTTCCAACTAATACTTGCTGCTATCAACCCGACTTATGATCATTAATGTTGTTAATGTATTGGCTGATATTAGAATTTTAAGCAAAGTGCAAAAAATTCACTTGTTCCTTGTTATTTTTTCATCTCCACTTTGACAGTATAGCAGACCAGTAGCAAGGACATTTTTTCACTTTTTTCAGATGAATTTATTTCATTTTTATGACTATTGACAACAACTTATAATGTGCCAATATTAATGATTAGCTGTTCGGTTTGTTCTATAGTTTTCACCTTGACTTAGCTCCTATTCCTTTTTGTTTAACGATAATCTAGCAATAAAGCCTTTTTGTTCAGAAATAGTTAATGATCCCCGCTATTATTAACGTTAAAATAGCGCCTTTTTTTAACGGCAAAAAAGCAGTCGGGATAGTTAATATATGTCATTTCAAATTGGTCAACGTTGGATTAGTGATAGTGAATCTGAACAAGGCTTAGGAACAGTTACCTCAGTTGAACACCGTTTTGTTACTATCGTGTTCACCGCAACAGGTGATAGTCGCCAATATTCAAAAGCAGAAGCACCACTAACTCGCGTAATTTTCAACCAAGATGATATTATTCCAAGTCACGAAGGCTGGCATTTAAAAGTTGAACGTGTTGAAGACAACAATCAAATTTTAACCTACCACGGTGTTCGTGTTGATAACGGCGAAGCGGCTTCGTTAAAAGAGATCATGATCGACCACTTTATTAAATTTAATAAACCGCATGACCGTTTATTAAATGGTCAAGTTGACCGCTTAGACTGGTTTCAATTACGTAAAGACTGCTTAGCAAATCAATTTACCCAACAACAATCTGAGCTTTCAGGTTTAACGGGTGCGCGCGTAAGCTTAATTCCGCACCAATTATATATTGCTGAAGAAGTCGGTAAGCGTTTTGCCCCACGGGTATTATTAGCCGATGAAGTAGGTTTAGGTAAAACCATTGAAGCCGGTTTGATCATTCATCAACAGTTAGTTTCAGGCCGTGCTAAACGTGTACTCATTATTGTACCTGAGCCATTAATGCATCAATGGTTGGTTGAAATGTTACGCCGTTTTAACCTAGCTTTTAGTATTTTTGATGAAGACCGTTGTGTTGAATCCGGCGAAGAAAACCCATTTAGCACTGAGCAATTAGTATTAGTGAATTTAGATTTTGTTTGCCAAAATCCGCAGTGGTATGAAAATATTATTGCCGAAGAATGGGACCTTATGGTGGTTGATGAAGCCCATCACCTTAACTGGCAGCAAGACAATCCAAGCTTAGAATATCAATGTATTGAGCAATTAGCGCAAACCATTCCTGGCGTTTTATTATTAACCGCAACACCGGATCAATTAGGTCATGAAAGCCACTTTGCTCGTTTGCGATTATTAGACGCTGATCGCTTTTATGACTATCAAAAATTTGTTGATGAAGAAAGTAACTATCAAGCCGTTGCTAGCGCCGCTAATAATTTAGTTGCCGGTGAAGATTTATCACCAAGCGATATCACAATTTTAAGTGAACTATTAAAAGAAAGTGATATATCCGCTCAAATTACCGATTGTAATGGCAGTGACCAAGCCTTGCGCAGTAAAACCCGTACTCAGTTATTGCATCAATTATTAGATCGCCACGGTACTGGCCGTATCTTATTTAGAAATAGCCGAAATACCATTAAAGGTTTCCCTGGTCGACAATTATTAGCCACTCCACTAGCTTGGCCTGAAGCATATGAAGATAACTTATTAGACTTTATTCAAAGTGCTGATAACGAAACCTTGATTAATTCGCCACAAAGTAAATTAATTTTTACACCCGAAATCATGTACGGTTTAGAACATCATGATGAAAGCTGGGATAAAATTGACCCACGTGTTGATTACTTAATTGATACCTTAAAAACCCACAAAGGTGAAAAAGTATTAGTTATTTGTGCGCATGCGCAAACCGCCATTGACTTAGAAGCTGCCCTTCGTACCCGTGAAGGCATACGCGCTGCTGTTTTCCATGAAGGTTTATCAATAATTGAACGTGATCGTGCTGCTGCTTATTTCGCCCAAGCAGAAGATTCAGCGCAGGTATTATTATGTTCAGAAATAGGCTCTGAAGGTCGTAACTTCCAGTTTGCTCATCACTTAGTGTTATTTGATTTACCAAGCAACCCTGATTTATTAGAGCAACGTATTGGCCGCTTAGATCGAATTGGCCAAACCGACACCATTAAATTGCATGTGCCGTATTTTGAAAACTCTGGCCAAGCCTTGTTATTTAACTGGTATCACCAAGGTTTAAACGCCTTTGAAAGTACTTGTGTGACAGGCCGTGCTGTTTACGATGAATTTGGTCACGCCCTACTCGATTTAATTTTAGCCGCCAAATGGCAGTCAAACGAAGCTGAAAAATTAATTAGCGACAGCCATAAAAAACATC
Source organism: Thalassotalea agariperforans (assembly GCF_053470345.1). Taxonomy (NCBI): domain Bacteria; kingdom Pseudomonadati; phylum Pseudomonadota; class Gammaproteobacteria; order Alteromonadales; family Colwelliaceae; genus Thalassotalea; species Thalassotalea agariperforans. Next base: position 13,829 of record NZ_JBQMWH010000003.1, on the reverse strand, counting down.
TCGCTATTAAAGCTGATTTAGAAACTGGCCGAGATAAGTTATTAGAATTACATTCTAGTGGCCAAGGCAAAGCAGAAGCGTTAGTTGCCGCCATTGCTCAGCAAGATAATCAAATAGAATTACCGCAATTTATGTTCAGTGTTTTTGATGTTTTTGGTATTCAGCAAGATGATAAGGCTGATAACTCCATTGCTTTAAACCCAACCGAGCACATGTTATCAGGCAACTTTCCTTGTTTACCGGATGAAGGCACAACGGTGACTTTTAATCGAGATACTGCCTTAACCCATGAAAATTATCAGTTATTAACTTGGGATCACCCGATGGTGCGTGGTGCCATTGATTTAATTTTGTCGGACGAAACCGGTAATGCCAGTATTGGTTTGTTAAAAAATCCAGCGATCCCTGCCGGTACTTTTTTCTTAGAATGTATTTTTACTGTCGAAGCAACAGCGCCGTCAGAATTACAATTGCCACGTTATTTACCAACCACGCCAATTCGAGTGTTAGTTGATAAATCAGGTAACAATTTAGCCGAGCAAGTAAAAGAAGATGTTTTAGACAAACAGCTATCACCGGTGAAAAAACAAGTTGCGCTTCAATTGGTCAAAGCGCTAAAAACCATGGTTGCACCTTTGGTTGCCCATGCGGAAGGCCATGCTGAAAAAGCAGTTGCTAACATTCAAAGTAAAGCCATAAGCGAAATGAAAGCGGCATTAGATGAAGAATACCAACGCTTATCGGCATTAAAAGCAATTAACCCCAATGTTCGCCAAGAAGAGCTCGATTTTATTACTAATCAACAAACAGCATTGGCGCATTATATTGATCATGCACAAATCAAATTTGAAGCGGTGCGCTTAATTGTTGCCAGCCAATAATGTATTTAACCTCGCGTGATCATAGGTTGCAAGCTAATCGATAATGGCTGCTAATCCTGACTTTATTTATCAACCGCCGATGTCGCCTTATCTTGACATTTTATATCAAGATAACGACTTGGTGGTGTTAAATAAACCAAACGGTTTATTAACGGTGACTGGCCGCTTGCCTGAACATCAAGACTGTTTAGAAACTCGTGTCCAACGCGTGCTACCTACAGCTACCATAGTGCACCGTTTAGATATGGCAACTTCCGGCATTATCTTAATGGCACTGCACAAAGCGGCGCATGTTGAGATCAGTCGTCAGTTCGAGAAACGCGAAATATCAAAACGTTACCTGGCTCGGGTCTATGGCCAAATAGCCGATGATTGCGGCGAAGTTAACTTGCCGCTAATTTGTGACTGGCCTAATCGCCCAAAACAAAAAGTTGATCATCAAAACGGTAAAAAGGCCTTAACACAATACCAAGTGTTAACACGCGAAACCAATAGTACTTTGGTTGAATTAACGCCAATAACCGGTCGTTCACATCAATTACGTGTCCATATGCTCGCTCTTGGCCATCCTATTTTGGGTGATCGTTTATATGCTCATTCAGAGGCATTAAAAGTAAGTAAGCGTTTACAACTGCATGCTCAAGCACTCACCTTTAAGCATCCTGTAACAAAAAACGAATTACACTTTAAAACTGACTGCCCGTTTATTTAAGGTGAAATAAATCAAGCTATTATCAAGTTAACCGATACACTATACATAACCGGAATAAAAGTTAGATAATTCAAATCAAACCAATTAACCTAGCGCCAATAATTGTAGATAAACTTATGATGAAATTTACCGCCGACACCTTGCAATATTTATCTCTTATTATGCTTTTATCTGTTGCTCAGCTAATCATTAATAACTCGGTCAAAGCAGAAGAAGATGCCGCCCCAGCAAAAAGCAGCGAAGTAACAAAGCCGGCAAGCAATAAAAAAACAATGACCCGCGCTGAAAGCATTAAGCCACCAGCAGATTTACAACAACAATTTCAAAATGATCTAAAACATTATGTTGGCAAAACCGAAGCTTTGTTAATTGGTACCGAGGAAGTTATTACTTTATTTGAGAGCAGCCAAACAGCAAACAATAAAGGGGTTGTTCTGTTAATTCCTGACTGGCAACAGCCTGCCATTAATCCTAGAAGTATTAATTTTTTACGAAAAACCCTGCCTGAACATGGCTGGGCTACCTTAACGGTACAGCCTTTCAACAAACCTAAAAATTATCCCTCAATGGCATTAAAAGCCATTGAACAGCAAGAAGAAAACGACAAAATCCTCACCGACTATAAACTACAACTTGGCCAACTTTATCAAGCAATGATGGATAAAGTTGCCAATATGCCGGGGATTTTCATTCTGATCAGTGAAGGCAATAATGCGGGTTTCTTAGTTGATATTATTAATCAAGAAACCAGTAAAAAACCCCATGCTATGGTGATGTTAAGTGCTTACCAATTAACAGAAACAGCGAATATTAACTTAGCTAAAAATGTTGCTATAAGCGAAATGCCAATGCTAGATTTACGATTAAAACGCGACCACTTAAATGTTCAAGCCAGTGCAAAGTTACGGAAAACACAAACTGAAAAAGAATTAAAAGTACTTTATCGTCAACAAGAAATCGCCAATTTTACCCCCAGTTATTACCCTGAAGCGGAGCTATTAAAGGCAATTCAAGGTTGGCTCAAAACTATTGGCTGGTAAGTATCAGTAACATTCTTTCTTCGACAAACACATTTTGTTAACGCTTTTTGCTTTTCATCCTAAACCACAATGATAAAGTGATGATAATCTAAAAAGCTAAATTTTGAGCCCATTATGTTAAAAAAAGTAAGTGAATTTTTTAACCGTTTAACTGCGTTAGACACCGACCAACAGCAAGACGCTATTTCATTAGAAATGGCTTGCGCCGTTTTATTATGTGAAGTGATGCGTGCCGATCATGAATTTGACGCTCGTGAGCAAAGCGCGTTAACACAATTGTTAAGCGACCGCTTTCAACTCTCTATTAGCGAAATTAATGAAATAGTTACACAAGCCTTAACTTACAGTGAAAATGCAAACGGTTTATATACTTATACTTCTCTGATCAATAAAACCTATGCTATTGAAGACAAAATCACCCTTGTTAAACAATTATGGCAGCTAGCTTTAGCTGATGGTGAAATAGCCGCAATAGAACACCACACAATTAGAAAAATTGCTGACTTATTACATTTACGCCATAGTGAGTATGTTGCCACTAAGCCACAATAAATTAACTTTCACTGATCCATTAACCAACACTATAGTTAACGACCGTTTTCAGTTAAAATTCACTTAATTCCTTTTGAAAAGATTCAGCAATGGCAACTATTGGCGTTTTTAATACTTTACCTATCATCGACCTTATCGAGCACGGCGCAATTTTAGATGGCGGTGAGCTCGGTGAAATCTTATTACCTAACAGATACGTGCCTACCAATGCACAACTTGAACAGCAAGTAGATGTTTTTTTATATAACGACTCACTTGACAGATTAGTAGCAACCACAGAGCAACCTAAAGCCAAAGTGGGCGAATTTGCTAGTTTAAAAGTAATACAAGTTAACAAAATAGGCGCATTTTTAGATTGGGGCTTACCAAAAGATTTATTAGTTCCTTTTAACCAACAACACAGCACAATGGAAGTTGGTAAAAACTACTTAGTTCGTATTTATGTTGATGAAAAAACCAGTCGTATTGTTGCTACTTCTAAAATTGACCGCTTTTTAGATATTTGGCCGGCAGAGTATCAGCAAGGCGAGCAAGTTAACTTAATTATTGGCCCGCGTACTGATCTTGGCTTTAAAGCCATTATTAATAACCAACATTGGGGCTTAATTTTCCAAAGTGATATTTTTCAACCTCTTAGAACCGGTTTAAGCATTACTGGTTATATTAAAGAACAGCGATCCGACGGCCGAGTTACCTTAGCGTTAACACGTACAGGTAAAGACAAAGTGAATGATTTCACTAGTAAATTTTTGGCGCATTTAAACAAAAATAACGGCTTTACCCCTATTAACGATAAAAGCTCGCCTAGTGAAATAATGAAAGTATTTGGCGTCAGTAAAAAAGCGTACAAACAAACCGTGGGCCATTTGCTTAAATTGAAAAAAATAGAATTTGTTGATGGTGGTATTAAACTGCTATAACATTTTGAAATTATTATAAAATTACAAAGCCGCTCTCTTCACAGAAGGCGGCTTTTTTAATCATTAAGCAAGCTAACAATCGTTTATCGCTTTATTCTGGCTTAATAAAAGTCGCTTTAAACCATTTTTCTAATAATTGTTTTTCATAGCCAAGTGCTTCATTTTTATAGCGTAAACTTCCGTGAACCATAAACGCACTATCTCGAATATTTTCTTCACCTTGTTTAATCACCGTCTTATCTTTTGCTATCAGCTGATAATTAAACGTCAAGCGTGGTGGATACATGCTTTTTACTACGCGGATCAAATTAGCATTAAACATATCAATATCGCCAGCCAAATCTATATCCGTAAACTCAATTTTGAGCGTCTGCTCTTCTGGTAAATCTTTCGCTAACTTAGTGATGAGCTTTTCTAAATTATAAAAAACATTTTCCTTAAAATAATGGCTATTTTCATCACCAGAACGAATATCGGAAAAACTTTTTGGCTCTGTAAACAGCACCTCTACGGTTGCAGCTTGCACTTGCCACACATTAAAAGTTAAAGCCGCTAAAACTGAAATAATTGTTAATTTTTTCATAATATACTCCTGCTGACCATTCATTACATTAGAACAAATAATCAGCACAATTGATGTAATTAATTGTTATTCATTTAAGCAAATAGTAACAATATATTACAGTTCAATGATTAAGTTTTATCTGCTTCTCCCCCAAAATATGATTATCCATACTAATAAATCTTTGCAATAGTCCTCATGAAGTTTATCTATCCTTCATAAAACACAAAGTAAACAATCTTATTTGATTATGTGGAGTTTAGAGTAAACGGCAATGCCTTACCAAAAGATGAAACAGCACCATTTACAGCCTAATGGCAACCAACAAGTGCAGGTACTTATACAGTTGAAGCCTTAGCCATGGTTGCAGGTACCAGCAAAATATCAACGAGTATGGCAATTACTATAAAGGCTGCCGCAATCCCAACTCCTGAAACCGAACCAACACCACCAAATAATAACTCAAGTAATGGAGGTTCAGGTGGTAGTACATCGCCGCTTTACTTACTAATGATTAGTTTAGCGCTATTTTGCAAGTTAACTAGTTTGAGAAAATTGAGTAAATAATTACCAGCCCCGTCAACTAAAGCATCCCGAAAAGTTAGATTCGGGATACTAAAATAACCTTTAAAATCAAAATATTGATATAAACCAATTAATAAACATTATTATTCTTCCCCCTAACGAAGTTTATTATCAATCACTTTTTCACCTTTAAGGCTGATAAAACTCAGCTCCACAAGACAAATCCAGACCAACAAAGAGTGATGATGATCAATTTTGGTTGTGTTTGTATTTTTTATTGTTTAGATTAAATAAAGGATTACGAAAACATAATAATAACTGGGAGAAAAAACGTGAAAAATACTTTCATTAAAAAACACAGTTTAGCTATTGCTATCACAGCAGCACTAGGCAGTGTGTCGGGAACAACTATTGCTCAAACAAGTGAGCAAACAGCTCAAAAAACAGATGACGTTGAAGTTATCGAAATAACGGGAATTCGTAGTGCACTTGCTAGTGCGCTAAATGAAAAACGCAGTTCCTCAAACATAAAAGAAGTAATTCAAGCTGAGGATATTGGTAAATTACCGGATAACAACCTTGCTGAAGTGCTTGAAAATATTACCGGTGTACAAATTGATCGAACCAATGGCGTTGGTACTGGCGTACAAATACGTGGTACTGGTGCTAACCGTGTTGAAATCAATGGCGTTTCCACCGTAAGTTCAGGGGCTGGCCGTACCGGTATTAGTTTTGAGGATTTGCCAGCAGCCTTAATTTCTTCACTAGAAGTAACTAAAGCGCCAACGGCAAAAACTGTTGAAGGCTCTGTAGGTGGTACGATTAACTTACGTACTTTACGCGGTAATAGCTTAAGAGAACGTTTAACTCAATTTAGAGTACAAGCTGAAAACAGTGATTTAGCTGACTCAACTACACCTAAGTTTTCAGGTACTTTTGGTGATAACTGGGAAACTGAATTTGGTAAACTTGGCGTTGTATTAACAGGTAGTTACGCCGAACAAGATGTTGCTTCAGCGAATCCACGCTTTGACCGTGACCGTGTAGTAATGCCTGATTCAGGTAGAGGCAGCGCAGAAACTTTTCCATTCTTACGAACGCAGTTTTTAGACCAACCATTAAATGGTAAAAAATATGAAACTAAAAACTTAACCGCTTCATTTGAACTACAATCAAGCGATGAACTAAAATTTTATTTTGATACCACAATAAACAACCAAGAAAGCGCTAACAATAATTCACGTGCTTATTTCTCTGGTACTGGTGGTAATCCAGTAATTGATAATACCAACAACACTGGTTTTACAACCATAGATTTAGGAACTGTCGATGGTAAATACGGTAAATTAGACTTAGGTGAAGTTAAGGCTGTTACTAGCGGTATATTAGGTGTTGGTGTTACAGCTAATGGTAAAACAATCGACCCTAACCTACGAACAGGCAATAACAGCTCAGCCCGAATCACAGAAAGCCGCGTTTTTGCTTTTGGTAGTGAATATACTTCGGATAAATACACGTTAAAAGGTGAATTATCATACTCAGATTCAGAATCCGATAATCCATCATTAAATTCAGATCTTGATTTTATCAACCCAAATGGGCCTCAAGTTTCAGCTAGCACAGGTAACGATAACGGTACCCCTGCTATTTTTAACATGGCCGGTAATACTTTTGAATTTGGTATTGCCCCTGGTTTACCTGAAACCCCAACCGCTGCCCAACTACTTGACCCAAGTAACTATGCTATCAGAAGTTTAGGACAAGGCTTTAGGTATCGTGAAGGTAGTGAAGCTGCAGCAAGAGTTGACCTTAACTATGATATTTCAGATTTAAACACCATCTTTACAGAAGTTAATACGGGTATTCGTTGGAATAAAACTTCCAACATGACTAATAACACAACATCGAGTAACAGCTTTGGTAATTGGAATCGTCCTCGAGCAAACCTATTTGCCGATATTGTAGTACCGGGAGCAAATAATTTTAACGGTGCCGATAGCCGTGAATTATATATCGCTGATTACTTACATATTGATAACGGGATCGCCTTTAATAATCCTCAATTAGTCATTGATACAGTTAATAGCGCTATCGCAGCTAACAATAGCCTTCACGGTTCAGAAGTTAATAGCTCTCTGGCAACACCAACTACCTCAATTTCATCATTTTTTGACATTGAAGAAGAAACTACTGCTCTTTATGTTCAAGGTGATTATGAAGTTGAAGTAGGCGATGTACTCGTTAACGGTAATATTGGTGTACGTTATGTTTCTACTGATCTCACATCTAACGGTACAAGTGAAGTTAATGGAGTAGTAACACCAAGTACAGAATCAACCAGCTATGACTTCATCCTACCAAGGTTAAACCTTTCTGCGGAACTAGCTGAAAATGTATTAGTAAGATTAGGTGTAGGTAAAGATATTCGTCGTCCTGATTTTGATGATTTATCAACATCAATTAATTTTACCAATAGTGCATCAGGTGCGGTACAAGTAGGTAACCCAGAGCTAGTACCAGAAAAAATTTGGTCTTATGATTTATCAGTAGAGTATTACTTTACACCGTCAAGCTTAATTAGTGCGGGCATTTTTCATAAAGAAAGAACAAACCTCATCACGGCTATTCAAAATGTTCCTGCTGAACCTATTGGTTCTACCGGACAAATTGAAAGAGACGTAACTGCACCATGTGAAGACGGCGGTATATTCAACCCGAACGTACCACCAGAAAATTACAACGTATTTTCAAGTAGAACTGATACACAAGGTATTTGTGTAAGAGAACTTAGTAAAATCAATGCAAATGGTACAGAAACACAAAGTGGTATTGAGCTAGCTTTCCAATATGATTTATCAGAATTTGAAGACGAGTTAGGTTGGGCCTCAGGTTTTGGTGTTATTGCCAACTACACTTATCAAAAATCTGGCGCTGCGTTAGATGAATTTAGAGAAGCGTCTGCTGCTATCAACCAAATATTAGGTAGAACCGATACCGATAACAGTACACCTACACTAGCTGATGACGTAGTAACAGAACGTATTACTTTAGATAAATTATCTAAGAATGCATATAACATTACCATGTTCTACGATAAAAACGATCTAAGCGTACGTATGCGTTATACATGGCGTGATGCATTTACTGAATCACTTGCTCAAATGAGATTCAATATTCCACCTGTAGTAGGCGCTCGTGGTCAACTAAACATGAACGTAAGTTACAACATCAACGAAAATTATACTGTTAGTTTAGAAGGTGTTAACTTAACTCAAGAAGATCGCACAAGATGGTGTTTTAATGAAAATACCTTGTTATGTGAACAAAGCTTAACTGACCGCCGTGTTACCTTAGGTTTAACAGCTAAGTTTTAAACCTAAAGTACTAGTTGCAGATATGTAACCCGCATATCTGCGATACCCCATTAAAAACGTCGACTATGTGTCGGCGTTTTTTTACCGCTTTCAAAACACTGCTTAAAGTAAACATCTGGCCATCAGCACATTTCCTGCCGATTTACTTACACCATATGAAAACGAAAAAGCCGTTACTATTAATTTTCGTGACCCAAACTATAGTGCCGATGATGGTGGTTATCACCCCGTTGAAATTCGATTAGAGAACGTAGGTGACGGCTGGCGCTTTTGCTACATCACCGACTTTTGTTATGTTGGCAGCGGCTACATGGCTGAGCTAGCTAAAGACTTGGATTTTGATTTTGATGCTGGCGTGTTTCAAAACCTATTTGCTATATACCCCATTGAGCAAGATATAGAGATGTTCCAAATATGGGAGACCAACTTTGTTTATTATGCAATGATATCGAAGGTGTTTGATATTGGTTTTACCGCTGAATAAATCGGTGGTTTTCATTTCTGCCCCATTGTTTGCTAGGAAGGTGATTTTAAAGAACTCAACCGGTACAGCTGCCTTAGAAATATTTCTAAGGCTATAATAGTGAAAACTGAAAAATGGCTGAAAGTTATGGCAAATAAAAAACGAAAAAAAAATGTTCCTCTAGAGCTACTTATCCCGAAGATACTGCCCGCGATATTAGAGCCTGAATTACAAGAACTATATAAGCTTGCCTGTAAAAACTCTGCGTCGGTGTGGCCAAAATTTAAAGCTGAAGATGGACAAAAACCATCGAAGGACGTCATTGATGAGTTTATATGTTTAACGCATCGAGATATGCGTATGGCACAAGATAAGATGGTCAACAAACTTCTTTTATCCATTGAAAATGATGATGTCAGTCATGCTCGGCGTTTTGCGTATAGGGGGATTGCTGATGCGATTGGTTGGCAGCTTTTTAAGAATGAGCTTGCCTATGTAAAGCGGTTTTTTATGGCACAGCAGCCGCCAACTCTTCAAGAATCAAACATTGAATCAGTTCTTCATACTGTTGAACAATGTCACATACAAGACCCTGATTCTATAGCATTGATTTCAGACTTAACGACCTTCATTCAGGTAGGTGATATTTACCACATTAAAAAAGACGGCAGTACCAACATCTATGAAGTGAAAGAGGGTAAAACTAACAAAAAAATATTACAAATATTAGCAGAGATGCCCACATTAGTTGACGATAATGATGTAGCAAATCAGTTTTCCGACAAACCAGTTAATTTTCAAAAACAAGTCCAGCGAACACTTCGCCAAAAACAACGAATGCAGTCATTACAAGAGACGTTATCAAATGACGAAGGGATTGATGCCTTAACTGGAAAATCAGTTAAAATTTTAGATTTACCGACAAATGTTGGAACATGGTATAGCGCTATAATTGATTTAAGTAAACAATGTGAGTTAAAAGGTTACGCTATTGATGTGATTCAAGATTGTTTGTATATAGGTTGCTACGACACAGGTCGATTTAAAGCTCCAGGGCAATTGGCATTTGAAGGATGGTTTGTTGGTATGGGGGCTAGTCCTGATTGTCCGAGAACATCATTGGTCAACTGTATGATGGATCCACTCGGCTTACCAATCTACAACTTACCTATCCCCGACGAACTAAAGTTTGACTTACTGTTTGGCAGAAAACATATTTCTTTAGGCATTCACATGCAAAAGTTAATCGAAATTTGTAATGGCACTGGTATACCTATAAGACTTGCTGACAAAAAAGAGACGGCAAGGCTAAAACAAAAAAATAAGTATCTCTGGAGGTACAACGGGCAGGCTATCGTCTTTGGCGAGGGCTCAGAGCAGGGTTATTTGGGAGAGGGCTTTGCTTTACGAGTATTTTATCACGGTGAAAAGCCAGTAGATGCCATGACTGCTCTTGCTACACTTTAAAACAGCAGTTTCACGGCGAGTATTTATTAATACTGAGAAAACTTACCCATACTTGTCATAATGTGAATATATGATTTTAAGTATTAGTTCTAACCAGTTTCTCTCCATAAATGAGTTAGGCCTTATGTCCGCAATGCCGGATCACTTGTCGTTAAATAACCCAAGTCTAATGTCCGGTTTCGTATCATTTCAGCCCCCAAAAAAAGCAAACAAAAAAGCCCCATCCGATTAAGGACAGGGCTTTCATATAATGGTACCGGTGGGCGGACTCGAACCGCCACGCATTGCTGCAACGGATTTTGAATCCCAAAGCCATGGTTTACATAAGTAAAGTACGACTTTATATAGCCTAAATCAAGGGGTTTTAATGAGGTTAGAGTTAAATCTGGTTAAGGTAGGTGTGCACATATTTTCACATTTACACATATTTGCACACGAAACCACTAATTATTCAGCAGTATAATTCCTCACTATAATATGCGAGACTAATTATCGATTAAACGGCCTAAATGGCCAAACACTCAAGGAAGAACGAATGGTTCGTAAAATCATAGTTACAATTATTTTAATTGTCTCAGCTCTCTTTTCATGGAATTATTTTTCATTACAAAAAAATATTTCACATGCCCTCAATTCAGATTCAAGAAATATAGGAATAAATGTTTATTTGTATTTTGATTGGTTTGTAAACCCAAATATTATTGTTTTTGATATTAGAGATGTTTCTTCAGATAAGAGCCCTATGGACGTTTCTAGATTGTTACTGCAAATATCAGAAAAATTAAAACAAGAAGAATACGAAAAAATAATACTGGCTTATAAAGGACAATCTAAATTTATATTAAAAGGGGAGTTTTTCAAAAAAACAGGTTTAGAATACGGGAATCAAAACCCTATGTATACTCTTAGAACTTTACCGCAAAACGTATATAACCTTGACGGAACAAGTGCATTTCCAACTTGGACTGGTGGTTTATTCGGTGTTTTAGGTAAACAAATGGAAGATTTAAATGAATTCAACAAGCATTGGTATATTAATGACTTGACTTCGAAATAATATATCAAATTATCGAACAGCTAAAAATGGAAGCGCTGCTTTGTAGATATTGCGGTAAAGAGACGTAACACCTAAAGGTTTGCGGTTAATCAAATAATTCTTTAGGTGAAATATTTAACGCATTACATATCTGATATATCTTGGTTACAGAAATATTCTTTTCACCCCTTTCAATTCGCCCCATATAACTTCTATCTGTTCCTGATAAAAAAGCTAATCGCTCTTGGGATATACCTTTTTCTTTTCTTATAGCTCGGATTTTTTTACCTAACTCAATTAAGTTATTGTCCTGCATATATTTCTACTTGTAAAAGGTAGAAATATCACTTTTTTGGCATTATAGTACCACGGTCTAAAACACCCATTTTAAAACTATAAGGATATAAAATGAAAAATATTTTTTTACTATTGATAATAATCTCCACAATATCTTCTTGCGCAATGAATGATGCATTAACACCAAGCGTATCAATTAACAAAGATGATTTTGATAATTCAACAAGAATACTTCAACCTCCTGTTTCTGCATCAGGAATTACTGAAGATTGGCATACTTTAGGATTTGAATGGAATGAAAACACACCATCCGTTGTATATATTACAGTTGGCACTCAAGGTATAAATAATGTTAGCGGTGTAAATTTCAATGTAAACGGCAACATAATAAAAAGTGCAAAAAACGCTAGTGTTAATACCAATTACGGTGACTTTTCGACAAGACGTTTTTATATTCCTATTCGAGATTTTAAGCTAATTGCACAAGCTAAACTGGTTAAAATGAAAGTCATTCATATTGATAACTACACAGTATCATCTTTTGGTGAAAGTGCAGGCATGAGAACAATTAACACTAAGTTCTCTCCTTTTTTAGAAGCTGTTAATAATCATTTAAAGTAATTCTAATTTACAAATTTTTATGATTATATATATGTACTAAAAACAGGAAGTTTAGCTTTGATTTTTTCTGTTCAAATAAAAAGCACAAGGAAAAAAAATGTATAAATTTTTATGGTTACTATCGTTCATCTCATTTAACTCAATCGCTAAAAATATTGAAGCTCCTTTTGGTTTTGAATGGGGAATGTCTCAGAAAAATATTGAAGCCAAACAAATCCAGTTGATAAAGTGTGAAAGCGAATTAAACATTACAAGCTGCGAGTCTAAAAGTGCTATCAAAAATGTATCTTTTGGTGATGTATATTACTTGTATTTTGATAGCAAACTAGGCTTACAAAAAATCAAAATGTTAAGTAAAGATATCACTTCTGATAGTACAGGTACTAAAGGAAAAGCTTTATATGAAAAAATCAAATCAAGTTTAATAAAAAAATATTCAGAGCCAAAGTCTTATGAAATAGTTGGAGGAGAATTGTATACAGAACACGATGATTTTTATCAGTGTTTAAAATATGATGGTTGTGGGATATGGTCTTCCCTGTGGAATAATCAAAAGGGAGGAGTAGTACTGGATATACATGGTTTAAAAAGAGGACATGGCTTTTTATCACTCAGCTATGAATCAGAAAAATGGTCTGACGTACTGGCTAAATATCAAACCATCACAATAACTTCCGATGAAGATGCTTTATAAAACATAAACGGTAACTGGTTATGATTTAAAGACTAAAAATAATTATTCAACTAAAAGGAATTGATTAATGATCAGTATTAGAGCTGAGAAATATGCCACAGATAATAACTTAAATATTGATGATGTCATTCAGCAATTAAAAGATGGTGATCTTGAAGGTAAAAATGATAATGGTAGTTGGTTTGTTTTAACATCAGAAGTCAGCAAACCGTCAATTGCAGGGCAAACTAAAGAACAAACTGGTTCAACTAAAAATGCTTTTCAAGATGATTACGATTTGGCTTCCTCTGCGCAAAGTGTTGGCCGAGCTTTATCGATAGTTTTTAGCTTTATCCATATTGCTGCGATATGTTTATTGTTTTTTTTCGGTTCTCAAATAGGGTTTTATGGTTTTATATCTATGATTTTTCCGACAATAATCATCGTTATATCATGGGCTATAATTTATGCGTTACTTAGTCTTGTTGTAACCAATGCTATTTCTGCAAAGCACACCGTATATCAATCAACCAAAATAAATAAAGGTACTTCCAGCTAAAACGTGTTTAGAGGGTGAAATCTGGCGCGTGATATCGCTATTTTTGACGACCCTGTAACAAAATCTGTGTAACTGCCTATCATTAATACCCATGTAGGGTTTAGGATAGGCAGACTATGAATAAGAAAGCACTTGAAGCGTTTGCGA
>NZ_JBQMWH010000039.1:0-510 GCF_053470345.1 Thalassotalea agariperforans | reverse complement strand
TGACTGGGGTGAAGTCGTAACAAGGTAACCCTAGGGGAACCTGGGGTTGGATCACCTCCTTATCTTGAAGAATTACCATTGATGTTGAGTGTTCACACAAATTGTATGATAACGAAATTAGAAGAAGAAAGTAAAACCCTAGTATAATGAGGGGCTATAGCTCAGCTGGGAGAGCGCCTGCCTTGCACGCAGGAGGTCAGCAGTTCGATCCTGCTTAGCTCCACCACTTATTATATTATGCAGGTCTGTAGCTCAGCTGGTTAGAGCGCACCCCTGATAAGGGTGAGGTCGGCAGTTCAAGTCTGCCCAGACCTACCAACTTCTTCGGTTAGAGAGAAACCAAATTCAAGGTATCTGAACGATATTTTCAATTTGGTTTTTTTAACCAAATTTTTAGCCGAATGCGTGCTAGAAATTGTTCTTTAACAATCTGGAAAGCTGATATAAATACCCGGTGTTTATAAGGCAAAAGACGTGTCGCGCGTTCTAATGCATCACTTATAAATACCA